>JAKVCN010000019.1:7297-36901 GCA_022448585.1 Puniceicoccaceae bacterium | reverse complement strand
CCCTATTAATATATCTAAATTCATATGTACCTGTAGTCTAAAGGTGTGCTCAGGATGGGGGTTATCTAAGCTACCAACGGGCTGAAACCCGAGTCCGCAGTGCAACAAGCGCGAACAATTGTATATATTTTTACAATGACTATGAATAACTTAGGATAAATTTCAAGGCAAAGTTAGCGGCGCACTTTAAACCACTGCTGCACGGCCTTCGCGCTACGGCAATTTAAAATTTGCGAAGTATTCAGCCACCCTTTACGCGCGATATTCAATCCCGCTCTAAAATACTCAAGGCCCTCGGTGCTGTGCGCATCCGGATTAATCGCACAGATCAACCCACGCTCCGCTGCGCGTCGCCAATAACGCCAATCTAAGTCCAGTCGATGCGGGTTCGCGTTGATTTCTATAATTACTTGATTTGCAATGGCCGCATCAATTATTTTATGTATATCAATTTGGTATCCTTCACGACGAAGCAACAGACGTCCGCTTGGATGTCCGAGCATAGTAGTAGCTGGATGCTCAATTGCGCGGATCACTCGCGCGGTCATTTCTGCCTTGGATTGTGTGAAAGATGAATGAACTGACACAACGGTATAGTCTAAGGCATCAAGAGTAGCATCCTCTAAGTCTAAGGTCCCGTTTGGTAATATATCACACTCAATACCGGCAAATACATGCACTGGCGATTCGCCAGATTGGTTAAATTGGTTCACAGCATCAACCATCTTAAGTACCCTTACATCATCCAAACCATTCGCTTGAAAGCTCGCTTTGGAATGGTCCGCTAAGCCAATATAGTCGAACCCTAAATGCTGCGCTGCGCTCGCCATCTCACTGATTGTTGCGCGACCATCCGAAGCGGTAGTATGATTATGGAAAACGCCGCGTATGTCTTGAGCAGTGACTAGTTTAGGCAAGATCCGCGCTTCACCTGCATCTAACTCTCCCATACCCTCACGAAGTTCGGGCAAGATTTCCGCAAGCCCAAGAAATTCAAACAGCTCAGCCTCGCTGGATATAAGCGGCACTGCTGCTCCTTCTTTTGGCTGAAGTCCCCACTCGCTCAAGCTATATCCTCGTGACAAAGCTCGCTGCCGCAGCGCAACATTATGCTCTTTTGACCCAGTAAAATGATGCAGTGCAAAAGCGAATTGCTCGCTTGAAACGACGCGTATATCCGCTTGTAAGCCATTCTCAAAGCGTACGCTAGACTTCGTACTACCGTGAGCAGTTACTTCACAAACGCTTGCCTGACTCGTAAACCATTCCATTATAGGTGCAGCATTTGAGGAGGCTACTATAAAGTCGATATCTCCAACTGTTTCTCGCAAGCGACGTAAACTTCCTGCTACTTCAGCACGTTCCACTTCAGGTAATCTTCGTAAGTTCTCAAGTATAGGTTTGGCAATTTCTGCTGCTTTCCACCATAAATGACGCTTCGCATAAGACGCACGGTTGATAATTCCACTTAATATCTTTTCCGCAGATTTTTTCCCAAATCCTTTTAGCGATTCCACTCTTCCTTCCTGGCAAGCTGCTTGCAAATCAGCAATGGTATCAATACCAATTGCATCATGTAGTCGCTTGACTTTCTTTCCCCCAAGACCCGGAATTTCTAACATCTCAATCAAGCCAGGGGATATCGAAGCACGAAGCTTCGAATAATACTCGAGTTCACCAGTCGCATGGAGGGTCTCAATCTTGTCAACCAAAGCAGTGCCAATACCTTGTACTGCACCTAGATTTCCGCGCGCAATTAATTCATCAAGGTCTTCTTCCATCGTTTCTAAGGCGCGAGCTCCACTCAAATAGGCACGAATCTTAAAGGGGTTATCACCCTTTAGCTCCAAAAGAACTGCGATATCTTCTAAAATTGTAACAATATCGGCCTTATGCATATATATTGTTGAGATTATCCAAAGGACTGACCATGCCAAGTGACTTTTTTGTAAGCTGTGAATAAATACGTGTAGTTTCTACTGAAGCGTGACCTAGTAGTTGCTGTACTTTAAGGATATCCGCTCCATTTTCTAACATATGAGTTGCAAAGCTCTGACGCAAAGCTCGTGGGGTAACCAAACGCTCTGGCATAGCCCCTTTCTTAGCTGCTGAGCGCATAGCATTTTGGTAAGAGTTCTCCCTAACGTGATTGCGTATACCATCGGTGAGTCGACTATGCGGAAAAACATACTGCCATTTCCACTCTTTACGGGCAGCCTGATAAGCTTTCGCCAATCTTGGAGGCATAGAAGTACCTAAATAACCCACGGAAAGATCTTCGGTATACATACGACGAACACGATTTAATTGTAGATCCATGCTGCTTGCTAATGCATCTGGGAGTAAAGTAGTACGGCATACATGAACTTTTGCAGGATTACTACGAACGGACAGTCGACGCTGATCAAAATTTATATCACGAACTCGTAAACGCAATAGCTCCATAGTCCGCAAACCAGAGCCATATTGCAAACGTGCCATGCACCTAAAGCGACTTGGTAATAGCTCAAATAACTCAAATAATTGACCTTTGGATAAAACCGAAGGTACCTGCTTCTTAGAAACATTATTTAGAGAAACTGTATGAATAAAATACTTCGGAGCCTCAAAATTTAGCACATGTGAGAAAAAAAAGCTTAAACTCTGATACGATTGTTGCTGAGCTGAAGCAGAAAGACCTTTTCTCTCTTTTAAGTGCTCTAAATAAGAGATCACGTCACTACCTTGAGTGCGCATCGCATCGGCTGGATAGATATAAGCCTGAAAACGACGCAAGCAACCCATGTAAGCTTTTTCCGTGCTGTAGGCCATATTCTGTGATCGAAGCGCAGTACGCATATTCTGCCCAGCAATGTCTAAAGCTGCTACTTCAGAAAAGAACCAATTTAGAGTGTCCTCTAAATGAGCCCACTCTTCTATATGTTCTGATAAGCCAGTTTTCTGTAATTTAATATCCTCCAGAAATATATTTCCATTCTCTAAATCGAAAGGATCCCCAAGACTTTTTTTGGAACAATAACCAAAATACCACTGTAACGCTCTCCACCAAGCTTTTCGCTGCTGCAAACGTACCCCAGATTGTTGCTGTAATTGTTTTTTTACCCAATCGTACATGTCAAATATATATTACATGATAATTATCATTTTAATAGAATTTTATAAGCAACACATATTAAAGTGCAATCTAGATATAGAATTGTGCAATATACCCATTAAATCGATATAAAAAAAGTATTTTTAAATTAATTCTACGCATAATGTACTAATTTTTTATTATATTATTAGTCATATTAATAATATATACATGATTTTATAGCAACCTTATATGCAAATACTCTAACTGATTGCATTCATCACTGACCTAAAATTAAATTAATTTTTTGGTGTATTTCACAATCAATTGTTAAGTGACTCGGCTGTACATATGTTGCACTAAGAATGTGCGCTTTTTTGCTTCGCTGCTGATCTAGCTCCTATTTTGTAAACAAATCTTTGTGATTTAAGAATACTGGCAACATGTGAAGGCTATGAGTATTGCAAGATTTAATCGACTTGCATCGGCAGATTGCAGTTAGGATCGATAGACAAGCTACCTTTACCGCTAAGTAATTTGAGAAGACTGAGCCCGCAGAAATCAGCTCGCCAGCCCTGAAGGATTCGATGATTCTGCGGATTCAAATTAGGTGCGCCTAGCACCAGTGCAGTAATTTCCGAACGATTTCCAATCAAAGCAGGATCTACTTTTGCAGCTATGCAAATACCTTTAATATAAGCCAATGCAAAGTCGACGCGTGCTTCGTATCCATCATCGCAAGATACAGCGCGTGCATTGCCATTGGGCAGTTCTGGTAAGTCCCCACTCACACCACGCTCAATTGCAGCCCATATTTTACTGCGATTGAGCTGTAATGTCTTTTCGGTAAGACCTTTCATTGGTCTAATTGATTGTGCGCAATCAGGTAAGCGCTTTGTGAGCGATACGATAGCATCGTCGGAAAGGATGAAGTTTCGCGGAAGATTGCGGCGGCGCGCACTCCTCTCTCGCCATGCGCCTAGACATCGTAAAACGTTGCGCTGCTTGTGGGTTAATGCACCGCTTCCACGAACACGTGGCATTTCGGAGTCTGGGTCTGACTCTTCATAAAGTGACTCTTGCTCATAATACTCCATTTCATTGAGTATCCAGTCACGTCGCTCTAAAACATCGGCTTTCTTCAATATATGCTCCATCAACTCAATAGAGTGAGCTACATCATCAGCTGCATAGACAAGCTGTGCATCCGTAAGTGGCCTAGCTAGCCAATCTGACTGTGTTTCCGTCTTGTCTACACGAATCTTAAGCAAACTCTTTAGTAAATCTCTTAATGAGATTGTTGACGATAGTCCTACAAAGCCAGCGCAGCGCTGAGTATCAAAAATGTTTTTTGGAAAAGCTCCACAAGCGCGCTTCAGTATAGTAAGGTCCTGCTGGGCATCATGGAGAATTTTAACCGTCTTCATATCTGCCATTAACTTCGCAAAAGGGCTCCAATCATCGATAGCCATTGCATCAATTAAGGCTGGCTTCACGTTAGGATAGCCCATTTGAACAACTCCTAGAGTAGGGTAGTATGTGCGACTCCAAACAAATTCAGTATCAATACCGACTGCCCCCACAGTCCTAGCCTCTTGGCAAGCCTGTGAAAGTTCTCTTGTAGTAGTAATCATCTATAGAAACAAAGTCGGATATAGCTGTACTAAAGAAAAGCAGAATCTTTACTAGACACTAAAAGTATATGGACGACGCTCATGGCTTGATGCCCAGCAAACTTTACTACAGAACTATATACAATTATATAAAATTAATAAAACCCGATAAACGATATGATAGATGAAGCCAAACCTTAGTATTCGTGCCAGTAAACTAACACGTCACTTCGGCGCAGTAACTGCAATACATAACATCAGTTTCACAGTCAACCATGGCGAGATTGTAGGCCTTCTTGGACCGAATGGGGCAGGTAAGAGCACGACGATGCGAATCCTAAGTGGAATTCTTCCTGCCCACTCGGGCGCCGCATGGATAAGCGGTATTTCAGTGGCGGAAAGCCCGAGGGAAATAAAACGTAAGATCGGTTATATGCCAGAGAACAATCCTCTACCAAGCGATATGCGAGTGGTAGAGTATTTGCGCTTCCGCGCAAGGCTGAAAGAAGTGCCTAGAAAAAACCTGCACAAGGCAGTGGAACGCGCGATGGAAACCTGTGATCTTGCTCGCACGGCTAGGCGAAAAATCATTGGCACGCTTTCCAAAGGATTTCGGCAACGCGTTGGCATTGCTGACGCGTTACTTGGAGATCCAAAAGTTATTATTATGGATGAGCCCACGATTGGACTTGATCCACATCAAATTCAAGGCATCCGAAAATTAATAGACAGCCTGCGCGGCCGAATGACTGTTATCTTGTCTAGCCATATACTTCCGGAAATAGAACGATGCTGTGACCGTGTAATTATTATTAATCAAGGACGTCTAGTAGCAGCTGGCACTAAACGAGAGTTACGCGAAGAATTTCTTCCAGGGAATCGCTTTCTGTTGGAAGTCGAAGGCTCTAATATCGAAATACTAAAAAAATTTAAAGAACAAGGAATTCAGGTTGATATCATTAATGATTCTGATGCAAAACAAGAGCGCCACAAACTAACGATATGTGCGAATGATACCATCCAGGGTTCGCAGATTCTGCAAGCGCTACATAATGCAGAAAATTGTATCGTACACAGCCTCACCCAGAATGAACCAAATCTAGAAGAAATATTTCTTGCGGCAACCAAGCGCTCTTGGGAAGAAACAATAGAAATACCAAAACCCATCGAATCAATTAATGTAGTAAGGACTGTAAAATCGGACTGCAAAAAAGCATAATAAAATTTAGCCATGCGTCATTTTCTTATACTACTAAAGCATGAAGTACGGATGCTTCTAATTAGCCCAGCCACTTACATTGCTAGCTTCCTTTTTCTCACGCTTATGGGATTACTGTATTGGATTATATTAAATGAAATGGCTAACAGCGCCTTAGAAGAGCTGCCACATGTAGAATTTTTTAAAGGGTTTTGGATCCCTACATTCTTTGTTGTTCCACTATTGACAATGCGAAGTATTGCAGGTGAGCGCAGTAGCGGCACATTGGATACGCTTCTTACCACTCCGACCTCTAGGATTTCTGTAGTTCTAAGTAAATTCACAGGCGCATATTTATTCTATCTACTTTTATGGTTCATGACTCTAGGATATCCTCTTATAGTAGATAAGTTCTTCCCCGTTGCAGCAGCTAGTGGAAGACTGCTAGAGACAGCTCCCATCATTGGTAGTTTTGCCTTTATTACAGTCAGTGGAATCTTATTTATTTCTATTGGTATCTTCTCTAGTAGCATTACTCGCAGCCAACTCGTTGCTGGTATGCTAAGTTTTACAGCGCTGTTTATAATAATAATTGGCGGGCAACAATTAAGTACTTTGGAGCATCCAGACTCTGGCCTGATAGTTTACTTGCGCGAGATTGTTGAATACCTTCAAATATTCAATCATCTAGACGACTTTTCACGCGGCATCATAGACACGCGACCCATCATTTATTATACAAGCTTAGGCGCACTACTGCTTGGCCTAGCATCTCTCGTGATTAAAGCAAAAGCATGAAAGATCAGCAACAGAAACACGAATTTAGTTTTGTTCGTAGATTGCGAGCGGTTAATACTACTTTACAAATTCTTTTTAGCATAGGCCTAGCGGTAGCAATAAATTATTTAGCAGCTAATTATTATAAGCGTTATGACATAACTAGTGATGCTAAATATAGCCTTGCGGCTGAATCCAAAGCTTACATCCAAGGGCTCGCAGAGGAAGTGCATATTATCATCACTCTACCCAATAACTCTGACATTCCTGAAATTGCTAAAATCCAATCAGACCTAAAAAAGTTAGCTCGTGAATATCAAGCCAATTCAAGACGCAACGGTAAAGCATACATTAATGTCGAATTCGTCGATATACACCGACAGCGCGGACGTGCGCGTGAACTAATGAATCGCTATGGGATAGAAAAAGAAAACGTCCTATTTGTTGCATGCGCAGAAAAAGTTATAGAAATTGAACTACCAGAACTTTATAATGCTTCAGAAGGAAAGCCTTCAGCGTTTAGAGGAGAGCAGGCAATTACCTCAGCAATCTTAGAAGTCACAAACAAGAAGGCTCTAAAACTATATTTCTTAAGTGGTCATGGTGAAATGCGCCTTGATTCAGTTGATCCGCTGCGCGGATTATCTCAGATGGGCAATTTCCTACGTGAGCGTAGCTATATCTGCCATAGCCTAGACCTCACCCTTAGTGCTGGGGTCCCAAGGGATGCGGATCTTGTTGTTATAGCATCTCCACAAGCAAGCCTACTACCTGAAGAGGTGGATACATTAAGGCGTTATTTAAGAGATCGAAATGGGCGACTAATTATATTCTTAGATCCTGGAAGAATCCATGGGATGGATGACTTATTTCATGATTGGGGAGTAATGGTTGAAGACCTTGCTGTAGTCGATATCGATCCAAAATATCGAACACAATCTGGGGACTTAATAATTCGACATTTTAGCGAGCATCCAATAAGTAATCTTTTACTTGAATATGCGGGCAGCGCCTATTTTGGGCAGCCTCGACCAATTCGAATAGACCCACTTGCTGCAGAAGACCCAAGTCTCAAAGTGAACTATCTAATCGGCACTTCTAAAAAAAGTTGGGCAGAAAGAGATTTTCGCACGCAAAACCCCCTTCAATACGATGCCGATCGCGACATCCCCGGACCGGTTAGCATCGCTACTGCTTCCATGCGTAGCGCTAGAACAGAACTTGGTATATCAATACCTGGAGGACGAGTTGTTACTTTTGGTAATTCTGACTTTATTGCAAATAACCGTTTCAAAACGTATGGTAATTATACCTTATTTATAAACGCAATTAATTGGTCCTTGAATCGGAGTCAGCTACTTAATATACACTCTCGGCCACTAGAAAGCTACGAAATTATCATGAGTCAAAGTGCGCTGCAAAACATGCTAGCAACTTTTGCAGTTTTACCTGGAGTTGTGGCTCTAACTGGTCTGTCTGTTTATTTAATCCGCCGCAGATAAATTCTATGCGACTCCAGTTAACATACATTCTTATTGCTCTGAATATTTTTGCCTTCGGGTTGATCGTACTTCTTGATGATCGTAAAGAACCCTATGATACGAAAATTGGCGGACTTGCTGAATGTATTAGTACTGCGGTAATAGAAACTGACCGTATTGAGCTGAGGGGACAAATACCAGATAAAGTTCGAATAATTGAACGGCAGGGATCCAAATGGATGTTGACAAAACCACTGCAGTGGAAGGCAAACAGCTTTGCTGTAAACCGCATACTTAATCAACTACAGTTCATACAAGAAGAGGCTACTTTCTTCGTCAGTGAAATCGAGCGCAGTGGTCAATCGTTAGAAGATTTTGGATTAGCGACGCCCAAAATTAAGTTAATCATTGGAAGAGGTGAAAGGCAGATAGTGCTTAGCATTGGAAATACTACAGAAATAGGCGAAAATATTTACTTGCTAGGTCCAGATTATGCTAAAATTTATGTAGTCAACCGAGAAGTTATTGACAGCTTATTGGTCGAACTAGGTGATTTACGAAGCCGGTCTATTTTCAACATACCAGTATTTGAGATTGATGCCCTTAAGCTACAAATAAAAACATACTCTGGGGGTAGTGATCTAAAAGTTCGACTAGGCAGGACCTCTAGTGGTTGGTTATTTGAGGCTCCATTAAACGCTCAGGCAGACCCAGTACTTGTTGCTAATGCCATTAATAGTTTAACCGCTGTTAAAGTGATTCGTTTCCAACAAACCGATGACCTTATTCTGACAGGGCTTAAGGAACCATTTATGGAAGTAACCATCCATGGCAATAAGCGACAACAAACTTTATTAATTGGGATAAAGACCCCCTCCAGTGTTGGCACTGAAGCAGCATATTTCGCCAAACTTGAGGATAATCCAACAATTTTCACACTACCTGCCGAACCCTTTGACGCACTTCGTGAAGCACAGGCGGCTCTTCGTGAGCGCAATTTCATGAGTTTTGATCCAGCTGCAATAAACACAGTTCAGATTGGCCAAGGAGCACAGGAAATACGCTTACAAAAATTAGAGAAGGGTGAATGGCAAGTAATACGCAGTGAAAAGGGATCAGACATACAACCGAACCGCACAGACCCAGCTTTAATAAAGAATTTGCTAGATGATCTTCTCGAATTGCGTGCTATTGGCTTCGTAGCTGATGCTCCGACTACAACAGATTTAAATCAGTTAGGATTTAGCGACCCCCAAAGAACAATTAAATTAATAAGCCCTAAAGAAATAATCACCCTAGAACTAGCATCCCCTGAATCTAAAAATAATAAGCTCTATGCGCGCACTAGTGGGTCAGTATATATTTACGAAATTGACCGGCGCTCTACCTTAGAGTTACTCCCTTTGGATCCTTTGATGTATCGCAATCGATTACTGGATTCATTGCCTCAAGCAGCTCGCATACAAACAATTCGGCTCGAAAATATTCAAACTGGGCAGCTTCTATTTGAAAAATCTTTAAGTGCTGAAAAAACTTCATGGGAAAGTGTATTAGAAAGCGCACCAGAAAAAGAGCAATCTGCAATCTTTGTCCTACTCGCAAAACTCAGAGACTTCACTGTTAAAAAATATCTACTCAATGAGTTTACTTATAATTATTCTATAGATTCAGAGAGTTCTGTACCTTGGATTTACCGCTTAAGTGCTGATGTCTTACTACCGGGTGATTCAATAAACCAATTAGATACTCGTACTTATGTGTTCTCTAAGCGCCTATCGGGCACTGTTCAGATAGGAGGCTCAGAAGATCAAGCAACCATCTTTGAAACCACCCAATCCATAATTGATGCGATATATACCTTCGAGCAAAATACAATTATGCCACCAGAGGCGACGGGTGATGAAGTTCCAGATCCAAAGCCTATTGATAAGCTCCCTGCTCCAGAATCTATTTTAGAATTACCTACTTATTGATTCTAAAGAATATGCAAACGCAAATAGTCAGCAGAAAGGGTCCGCTATTTATTCATGTATGTGTAACTAGCTTACTTTTACTTTTACTTGTAGTCCAATGCATCTCTATCGTTTGCATGCTCACATACGGAAGCCTTCTGATACCATCGGCATGGGTGAATAAATGGTTAAAACAATATGAATATGGCGGCATATATATTCAGTCAGATGCAGTTAGTCTACGCGTGAATGGAGACTTAGAATTACACAGAGCTAAGCTGTCTTGGTCAGATCATCCGAACGCTTTACTTTCGGCAGATAAAATTGTCATGCGCGCTCAATTTTTTTCTAACTTTAGACTAAAGCCTAGTTTACAGAGTGTAAGCCTTTCAAATGGAACTCTTTTAATACCATCAATCTATTCCCCTAGCGGTAGAAGCGAAACGATCTTAAAAGGCCTTAGTTTCAAAGTAAGCAAATTAGAAAAATCTTATAGTGTTACTAACTTTGCAGCAGTCCGAAAAACCATGCGCCTAAATGGCGAAATGCATCTAGAATTCGACAATATAAAGCAAGTGAAAGAATTTCCTCCATTACCAATCCAAAATTTTTATGAAGCATTTGCTGAGCTAATAAAAGTCGATTTCTACGCCTCGATATTTGATTCCCCAAGCATCTACTTTAATTTGAAAAAAAGTGTAGCTGATGGACTAATAATTGGAACACAACTCTATAGTCCTGAAATAAAGTATGATGGCGTAACTGGTAAAAACTTTAAGCTTTCTACTAACTTGAAGCTTCAAGAAAGCCAATTTGTTAATACCGAACCACTTCAATTTTCAGTTGAGCAACTTAAAAGTAAACAATCGAATATACAGATAGAATCAGTAGTAGGAAAAATCCAAGAGTTTAACTTAGAGAAAATAGCTAAAGGGCGTTGGCCAGAGTGCACTTTCGCAACAACTTCGGCAATATGGCAAGACTACCAAATTACTAACTCTAATCTTACCATTAATCCAATACAATACCCAGAAATTCAGTTGATTGGATCCGTTCATTCAGCTTTGGGGAATATAAAGCTTTCTAGCACGATAGATAGAGCCGACTTAAGTGGTACCCTAGATGCACAAGGACACTTAAATATATTACCTCTATTATCCAATAATATAAAGCAACAACTACCAGAATATCGTTTTTTATCCCTGCCATACTGTAAGCTCAATGTGCAAATAGAGGAACAACTTAAGCTAAATAAAATCAACTATAAGGTAAAATCACAAAATCTTGAGTTAGCACGTATTGCATTCGATTCAATGAACATAAGCGGTAATTATGATGGAACTACTCTGAAGGTTAACTCACTAACTTTTGATCGCAGCGATCAATATTTCGATATGAATCTATTGTGGAATACAAAAATCCAATCATATCAATCAGAACTCAAAGGTTTTATAATTCCAAATGAATATAATGAAATTATGCCTAAGTGGTGGGGCTCTATTTTTAATGATAATTTTGAGTTCAACTCAAATAGTCTACTCTATGGCGACTTTATTATTGCTGGCGATTTAAAGCCATTTGTTAGGACCTCATTTTATGGCTCTATAAGAGGAGAAAATCTGTCTTACAAATCAGTCCCTGTTGCATCTGGTAGTCTGATTTTGCTAGGACAAAATAACTACTCTGAAATCAGCCAGCTAAGTGCTATAAGCCCATTCGGTCATATAAATGGTAACATTCAATTCACTCAATTTCGTGATGAAATTCAAAGCCTAGCGTCGATACGCTATGATATAGATGCGAAATTACCTATTAAATATGCACGTAAACTATTTAGTAAAAAAATAGAATCAAGCTTTGCATCTTTTAGTTCTGAGCAAGCTGCTTCAATTTCATTTAGTGGTGCGCAGTTTCGAGAAAGCTTCTATCCTCAGTTCCAAAAAAAAAGCTATCTCCATCTCGCCATCGATTCTAACGGCCCTGTAAATTATTGTGGCAATCCGCTTGATTATCTACGTTTTAATTTAACTAGTGCGCGTGATTTAGTCTCTATTCGTGAACTCTATTTCGGCTATGCTACAGGCAATGGCAGTGGAGGTATAGACATCTTAAATTCTACACATTCACCCGAATTTTGCACCCAGTTGTCACTTAAGAATGCGGACTATAACGTAGCACTCACTCGTATAAACGCGAACAATGATCTCCATCAGAAAATTAAGAAAACTGTTACCAAAGACGAACAACCTTCTAGCATAAATATTAACCTGCATGCCAAAGGCCCAACAAATGACTTATATAAGCTTGAGGGATATGGAGACTTAACAGTTCAAGACCCAAACCTCGGATCGATTCCGGTTCTCGGACCACTTTCCACATTATTACAAGATACTCCTCTTAACTTTACCTCATTTAATCTTAATAAAATGAACGGACAGTTCTCGATCGAAAATGAGAAATTGAACTTCAAAAAAATTACTATTAACGGTCCACAATCTACAGTTACAGCATCAGGAACTATGCAACTGAAAGACTATGCGCTAGACATGAATCTTGGCGTCGACCTATTTGGTAATGTAATTGGGAATAACAATAGCAGGGCAACTGGACTACAAAAGACGATTAAGCTGCTAAATCCTCTAAATTACTTACTTCAGTTCAAATTAACTGGCACCTTAAGCGAACAACATCTGCAGTTATTTTACTCCTCTGATAATATCTTCGGGAGGTAATTTAATATTGCTTAATATTTAAAAAATGGTCCCAGTCGTGGTCATATTTTTGTCCTATTAGTGAACTAATAAATGGGCGCCATCGTGGTCGTTCTGGTTTACGAATTAGGTGCATGCTAGCTTGATGGGGCAGTCGATTTGCTTTTTGGGAGTTACATTTTATGCAAGAGGTCACGATATTTTCCCAAGATGTACGACCCCCGCGATCACGAGGAATTACATGATCCATATTTAGTTGCTCTGCTTTAAAGGCGTTGCCGCAATACTGACAGCGATAACTATCTCTCTCGAACAGATTTTCACGCGTAAATTTAACTTCTTGTGACGGCAATTGATCATAATGACGTAGCAAAAGTACCTTCGGAATACGTATGCGTAGACGAACTGTTTGCACAAAAGCCTCCTCCTCACTTGGTCTATTTAATTCATTAAGCTCTAACCACTGATTTGAGTCCATCATTTGAAAACTACCATCAAATGTATTGATGACCTTAGCATGGTCCTGTAACAACAAACTGAAAGCACGTGGCACGCCTACAATGTTAACTGCTTGCCAAAGGCGGTTAAGGACTAACACACGATATTTAAGTCCACTACTCATCGAAATTTTACTTTAGTAATCAGGCTGCGACTGCTGTCAACAGTAGCTTCGATTGACCCATTATTAATTAGTTAATTGAATGCTCTCGTCTGGTTTTTGAATCTGCGAACGGAACCATGTGTGCTGTTTCTTGACTAATTGCATAGTATTTTTAATTATTAATGGTAGTAACTCATCTGTGCTTAATTGTCCGTTTATGTACTTTATTGTTTCTCGATAACCAATTGCTGATGCCGCGCTTGGATTATTCTGTATGCCAGTAGCCATCAATCCTTCTACCTCATCAATAAGGCCTTGGCGTAGCATCTGCGCTGCACGCAACTCAACTCGTGATCGTATGTCATCTGGCTCCCGCGATAATAAAATAAGACGCTTGCTGTAGGAAGCATATGGCTTTGGGCGCGCCTCAAATTCAGAGTGTAATTGCGGCAAAGATTTACCAGATGCCATACATCTTTCTAAAGCTCTTTGCACGCGACGAGGGTTACGACAATCAAGCTTACCAAGTCCTTCTTTGTTTATTCGATTTAAATGGTCTAGTAATCCGTCTAGCCCAGACTCGGCATATAATTTGGAAACAGCCGATCGAACAGACATAGGTACGACTACTAAGTCAACTACAGGAGAAAGAAAGCTCTTCAGGTAAAATCCACTTCCACCAGTTACAACAATAGATTTTCCGCGAGCAATAATTGTATCAACTGCCTTTTGCGCATGTTGATTATATGTAACTATGTCGCATGACTCCTGTACGTCTAGTATATCAATTAAATGATGCGGTACTCGCGATAGCTCCTGCTTGCTTGGCTTAGCTGTGCCTATATCCATACCTTTATAAACTAAAGAAGCATCACAAGAGATAATCTCGGCATTATGCGATTCTGCATACTCTAGGGCGTAGTTAGTTTTTCCGACCGCAGTTACGCCAGTAATAATATGAATCTCACCTATCACTTTATTATGTTTAAATATATACCAAAATAGATGATATAGCTTTACGAAATTGGCAACAGCCGTTATCTATCAAAAACTTGTGCTATACTTGTTAGTAGGTTGCCAATCTTTGAATTTTTGCCCAAAACTAAGTTTACGGTAGAGATTCTAATTTGATCATTACATCAAAAAACTAGAAAACATCGCTTGACTTCAAAACCCTCAAAACTAGTTTCTGCCTCTCCTGTTCAAAAGGGGTAGTAGCTCAGTTGGTTAGAGCGCCGGCCTGTCACGCCGGAGGCCGCGGGTTCGAGTCCCGTCTATCCCGCCAGAGTTAACATAACAAGCAGCTTAGAAAATTGTAGTGATCTTTATTTATTCAAGGTTTAAGAAGAGTGGCTAGGTTAACAGCAAAGTCTAAAAACAAGTTTTTTTTAAACCTCATATAGCTGTATCTGTTTATATTTAATAGTATAACATCAAGGAAGACTAATAATTATAATAGATTAATAGCTGGATTAAGAGTCTGCAGGGCCTCAAGGGAGCGAATGCTTGGAATAGAAAAATAATCTTCGAATATTAGATGGATGCGTCCACTTCGTATAGCGTTTATTTGGCTCCATATGGGATCTTTTTGTAACGACAAAATACGCCTTCTTAATTGCAAGTCTTGAATTTCACTACCATCAAAGGTAACAAAAATTACATCTGGATTAGCCTCGAGTAGTATTTCTAAATTAAGTTGAGGCCAAGATGAAGCTGCTTCACTCGCTATATTATAGCCGCCAGCAATTTGTATTAAATCATCCGGAAAAGTTCCAGCGCCAGCACTGTAAAGTGCCTCTATATCATATAGTAGGACGACTTTAGGCCGATCATGTGATGGAGTCTTAGAAATTTTGTTTCTATAATAATTCAGAGTACTTTTAAATTCATCAATACATTTCTCTGCAGCTTCCATTCGCCCAAGCTTATGACCCAACGCTTGTAAAACCTCAATAATTCCTTCTAGTCCAGTTTCAGTGAAATGATCCACACGTAAACCAAGACTGCGCAAGCGCTCAACGACTGCAGGAGGAGTGAGTGAAGAAACAATCAACCAATCTGGCTTCAAATTCAAAATTGCCTCGTAGCTAGGCAAGTCGAGACGTCCAATAGAAGGCAGCTCCAGAACACTCGGAGGATACTCGCAATAGTCCGTACGCCCTACTAGTTGATCCTCTGCGCCCACTGAAAATATTGCTTGAGTTAGACTAGGAGCGAGCGAGATAACTCGTAAATTTGTTATGGTATTGGTCTGTGCCCTATGTTCATCAACAGGCGAATCACAACTAAATAAAAGAAAAATTGCTACGAATACAGGAAGCCAGGAGGTAGAATGTTTAAACATCACAAGTGGTGGAACAATCTCTGCATTCACCCGAATAAATAATCTCACCCCCCTTGACGACAAAACCGCTGGGTACCTGAGCGAGTGGTAATTGGGTCTCAACAGGCAAGTCAAAAACCTTATTGCACACTCGGCAAATAAAATGAGGATGCTCACCGCCAGCTGGTAATTCATAGCGCCGCGGCTGCCCAGGAAATTCTACGCCTATAATATCTAATTTTTTGCTGAGTTCACGAATTGCTCGACTCACCGTAGCAGGACCCAATCGTGGTACCTTTGAGCGTCCCAAGCGCAAGATTTCCTCACGACAAAGTGGCCTACCTGCTTCCTGCAAGACGCTAAAAATCGCTTCGCGTTGACGAGTCTGAACCATCAAATGTCATTCATCCATGTACGTCCTATAAGGACAAGCGAATTGTGTAAGCTTGCATTAGCCTGATATTAATGCGCTTCCTACTCATCAAACTTTGATGCCACAAAAGCATCCACTCCAATCTGAATATTATCTGCACGTACAACCGTTCGATTCGAATCGGCTAAAACTAGTACTTTTGGCTTCCACTTTTCGGCAGCAGCCAATTCAAACTGCGCAAAAGACATAATAACTAACAGATCACCTATCTGCCCCTTGTGGGCAGCCGCTCCATTAAGTGAAATAGTATGCGAGCTTTCCGGCGCCTCGATGGCGTAGGTCTCAAAGCGTTCACCGTTTGTAATATTTGCAACAAGTATTTTCTCATATAGAAGCAATCCAACCTGATTCATTAAAGTGGCATCGATAGCCAAGCTGCCCTCATAGTGAAGTGCACGGTCTGTTATCTGAGCACGAAGTAATTTCGACTTAAGTAACGTAATTTGCATGCGTCTAATATTATCAATTATGTGGATTAAGACTAGCTGTTTGAGGCTTTTTATGATGTTTGACAATTTGAAAACGCACAAACTGAGGTACTACCACAATCCGAGAACTTCCATTTGCTTAGTCATTTGAGCTGTCCATCCCCGATTAGCAACTGGACTTGCTGGACTAGGGTGTAAGATTCGGCCAAGTTGGACGCCTTCTTTACTTAGGGCAATACGCGCTCGGGCTTCTGCGAAAGCACCGACTCCAATAAGCCAATCTGGTTGTAGAGAGTGTATTACGGAGCGTAAATGCGCATCACAGGATGCATATAATGCAGTAACTTCTTTATTCGGTAATTTATCTGGCGTTATATTTCTACCACTTTCTTCCATGAAAACTAATGGACAATAGTTTATAACAAAATGATCGACAAAAAAAGCCTCCGCTTGTCCAAAGCGCTCCTTCATCGCTCCCCAGAATCGTCGACCACTAACTTCGCTACGAGCACAATCGAAGCCTTTAATTTTTCGTTTTGGGTGCTCATTTTTAGGTGTCAAAACCTCCCCATAGATTCCTAGCCAATTTCTTACATGACTTACTTCACCAAAGGGAATGCCAGTCTGCGCCATACCAAAAGGACCAGGATTCATACCCATAAAAAGGATCTTCTTGGGGCTATCTCCATATCTTTTTAAATAGTCTTCATGGGGTAAACTAGCATAGTCTAAAGGGTTATAAACTACAGCAGTAGGTTCAGAAAACTTCAATTTAGTAACAGCATCCGTTAGCTTTCTAGCCGCTTCGACGAGGGTAGAGCTATATTTATTTAGCCTCACAATCTTGCTGCTTTATGTCGCTGTGACCTAAGTCGCGCTCTGGCGCCACATGATCGCGGATTTTTTGTTTTAATTCTTTCATCTCAGGGAATCCGCTATTTTTCTCTCTGCTCCAAAGCAAGTTACCGTCGACACTAATCTCATAGCAACCACTCTTGGCAGAGGGACGTAAGTTAACTCCGCCTAATTCATCCTCAAATGTTGTTAGTAACTCTTGAGCTGTCCAGCTTGCCCGCAGTAACCAGCGGCAACCTATGCAATACTCGATTTCAACTGTAGGTTTCATTGAATTAAACAATACAAAAATCTATTAGTTTAAGTCTTCAGATAAAGGTTTTGGATATTTTCGTAACCCTATTTCGGTCAGATCTTTAAGCCAATCACACAGTAACCTTCCATCTACTAATAGCTCAGGAGCAATATCAAACAATGGCTGAATCACGAAGTCACGCTTGGTTAAATGCGGATGAGGTAAGGTTAAACGCTCCGTTTTAAAGTCGATATTTTCGTATAAGAGTATGTCTAAGTCTATTGTACGAGAAGTCCATTCTGCAAATCGCTTTCTACCCATACTAGATTCAACGAAAAGGCAGGCATCAAGCAAGTCTTGTGGATCTAATTCGGTAGCAACTTCTGCTACTGCGTTTAGAAAATCCTCTCCTTGCATACCGATTGCACGATTTTCATAAATTGGACTAACGCAGACCGTATGTATTGGGTACTTCAACTCTAGTAATTCCAATGCAGCACGCAGCTGCCCAAGCCGGTCTCCTAAATTACTACCTAATCCCAGATACGCTTTTTTTAGCGGCATTGGATGATCTCCACGGCAAATGAGTCACATACACAAGAGACCGGAACAGATGGCTTATCGACTCGTACACGCACTTCTGCTATCTTTTTATACTGTGAAAGTAATTCGGAGGCAATTGCCTCTGCAGCACGCTCAATTAGCTGAAAACGTGAGTCCGTAAAAGTAGACTCAACTGTACGATAAACTTGGCTATAATCTACTGTAACTTCCGTGTTGTCGTCCTTGAAGTCAAGGCCGTCTGCTAGACGTAAAGAGACATCGACTTTGAAACGCTGCCCCAATTCTGACTCAGCTTTTAGAGCGCCATGATAGGCGTAAAAAACTAAACCATTTAATTCTATCGTTGTCTTATTCATAACGTAAACAGTGATCGATTACGGCTGCACAATCCACATTTTCTAGTACATCGTGCACTCGAATAAAATCAACTCCTGACTGTATGGCGAGCGCAGTTGTTGCTAGAGTTCCACTCAGACGACTTTTGGGGGGCTCTCTATTTAATAATTTAGCTAGCATAGATTTGCGCGAAGCCCCTAAAAGTATAGGATAACCCAAATCCTTAAGATCGCTTAGTTGTCGCATGATTTGCCAGTTCTCTTCGTAAGTCTTGCCAAAGCCAAGACCTGGATCCAGCGCTATGGAATCCTCGCGAACTCCTGCTAGTCTAACTAGTTTAGTAGAAGTCATCAAAAATGATCGCACCGCTTGCATTACATTACCACAACCTGCCTGTACAGTTGGACGGTTATGCATGAGAATACACGCAGCGCCATGACTCGCTATGACCTGCGCCATATTAGGATCTAGCTGCGCGCCCCATACATCATTAACTATGTCTGCGCCAGCCTTGAGCGCAGCATCCGCAACATCGCTCTTTGATGTATCGATCGATAATAAAGCCTGTGTGTGTGGGCGAAATTTTTTTATAAATGGTACCACACGATTGATTTCTTCTTCTACTGTAACTGGATCGTAACCAGGACGCGTTGATTCGCCACCTATATCAATTATGGATGCTCCTGATTTGACCATTTGGTGTGCGTGCAGTAAAGCTAGTTTCATATCAAAATAATCACCCCCATCTGAGAACGAATCTGGAGTGAGATTGAGTATTCCTACAATATGACTATTACGCCCGAGAAATAGGGAACGCCGTTTGGTGAAAAATGTACGCAGATCACTCATTATAATAGCAGTAAGTCTCTATTCTGAGCCAAGGCAAGAAGGTCTATTAATTTAGTGACTATTGAGTGTGACTCGCTGGACGCATGAATCTGCACAGTTTCACCTTCTATCGAACCCACTGGAATAATTCCAATAGATGCATTTGTAATAAAAGCTGCATCTATGTCTTTAAGGGCATCCAACGAATAGCTTCCTTCTTGCGTATCAATTTCTGCTAGGCGAGCATTATGCAAAACTACCTTGCGTGTCACTCCTGGCAACACACCCGTGCTTATTGATGGAGAGTGTAGCCTATTATTGCGAATAAAGAAGAAATTCGCGACAGCGGTCTCAGACAGAAAGCCAGCTGTATTTATGCGCAAAACATCATAATAATTATCCGCACGGGCTATTTTGAGTAGATGCCAATTCTCCGCATAATTATGCATCTTGTAGCCTATAATTGGAGAATGCTCATTGAGGGGGCAAGTCGTATCCAATTTTAAACGCACTGGTCCATGTGGTATGGGTAGCGATGGGCGCGCATATACAAATAATTGTTCGTTGCCCAGTGAAAGTTTGATAATTCCATCATTGATGTTATCAGATTGAACAAGCTCGCGAATTGCAGCAAGCACCGTGGACTCCTCAAACACACACTTTATGCCGAGCTGTTGCGCAGAAAACTTGAGTCGATCCCAGTGTTCTTTCCAGAAAAAGAGTCGCTTGGAATCAAGACGCAATGTCTCAAATAGGGCGTAGCCATGACAGAAACTTGAATCCGTAGGAAGAAATTCAGCTTTTTGGCCAGCATTGATAATTATAATCTCAGACATAATGCATCAATAGTTTCGCGAATAGCGCATCCTTTATCGATAGTTTCTTGGTATTCAGATTCAGCACAAGAATCCCATACAATGCCACCCCCCACTTGATAATCCAAATATCCATCTTTTAAATGCAAGCTACGAATAGCGATATTTAATTCCGCATCACCATTGAAGCCAATGTAACCAAGTGAACCACAATAGAACCCACGCCTTGTAGGTTCTAGTCGTTCAATAATTTGCATCGCACTAACTTTAGGCGCTCCCGTTATCGAGCCACCTGGAAAAATTGCATTTATACAATCGAAAACATCATTACCCTCCGCTAAGGTCGCCTTCACTTGAGCAGTCTGATGCATTACCTTTGCATAGTTTTCTAGATAATACAATTGCTCAACTTTCACTGATCCAAACTCCGCCACTCGACCAAGATCATTACGTTCAAGATCGACGATCATGAGTAATTCAGCTCGCTCTTTTTCTGATTCTAATAAATCCTTCGCACTAAGTTGGTCCTTATGCAGATCACCGCTTCGCGGGCGCGTGCCTTTTATTGGGCGAGTAATCAAGCTTCGCCCTCTCTTGCGCAAAAATTGCTCAGGCGAAGTCGAAAATAATTGCACTGCACCCGTATCAAGGTACGCGCTAAAAGGAGCAGGATTACCAAGCCTTAATGCGGAATAAAGTTGTAAAGGGTCACCTTCAAAACTGCAACGTGCACGCCTAGAAAGATTAACTTGATACACTTCTCCAGCTCCTATGGATGCTTTGATACTAGCCACACCTTCAATAAATTCTTTACGACTACAATTCCAATCCCATTGCCCGCAACGTGGCTTAGGTAGCCCCTCTAGCTTAGGCGCTTCTTCAATAATAGAGCGTAACTCTTTCAAAACAAATTCTTCGCTAGCTCGTAAACCAAGTGCTACTAGATAAAGCACTCCAGTTTTATGGTTAAGCGCCACTATACCATCGTACAACCCAAAATACAAATCCGGAATATTACGATCATCCAGCGAATATTGATCTATTGATTCTATTTGCCTGCCATAATCATATGCTAAAAATCCTACACCTCCACCAATAAATGGAATTTCTGAATGACTTGCGCTTTTGTGTAAGCTCATTCGCTCACGTAAAAGCACAAGTCCATCCTTCCTAGCCCCAAATCCATCATAATAACCGGATTTTCCAGTGATTATTTCAAATGGATCAGCTCCGAAAAAACTCCATTCACCAAGGCCATCGTTGGACAAGGCGCTGTCTAAAAAGAAAGGCTGTTTGCGGCAACCAAAACATTTTACCAATGCCTCTATGGGTGGCGGGTCCTGTATTTCCTCAACCTGCATGACTAGAATGTATATCAATTCTGGCTAACACGACGTAACCAATACAAGCCAATAAGTTGAAAAGCTATATTCGGCGCCCATATTAACAAATCTGGCCGAAGTGACACGCTTCGCTCTAACCAACTAATTGCAATGAAAGAAAAATAAAAACCTATCGCAATAACTAAGGCGATACCTAGATTCGCATGGCTCTCTTTACGACCTGTGCGTAATGCTAATGGCACACCAAAAATAGCCAGTGAAAAAACTGAGAACGACAAGGCAAAGTTCTTTTGTAAATGAAACTGTGCTTGCAAGCGATCTTCAGAAAGCCCCTCTCCACGTTCAGCTAATAATGTTGCTTCACGCAAATTCAATAATTGTGAAAAAGTCATATATTTAGTCTTCGTTCCCAACGCTGAATGTCTGGTGAAAATTTCGTCCAATGACCACTCGAAGGGTAATTCTCCAAAATCAAGCATGTCTAAACTCATGCTACTGAACTGCTCTGGACTCAATGGGTCACGCTTTTCCGATGTGCCGTCTATTAAGGTGAGAACAAGAGTATTATCTGCTTTGCGAAACTCAACTCGACCTTTATTTCCACGTATGAATAATTCAACGCGCTTTTTATCATCTAACTTCCAAAACCAAATATCCTCAAGATGATTTCCATCACGAGTCCCAGTATAGATGACCGCACCAGGAAATTCATTAATAAATCGCCTAGCCTCAATAAAACTAACTGGGTTCTCCGTCACAGCTGAAGCCATTAGTTCTTTGTAAGCATTACGAGCCTTTGGAGCATAGTGTAAGTTCACAACAATCGCTCCGACGACCCCTATAGTTGCAATTAAAAATACAGGTGCCACGATCTGATAAAGCCCTAAGCCAGAAGCTTTCATTGCAGTAATTTCATTATTTGATGATAGTCGACCGATTGCCATAAGCGTTCCGGTCAACATACCTAGCGGCAATGCGTAGGCACAAACGTAAGGAATGAGGAGAACCATTAACTTTAAAAAAAGTAGCCACTTCAACTGGCCTGCCACAACTAACTCAACAATGTCCTTGATTGCATTGCCCATTAATAACACAAAAACAAATAAGATCATCGCCAAAAGAGTCGATAGAACGATCTCACGAAGAATGTGACGATGGATTAAATTCAACATTAGCTATACTATTAATACACAGTAAGAAGTTAGATCCTAGGCAAAACAACCTGATTTTCGCTCTTCACACTCCTTAGTTCTACCTCCATCTTAGTTTTATGGACAACCAACCTGACGAAGTCATCAAAATCTTTCGCGACAGTGGCGCGCTACTAGAAGGCCATTTTATATTACGCTCTGGCTTACATAGTGCCCATTTTTTTCAGTGTGCTCAAGTTTGTCAGTATATTGATAAAGTTACTCGACTTGCAGAACTACTACGCAAGCAGCTAGATCATTATGGTGCCACTACTGTTATAAGCCCTGCTATGGGAGGCTTGGTTATAGGACAAGAGATAGCACGCCAAATGGGGCTGCGCTTTCTCTTTTTGGAAAAAGTAGACGACCGGTTGGAACTACGAAGAAATTTCAAATTTTCACTTGGTGAAAAAGTCCTTATTATAGAAGATGTCATCACTCGCGGTGGCCGAGTACTCGAAGCCATAAAAAAGTGCCGCGAACATGGAGCCGATCCGATTGGAGTTGGTGTGATTGTAGACCGTAGCCAAGGAAAAACTACTTTTGATATCCCTCTCCACAGCCTAGCACAGCTGAGTTTCCCTACGTACGCCTCCGATCAACTTCCACCTAAGCTTGCAATGACAGAACCTATTAAACCAGGAAGCTAAGAATGAAAGTTTCTATCAAAATACAGCGGATAGTGGGTACTTATGAAGCCATCTCCTACCTTCTGCTACTCGGGCTCGCGATGCCATTAAAATATTTCTTTGGGCAACCCTTAGGAGTTCAAATTGTAGGTATGGCGCATGGTGTACTATGGATCCTCTATGTCTTTTTAGCGATTGCTGGCTTTATGCTAAAACAATGGACGGCGCAGACAGCTATTGCGCTAACTATTGCTAGTTTACTGCCATTTGGACCCTTCATCGCAGACAGGCGACTTATGCGAGCAATTGAAGCGAATAATTAATGCTTTGTTTGGAGCAAAATTATTCATATAGTTATGTTTAATAAAATGAATTAATGTACATCCTAACCGAAGGAGTAACTGAACTAACCTATTTCAAGGCATTAATTTTGAAATATGCGTGTGAAAATATAAATGTACAGCAAGGTAGAAGCAGCGATCCACTGCGCTTAGCATGCGAAGCAATTGCGCAGCGAAATGAAATCGTAGCCAATCAACAAGTGTGGATCGTCCTTGATAAAGAAATCGCTAACAAAGACCGCACTCGCCAACGCCGCTTGCAAAAAGCTAAGCGACTAAGCAAAAGGCATAACATACAAATTGCTATTTCCCAGCCATGCTTTGAAGGTTGGCTTAACAGCCATCTTGGTCCAATGAAAGATTATCGCATCAATCAAACAAGTAAACATTTTGGGAATATTCTCACACAGAAGCTAAACTATCCATACAACAAAAATAGCTATAATGCTGATTCTTTTATGGGCGAGGTAGCCATTTCCAATGCGCTTAAATCCCCGATCGGACAAATGGGATTATCAAGATTAGTTATATGCCTAATGAGCCGAGCAAACTCTAAGAATGGGAATTCTTTAATTGCCCATTCGGTCAATTGCCTTGATAGCTCAAAACAACTCGACGCGGCTGACTACGCAGGCGATGCTCCCATAAAAAAATACCCTGCCACGCGCCTAGGCAAAGACGTCCATCGATAAAAGGAATCACTTCAACAGTACGAGTTATGGCCATTTTAATATGACTGGGCATGTCGTCCAAACCCTCATATGTGTGCGTAAAATCTGGGTCATCTTCTGGCACGAGACGATCGATGAAACGCTCTAAATCACGGCGAGCAGATGGGTCAGCATTTTCCATTATAACTAAGCTGCAACTAGTATGGCAGCAGAAGATTGTCACGGTACCCTCCTTAAGTCCTGATTCTTTCAATCCGGTAACAACTAAATCAGTAAACTCCTGAGTCGATTTACTCGGTGCACTTAGAGTAAGACTTTGCGTGTAGACTTTCATAAAAGATAAATTATGTTTTACTGCGTTTGGCAACTAATTGTCCAATCGAGATTATTCAATACGTCCAAATTATGAATACTAGTATAATCAAAGCGCGGTGTTCTGTAATTCAAGAATTTATTACAATAGGCGTGCTAGTCGCCGTTGGAGTAACATATACATTAATACAGAGTCCTGAATCTAGGCCATGGTCAAAACTGCACATACTTCAAGGAGTCCTTTCCGTAGAAAAGGCTGTGACTCTAGAGGCGATATGGGTAGATGTACGCGAAAGAAGTGCCTACAATAAAAATCATGTAGATGAAGCGATTAGCTGTCCTATCAATGGCCCAGATTCTGGCATTATCGAGCTAATAGAGGCATGGCTTTCCTCGCCACGCCCCATTGTCGTCTACTGCGATGATTCGACATGTACTAAAAGTCGTTGGTTTATAAAACAATTACGTGCAGACCTACCAGAAGCAGAAATTTACTATTTAAAAGGAGGATGGGCACAATGGCAGGCATTCAATACATAATACTAATGATTAGCCGCTTAATCGTATCAGGAACCTTTATTTTGGCTGCTCTGCCGAAAATTCAAGACACCGCAAGCTTTAGCGAGAGTATAGCTAATATTCAATTCATGAGTAATACGTATTCTGCATGGATAGCACTTATTCTTCCATGGCTAGAACTAGTCTGCGCAATGGGACTTTTAATTCCTTCTATAAAGCGTAGTTGCACAGCGATCTTGAGTAGCTTGTTAACTGTTTTTTTAGGATTGCACATAATTATTTTAGCAAGCGGACAAATTATCGACTGCGGTTGCTTTGGCCCATTAATCAACAGATCTGAGCACCCATACGTCGCTATTATACAGACAGCGTTTCTACTTTTGGTAAGTTGCTTGATCCTCTATTCAGACTGGAATTTAGGCAGTAATTACAGGACACTACGTGCTGCTCGATAAAACATCGAGACTTGCCTGTTCCTACCTACTATCTAACTATTTATTTATGCTAAGCAGGATTGCTATAATCGCCCTAACACTGGGGTCTACCCTTTCATCGCTTGCGTCTGATCTGACTTGGGATCGTACCGAGGCAAGGATTGAACTGCTGCCGCATGAAACAGAAGTTAGAGCCGTATATAAGGTTACCAATAACAGTGATGCGCCGTTGCGCATTAATAAACTTGAAAGCAGTTGTGGTTGTACCCTCTCTAAAATCGACAGAAGAATTTTACATCCAGGCGAGACTGCTAGGGTCACAGGGATATTTAACAAAGGAAAGAGGCAAGGGAAAACCCATAGTACGATTAAAGTTTTTCTAGAAGGACAAAATAATCCGGCGGCAGTCCTAGACTTTGTTACGTATATACCAGTGCTGATAGAAACATCACCTCGGCTCTTATACTGGAAATCGGGTAGCCCGCAAAAAGAAAAGCAAATTGAACTTCTCCTCGACACGCGCTACGTAAATCAAATAGATGCTATTAAATACGACTCGGCTCGTCTAAACGTTAAAGAAGAAAGTAGTAACGAACCGATTCCAAAAACTATTATACATGTATCGCCTAAGCGTTACGATGTAGCCTTTAGAGATACCATAGTAATACACGCTAGCGGCTCAAAGGGGATGCGTTCTGAGGCACGAATTCATATTTTTGTACAACCCTAGCTAATAAAAAATAATCTCTATTATGCTAAACCGTATTGATCAATTCGCTTTCGTAATGTAGCACGAGTCATTCCTAAAATTTCAGCTGCAGGCACTAACTTACCGCCCGACTCTGTTAAAGCCTTTGCTATGATAGCACGCTCTGCGTGCTCAAGAATATTATTACCATGCTCTTCGCGCAATTTTTGGTACAACCCCTCTAGTGGCGACAATAATGGAGTCCCTAAAACAGCCTCCTCAACTGGCATACTTTCATTGGTGTTAGCCTTTTCCTCTATGGCTGGTACAGGAATTTCGCCTACTGAATCAATAACTTCCTGAGGCAGATCTTTAATCAAAATACTGTCGCCCTGAGCCATAACTGCACTGCTATAAACGATGTTTTCTAATTCACGAACATTTCCTGGCCACTGGTAACAGGAAAGGATCTCAAGCGCTTCGGGAGAGATAGACTGAGTGCTAGCTTTACTGTCACTAGCAAGCCGCTTTAAGACAAAATTAATTAATTGAGGCACATCCTCCATGCGCTCACGTAATGGCGGTATTTGAATCCGCACAACATTGAGACGATAATACAAATCTTCTCGAAACGTTTTCTCCGCAACCATAGCTTCTAAGGACTTATTAGTAGCTGCTAGCATACGCACATTGACTTTAATTGTACCACTACTACCGACGCGCTGAATCTCTCCTTCCTGCAATGCACGTAAAATTTTAGTCTGCGTAGGCAGAGCCATATCGCCAATCTCATCTAGAAAGATTGTACCACCATCACACTGCTCAAATTTACCAATACGCCGATCAGCCGCCCCGGTAAAGGCACCTTTCTCGTGACCAAAGAGTTCGCTCTCGATTAAATTCTCTGGTATTGCAGCACAATTTACAGGAATAAAGGGCTTGTTGACACGCAAACTATTTTTAAATAAAGCTCGCGCTATTAGTTCTTTACCAGTGCCGCTTTCCCCAGTGACCATTACGGTTACATCACTAGCTGCAACTTGCCCAATAGTCTTAAATACTTCCTGCATTGCTGAAGAACTTCCAATTAGCCCACCTCTAATATCTTCTTCGCTAACAGTTGAGCTTGCCATGCTATTACCCGTACTAGCTTTATCGAGATCCTTTGACGCATTCAGTGCTGCCTCTGTGAGAGCGAGTATCTTTTTTAGATCAAAGGGCTTCATTATGTAATCGAATGCCCCAAACTTCATAGCTTCAATAGTAGTCTGCGTAGTTCCATAAGCCGTCATTAAAATAATCATTGCATTGACATCGATTCCACGGAGGTGCTGCAGGGTCTCTATTCCACTCATTCCTCCCATGCGATTATCCAATAGAATCACTTGTGGGCTGTGCTTCTCAGCCGCTATTAACCCCTCTTCACCACTGGCGGCCTCGATAACTGAATAATTACGCGCAGATAGGATACGCTTGAGCGAGTAACGTAAATCATCGTCATCATCGATAACTAATACAATAGGCTGGATATCATTCATTTTAATGTACCTCAATTAAATAGTAATTACATATTTTGTTAAGGTAGAGCAAATAGTGAGTAAATTTTTTAAGCTATACAAATAGGAAAATGTGTACGATGAAGAATCGCAAGTCTACAGAGCACGGTAATGATTCCATAAATAAATAAAAGAAATAGAGAAGTCCTCAGGCGTGCTAGATATCCACTCATTTAATTTATCTTGGCTTATCCAGCATCCTTCGCTTATTTCATCTGGATTTAGTATAAATGGACCCTCCGCGATGCATCGATAAACCGCTACGAACTCCTGATCGGTTTGTTCGCAAGCATTAGCCCTAAAAAGCTCAATCAAACTATTTGCAGGAACTAAGCCGATTTCTTCATAAAGCTCACGCAATGCAGCACTGATGTAGATCTCCCCGCTATCTACGTGCCCGGAGCAAGAACTTACCCATTTGCCTTGGGCAGAATCTTTTAGCATGGATCGTCTCTGTAAAAACAGCTGTCCTTCAGCATTAAAAACAAAAATATGAACAGCGCGGTGTAAAAGCCCTTCACGATGAACTACGCTACGAGTTCTTGTGTACTTAACAGTGTCATTAGCATCAACAACGTCCAGTATTTCTTCCTCTAAAGACATTATAAATACAATTGTAAAAAGTATGAATGCGGCTTATTAAATAGGCTAAGAAATAGCCAGTATAAACCACGTAGTAGCCAGTAGTAAATTAACGAACCAGACCTTTGAAGTCATCAAACTCTCCGGTAAATCCACCGGATACGCCCTTGTGTATAACCGCAACTGCATCATGAGAGTGCAGTGACTCTAAGTGCGAGCAAACAACCTGGAAGTCGGTAATTCTAGGCTCTTTGATAAGCTCCTCGTACAGTAAGCGTGCAGCATCTTCGACAAATTTAGTATATGCACCATTAAGTTCTGCAAAAGCTTGCTCATCCTCACGCTTAACCATCACTTGAGTTTCTGTTTTTAGGGCCGATAAACAAATTTGTTGCATGTCTTCGATACTGATATGCTCGCCATCTGCTACTTCAACACTAACACGAGCGGTACTACGCTGTGAATGAGGAATACCGTAAATATTGCGACTTTCCCTTGCATGCTCGGATAATTCGGAAGAGCACGGGCAAGCAGATGAATAAATGAAGTCGAAGTGTATGTACTTATGGAACTGGTTAAGCTCATCAACTTTCCCCTCGAAAGCACATTTGTAATACTGCCAACCATTCAGCTCGCTGCGCAGGCTAGATTTCAAGATCGGGTACTCAAATTCCAGTTTAATTTGAGCCTGCTGCGCACGAATAGAATTTTTGTAAGCAGTAAGAATAGATTGTAACAGATCAGGAGTAAATATACGCTCTTTAAATTTGTAAAATACACGCATTATTCGAGACATGTTAATCCCTTTTTGATCAGCCTCTAGTGACACAGTACCAGTAACTGAAGTTTCTAAAGTATGTGTATCAGAGCTGGGTGTAATGTATCGAAGCGGTAGCCGAAAGTTTGAAATGCCTACCTTAAGAATGGGAACATTAGCTCCAAAGATCTGACGCGCATCTGCATTTTGCATGTCCGGCAAGCTTTTGCGATAGGCTTCGGTTATGGCAAATTCGTCGTCATAATCTTTCAACGGGAGAGGTGACGAATCGACCGCATCAGTCCTTAATTTCGCTTCTGTCGGATGAGCACCATTGTCCTGATTGTTTTTCATTTAAA
>JAKVCN010000019.1:0-7199 GCA_022448585.1 Puniceicoccaceae bacterium | reverse complement strand
AGAATAAATTCTGGCTGAAAATATCGACAACTGCAAGCACCTGCTACAAATAATAATGCATAGGAAGAAATTAATATATATTATGTATGCAAGCGTCTAAAATTGCTTTGCGGCAATACGCTTAGTAGCTCAATATACATATTTATGCTAGCAGATTTTAAAATTTTAGGGTCCAGTAGTAGTGGCAACTGTGCCTTTTTGCAAACTGAGCAAACTCTAATACTCATAGATGCTGGCTTCTCCGCAAAACGAATCGCGGCAATGCTAAAAGTTTATGACAAAAAAGTTGAAAAAATAGACGCCGTTTTTGTAACTCACGAGCATAATGACCACTCAGAGGGAATTCGTGGATTAGCCCGCTTTACTGGGCTACCTATATTTGCTAACCGTGACACTGCTGATGCGGTTCAATCCAAATTAAAAAAACGACCTAATTGGCAGATCTTCGAAACTGGCACGGCATTTAATTTTCGTGATATTGAGATCTGCTCTTTTTCATTGCCTCACGATGCGTACGATCCAGTCGGTTATACTTTCCATTGGGGCGCAGAGGATGACTTGATCTATCCGAGGCAAAGCCTAGCTTGGGTAACTGACTTAGGATACGTTCCAACGCATGTGCAAGAACACATGCGCGAGGTACAAACTCTTGTTATTGAGGCGAATTACGATGAAGCTCTTTTAGAAAAAGATACGAAAAGACCTTGGGCTACTAAACAGCGTATCCGAGGCCGCCATGGTCACCTTTCCAACGATGCTGCCTTAAAAGCAATCAACAGCCTTAATGGAAGCTCTACACTACGCGAAATATACTTAGCCCACCTAAGCCCAGATTGTAATACTGTAGAGAAGGTCAAAAACACGTTCTCATCGCTTCATGGTACAAATAATTTAATTGTTAATATTATCGACCCAGCATCCAGCACATGACGTTTTGTTAAACAGACTAATTAATAGCTTATGAATATAGGATACCGCAAAACAAAAATAATCTTTACAGTCGGACCAGCGACAATGGAGGAAGACATGCTCGAGAGCCTCATTAAGAAAGGTGTCGACATTTGTCGTATTAATATGGCGCATGCGGATCATAAATGGACGCGCGAAATTATTCAACGTGTACGGCGTGCAAGTAAAAAAGCTGGTCGTCAAATCGCTATTTTAATGGATGTTAAAGGACCAGAAATTCGCACTGGTGATGTGCCCGAGACCATCACACTTTCAGAAGGGGAGCATCTCGACTTTACCTACGGAGTTGGAATTGGTAGCATCGGTAAAGATGGGGTACGCAGGATTGATGTAAACTACCCCGGGCTAATGAAAGACATTCATGTAGGTGGCACCATATTAGTAGACAGTGGATTGATTCGACTAAAGGTTTTAGAAATTGAAAAAGCGAAAGTTCGAACTGAAGTTATAATTCCTGGTCCGATTGGCAACCGACGCCACATTAATTTACCTGGAGTACGTGTCAATTTACCTGCACTTACTGATAAAGATCAAGCAGATGTTGTTGCAGGCATCGAAGAAGGAATTGACTTTTTTGCACTCTCCTTCGTTAGGGAACCAAAAGATCTTTATATATTCCACGAGTTTCTTGAAGATCGCGGTTGCAATGCAAAAATAATTGCCAAGATTGAAGATCAACAAGCCATTAGTAATTTAGAAGAAATTATAAAGGCCTCCGATGGGTTAATGGTTGCACGGGGTGATCTTGGCATTGAATGCCCCTATGAAGATTTGCCCTTGATCCAGAGTCGTGCGGTTCGCATGTGCATACAAAACACGAAGCCCGTTATCGTAGCTACACACATGCTAGAATCTATGATTGAATCACCGATTCCGACGCGGGCAGAAGTCACAGACATCGCGAATGCTATTAGAGAGCAAGCTGACTGTGTTATGCTTTCAGGAGAAACGACTATTGGGAAATATCCAATTGAATGTGTTGAGGCAATTAACCGTATCGCACACCGCACAGAACGAGAACAAAACGAGGTTTTGCGACAAGACTTAGAGCTCCGATTACCGCGTTCAATGATGCTGCGTGCCGCGGCCCAGCTTGCAGCAGACATGCAGGCAACAGCAATCTTAGTTTTCACTCGTAGAGGAATTTTTTCCCAAAAACTCTCCTCGCTGCGCCCATTAGTTCCAATCTATGCCTTTACCGACAATCCTGTGCTTTTTAAGCAAATGCTAATTATGAGAGGCATTGAACCATTCTATATGAAATTTAATCATGACCACGAAGCTACCATACAAGACGCATTCTCTAGACTAAAAGATCGCGACTGGAGCAAACCTGGTGATCCTATAGTAGTGGTCACAAAACTTTATGCAGGCAAAAAGCTGATCGACAGTACTCAAATTCGTACAATAGAGTAATCTATTTATTCTCAACAGTATGATTAAGTTCAGATCATTACTCCTTCCACTTGCCCTTGTTTTTGGTTCAATCGCAATCTTTGAAACCGGTGCGCGCTACGGTGCCACTAACATGCGTGCCTATGCTATTGCTCAGCAATTGTATAGCCTTACACAAATTCGTATCTCCATCCAGACCGAAGAGAATGAAAATGCACAAGTGCCTGTAGTACCAATCGATCAGATAGATAATCTAATTGCTAGCGGATCAATGCTTCGTAAGGTTTGGCATCTTTCCACCGATGCAAAAAAGGCACTAAATAATACTTTAGCATTTGTCCTCCAAGCGCGCGGATATGAAAATATTATAAATCGATTGAAGCAGACCAGAGAGAGTGAAGGCACTAATGCCGATAATAAAGAGCAGTTTGATAAAATTATTGCAGCGATTCAATTAGCTCAAATTGAATTAATTGATAACGCAGAAACCCTTACAGAGACTGTCGGCGATGTTAGTGAAAATAATTTTATTGAAGAGTCTCCTGTCATAGAATCTGATCACTAATTTAAGTCGCTTGCCAACTTAACTTAGGCTTGCACCCATGATATAACTTTTAGCGCGTGTAGCCAAATGACTCCTATTGTGCTTGCTAAGGCACAAGACCAAAGTGGAGTAAGTAAGTTTGTTGCTCCTATACAAATGCTAATAAATACTAACAAAAAGCCAATAATCACCATCCATGCAGGCGGACAATTCTGTACAATTCGCGCTATTGGATAGAGTGTCCCAGCAAGTAAAGCGGCAGTAGTGGATTCAATTATTTGAGGTCCCTGCCGGTGATAGTTAATAATAAAAAACAATAGCAGAGAACACAGTACCCCTCGAGTAAAAAGGGGTAATAAGAGCTGAACGCGCCGAATAGCAATGCCCTCTGTAGGTAAAACTAACTTACCATGTACGATCCGTGCATGCCACCAGCGGCCAAATAATAACAAACTAATTAACAAAGAAATCTGCCATAAACGAGCATTTTCAAACGAGGTAGTGAAAAAAAAGAAAAACTGCGTAACAATAAATAATAGCAATCCTAGAGTAATTAAAAAATCGTAGTGAATGAAGCGCGCTTGCAAAGAACGCCATACGGGTACAAAGAAATAGCTTCCGCCAACAAAGATGCTAATTAAGCTAAAGCATAGTTCTAATAAATGAAATAATCCTTGGTATTTTATATCGATTGAAGTGGATGTTTGCGCAAAAGAGAGCAGCACTCCGTTAAAGGCAAATAGCATGCATAAAACTAATTGCCATGTAAGTGCCGACCAACGAGCAGTTACACTTTTACTTATGGGAGATGCAAGGTACCCAAATGTCCGAAGTTCTTCTAAGAATGCAGATATATTAAGAACTTTTGGCTCCCAGCGCAACCATAAGCTATTCTCCTCTAAGCTTACTTTTGCTAGGACTGCTCCAGTTCGACGCATAAATAAATGCTCTACAAGCCAGCTACAACCAAGGCAAGTTAACCCACTTAATTGCACTCGCAACTCACTTGGACTTTTATTGGTCTGGCTTTCTTGTTGCAGCATATCCACCCAGGCAAAATCTGATTGATGCATATCAGAGTTATCAATTGCAGTGGGTTTACCAGCGCCATTTCGTAAGTCATAAAATGCTTCTAAGCCTTTACTATGAATCAGCTCGTAAACTTGCGCACAACCTAAACAGCAAAAACTAACATCACTTGTAGCGCTTAAAAAACTTAGCCCGCAATGTTTACAATTCTGTTTGATTATCCTGCCCGTAGCCATAAGCAAAGCGTTGCTCTAATAAAATTCAAATTAGATCAAAGCGCTCTATGCCTTTGCGCACATCCGTAAGAAAGGCAGCTGCTCCGACACCATTAAACCAGCGATGATCGAAGGTAAGTACAAGTGAAACTACTTCCATTGTAGCAGTATCTGAAGAGCTAGGATCAGGTAAGGTGTATGGCGCACCAATAAACAAAGTAGCGACTGCTGGGGGAACTACTACTGGAATTGCTGAGCGTACATTATAAGCGCCCATGCTAGAGATAGTTAGTGCGACTTTGTTCTTAGAAGCCACTTTACCTTTTCGGGCAAGACTTAAAGCCTCATTAATTGATTCACAAAATTGAGCCCACTGTAGAGTGTTCGAATGTTGAACTACGGCGGTCTCTAATACATCTCCAGGCAAAGCTACTGCAACTCCGAGATCGACTCTTTCTGGGTCGTGAATTAGCTCTCCCGCACTCACACAAGAAGCAAAGCGCTCATGCTTTTGCATTGCCTTAACGACTTCCCAAGCAGCCATTATCAACGTTGACACTGTTCCCTTGCCTAATTCTTTACTTCTCAGGCGCGCATCGCGAACTGCTTCCCACCGGCAGGTCATATCGATTGTAGCTGGAATAATCCCTTGAAGCTGATGTATTGCTTCGGACGAAAGTCCTGTGGGATTTTTTAAAGTCGCTGATACCTCCGAATCAGTCATCGCCTCTTGCTTAGAGTCGGTTGAGGGCGTGCTAGTAATGTTTAAAACCAGAAGTTCCTGACCCACTTTTACCTCCTCGTCTTCAGTAATTTTCCATTCCTTCAGAACTCCGTCTATATCACTTTCGATTGGAAAAACTGCTTTATCTGTCTCCACTTCACAAAGCGCATCATCGGCTTTTATGCTATCACCTTCTTGTTTAAGAACAGAAACTACACGTGCAACGCGTATTCCTTCGCCCAAGATGGGCACTGTGATTACTTTTTCGCTTTCCTGCATTTTTAGAGGCTCGATACGATGAGACTGCCCAGAATTATGTGCACAAATATTTACATGAACTGCTTTATCCAGCAACTCAAGTGAAGTCTTTAAAGTTGCGGCTAGCAAGTGTTCGATAGCAGCTAAAATTCGGGGCTTATCCGGTAATACTGCATACTCATACACTGGATTAAATCCTACATGTACATCCCCCTTTGAAACAATGGCAGGTGGACTTTTTAGTTTGGCTAATAGCGTGTGCTCGCCACACAAATCAGCCACAATCATCTGCCCTATGCTGGCAGTAATGTTATCTTCTTGAACCACTAGTAACCGTCCTGTCTTTTTTACTGAAGCAGCTATAGTCTCTCGATCCCAAGGTGCAATCGAGCGTAAATCGATGCACTCGATAGATAGCTTTGTATCCATCGAAGCGATAGTTTCTTCAACTAATTCCACGCAATTGCCCCACGTGACCAATGTGAGTAAATCGCCCTCACTGACAAGTCGAGCTTGTCCCAACGGTACTGCTTCAACAGGCACTAAGGTCGATTGCTCCGCCCACATTAAGTGCTTAGGCAGTAAAATGATGGTTGGGTCTGCGCCTTGCATTGCTGTCCAAAAAAGTCCTGCAGCATCATTGGGTGTCGATGGGACAACGACACAAATGCCAGGAATCCGTGCAAAGGAAGCCTCGCCAGCTTGACTATGCCATAAAGCGCCACCGGGCAAATAACCCCCATAAGGGGCATAAATAACTAAGGGACACTGCCAGTGTCCAAAGCTTCGCCACCGCAGAGTCGCCATATTGGAAACTAGTTGATTCCAACCAGGATAAATAAAATCAACAAACTGTATTTCAAAGCAAGGGCGCTTTCCATAGGAAGCAAGCCCAACAGCGACTCCCATAATTGTAGACTCAGCAAGTGGTGCGTTAACTGCTCGGGAAGGATCCTTTGTGGACAACCCTTTCGTCAAATTAAACACTCCACCTTTAGGATCCTCAATATCCTCACCAAAGAAAACAACATCTGGCATAGTGTCCATAGCGCTGTGGAACGTGCGATTAACCGCATCCAGCATTCGGCAAGAAGACTCTAACTGAAAAGGTGGAGGTGAAGCATCTTTCGATTCGCCGATTAAGTGCAATTTGCTTTCGCTAGCTAGTGGGTCGGTAGCATTACTAGCCTCGCGATACGACTCACGAACTGCCTCTCGTGTAGTCGACTCTAGTTGGCTAGCTTCGTCTTTAGTCAACACGCCAGCTTCAATCAATCGCTGCTGATAAAGCAGTACTGGATCGCGTTCCTGCATCGCCTCAAGCTCATCTGTAGGGCGATACATACGCTGGTCGTCAGCGCTCGAATGATTAGAAAAGCGCTCAACGTCACACCATATAAATGCTGGCCCTTTACCCGAACGAGCCTGCTCTACACTCGCACGACCTGCCGCAGCAACCGCTTCTAAGTCACTACCATCGACACGCAGCCATTCGCTCTCATTTAAAACACCGAGCGCAAGTGGGTTCGTTCGCTCGGTTGCGGTACTTATTGCAATGCGATTGTCCTCAACAATAAAAACCATCGGTAAGTTGCGCTCCTTTGCGAAGCAAACGGACTCAAAGAAATCTCCTTGCCGAGCCGATGCTTCTCCAAGAGAAGCATACACTACGTTCGGCTTTTCATCGAGTTGCATCGCCCATGCAGCTCCGCAAGCAGGCAAAAGATGGACTCCTACTGGCGAAGGATGACTCCAAATGTTTAGAGATCGGTCGCTAAAATGACCGGTTAATTGACGACCTCCACTGGAAGCATTGCGCTTCGCATAGAAGGCCAACGCCAGATCATAGTCACTAATTCCTCGCTGCACACAAAAAGCACGATCGCGGTAATATGGAAAAGCAAAATCATCAGGAACCAGTTCTAGCGCAACTGCGGCAAGTGCCTCGTGGCCCATCCCAGAAATATGAAACCATCCCTTGCCCTGACGAATGAGGCTTTGTTCGCGTAAATCTCCTAGTCGACTGCGCCACAAGGAGCGCAGCAGTTCTATTTGCTTATCCTTG
>JAKVCN010000018.1 GCA_022448585.1 Puniceicoccaceae bacterium | reverse complement strand
AAATCAGAACGCTGTACTAAGGTTAATCCATTTTTAAGTACGATACGCTCTGTTTTACTATCGAACAATTGATCAATTAGTTGATCTGTTACACTTACTTTCTCAATATTTGCAGTATGGTCCATATAGTAGCCACTCTCAGAAAAATTACTCGACATAGAAAAGGTGCAAAGCTCGCACCAGTTAATTTAAACGAGGTCTGCGAAGATACGGCCTCTGTTTAGGTTGAAAAGGCCGATCAAAAGCGGTTTTAAAGTCATAGCCATTCTCAAAATCTTCTGGTTTGTCATTCTCAGTTTTTCCTAAAACACGGCTAGAAACTAATTGAAATACAATGTTGCCAAAATCACAACAACTTTTGATTCCCCAGTACATTAAAACCGAGCGCGCCATAGGCCCATACTGTTCTATAGCGAAAAGCCTGATCCCCTCTAATAGCTGTTTTCCGCTTAAATGATTACTCTTATCTAACTGTCCTCGTGCGTGCAGTTCCTTTAGACTATAGTCCAATGCTTGCCTTAAGAAATAATAAGCACCCCTAGAATAACGAGGATCATCTCGGCGTATTGCTCGGATAACCTCATTAAAATCTCGTGCAGGATCATTCACAACATACTAAAATACTGGATTGATACATGCGTCAACCATGAGAGTTCACTAAGCTTAATATCTATGGATACTAAAAAGTAATTATAATACTGAATGTTTAGTACTTAAGTTGATTTTATTTCGGGATCAATAGAATCATCATCCTCTTCAAATTTAGGTAATGTAAAATTAAAAATTGGTAGTAATAATAGCAACCCAAAGCAAGTCAGCACAAGAATACCCAAACCAGTGACATCGTGTACGCTGCCGATATCACCTATAACTGGCAAATACCAATGTGCATCAATCGCCTGAGAGCCATTATGGTAAGCCCATAAAGTTAAGAACATACTTCTCAATAGATTAGTAAATACAGCAAGTAACATAGCTGCGAGTACCAGTAAGACTTTCTGCCAGACATGCTTTAAAAAAATAGCTGCCAGAAATGACCCAGCAAACAAGCATGCAGTCAAAGAGCGTATACCCGAACAAGCCTCCTCTACTCCAACTTGACCTGTAGGTAAAACTAAAACGTTACCCTCACGTTCTAATTCATATCCCAGTAAATCAAAGACTGTGAAGACTATAACGGTTACTTTAGTTAGTAAGAAAACACGTATTTGCGTTTCTAAAGTGCTTACTAAGGGAGCAGAAAGAAGCCAAATAAGTGCAGGAAATAAGAATAAGCATGTTAGAGCAATCCGGTCTTTTAATGGCATAGGCTCGCCATCCACTCGTTCCTTAGAAATAATGAAGATACCAAAGAGTGTTATACTCGCAAAACTAACTGCAATGGCAAGAGATGCAGGATTTTGAGGTCCCGTCACAGATCGCAATAGCGCTCCAACACCAAACAGTAATAAGCCGATAATAAAACCAACTAATGCAAGATATTCTAACCATTTACTGAAGGATTCATACTTAGCATTAGATTCTGACTTTGGAGACGAATATTTAGCCTTTGTACTGACTAATGAATTTTTAGAAAAGATATAACTAGAAATTATAGACCAGCGATCATAGATAGCATAAATCGCAAAAAATGGTACTAAGAATCCAAAACTGTAATCCTCACGATTTTTCCACCAGTAGAGCTGATCTCCAATCATATATAATAGAAATCCAAGTAACATCGCACCCAAAAAAAAGTAATTTAGCGGAAAATTAAAAAATTTTTTGAACTGCTTAATATCACTCATGGTAGAAATTTCTAATGCTATAGCAACGTCTTGACGCTTGCTAAAGAGCTATCTAAAGGCAACATGAAACATAATCTATAGTATGCTAAATTACTAAATACGAGTTAATGTATACAATTTACAATGTTAGACTGCAAATACTGTAACCGGTCGACTAAACTTAATATTGCATGGAAGATTCATCTGAAAATAAAAGTTCTGAGTTAAACAGTTCATCTATGCGCCGCCTTCATGCCTACTGGCGAATGCCGTATATATTAGCGCCTGACAGACAGGAAGAATCGGTTAATCCTTTCACTAAAATTCACCAAAGTGGAGACGATCGTTCTCAGTACATACTGTATCGTGGAGAGTATAATTATATCGTAATGAACCGCTACCCCTATAACGCAGGACATTTACTTGTTGTTCCATATAGGGAAGTGCCTCGATTAGATAAAATGGGGACAGAAGAACGCCACGAGTTGATTGATTTAATTGTTAAAGCACAGGACATTTTAACTCATGCACTTCAACCAGATGGATTTAACACTGGTTTTAATTTTGGCCAAGCAGCCGGAGCCGGTATACCATCACACTTGCATTGCCATATTGTACCGCGCTGGAATGGAGACACTAATTTCATGCCCGTTATCGGTAACACTCGAGTCCTTCCTGAATCAATGAATGCTATGTGGGAGCGTCTACGCGCATGTTTGGAAACATAAGTCAAAAATCACAGATCATTGTTCACCGTCTATAAATATGCCAAGCGAAACAATATACTTTTCCAGCCAAAGTAATCTTAACAAATTGTATAACAACGACTTAAGTAATATTAATGAATTAGAGAAATTACTAAAGCTCAATATAACTACTCGAGATGACTGGCTAATTTTAGAAGGAGATACAGAAGCTATTGATCAAGGTAAAGAAGTCTTATCTTTACTCGAAACAGCAAAAAACCAAGGAATCATAATACGAAACTCTGATTTTCATTATGTCTTAAGAGCAGTCTATGGTGGAAGATCAAATGAAATTCGCGAGGTATTTACAAATCCATTAGTTATTAAGCTAAAGCGTAAAAGTATCATTCCAAAAACCATCAATCAAAAGAGCTACTTACAACACATAGAGAAAAACCCCATCACTTTCGGAATAGGACCCGCTGGCACTGGAAAGACTTATCTTGCTATGGCTATGGCACTCAAACAACTTCTTAACGGTTCAGTAGAACGTATAATTATTACTCGCCCTGCGGTAGAAGCGGGCGAAGCACTTGGATTTCTTCCAGGAGAATTACAAGAGAAGATTTTACCATTCTTAACACCCATATATGATGCTATGACACATATGATCGGCCAAGAAAGTACAAACAAATTAGTAGAAAGAGGCACTATTGAAATTGCGCCACTCGCTTACATGCGCGGTCGTACTCTTTCTAATTCATTCGTAGTACTTGATGAGGCGCAAAATACAACCCATGAACAAATGATGATGTTTCTTACTCGTTTAGGCGATGAGAGCCGTATGGTTATAACTGGAGATATTACTCAAATCGATTTACCCAAATCTAAACAGTCTGGTTTAAAAGAAGCGGCTCAAATACTTAATAAAATTAAAGGTATCGAACTATTCTATTTCAACGCAGAAGATATTGTACGCCATCCGCTCGTGCAAAGTATTATAAATGCATATGAAAAAAATTAATTTAAAAAATATATAGCTATGGTACTATTTTTAAAAAATTCATATAAACGCTTCAGCAAAATACTGCAGCGTAAAAAAAGAATAACACGTGCAGAAAAAGAGGCCCGCAGAAGTCATTTCTTAGAAACAAGTCAGCTCATTGAAGGCAGCCTATTACTCATTTTTGCAGCTCTTGTTATCGTGATAAGTTTTCTTGGTCAGAAATCTAAAGGTCCTCAATTAATGATCAATCAGCCTGCATCAGCTCGAATAGTCGCAGAGTTCGATTTTCAGTACACGAGCAAAATTCTGTTAGAAAAACAAGAGGCTGCAATTCGAGCACAAGAGCCACCTGTATTCGAACGAAGCTACGAAAACTTTAATCAGTTTAAGCAACTTATTAGCGAACTACAAGATAGTTTCGCTCAAAATCAAATTGATTTTGAAGGCGAAAGTGAAGCGGTACTTAAGCAAGAATATGAAAAATCTATCATAGCTTTACTGAAAAGTCATGACTCTCTAATAGAAGCTCAGGATATAATAGATCTTAACGGTAAGACATCTCCTAAAGAGCGTGCTGAGCTATATAACAAAGGCCTTAAAAGCCTCCATCAGCTATACGAAGACGGCATCTATATGAATGGTCAAAGTATTGAAAAATCGCCTCAAATTACGGTCATACAGTTACTCGATAAAGATGGTGGTAGTCAACTTCCAGAGGCACGATCCATTACAAAAGCAACTATTTCACTACGACGCGAAATCGACTCACTCGCTAGAAACCAAACAACAGCTCGTATATTATTTGAAATCTTGAGAGAAGGTCTTCAAACAAACTTGATATACAGCGAGGATAGTACAAATCAAGCAATCGATCGCGCTTTAGCCAAGATAGCTCCACCGATACAGAGCTATTTAGAGGGTGATACACTAATCGATCCAGGAGCTGTGGTTAAGGAAATTGATTTAGAAAGAGTGAAAGCATATAAGGATCGTGAAATGGCAATTGGTAGTAACTCTTTAATCGTAAACTACCTGTTTTTAGAACGTACACTACTAACACTTTTACTATTTTTAGCGGTACTAATTTATATCAAAAAAGGTCTGCGAGAGGTTTATAAAAGAAACCGAGCCATTGCCATAACAGCTGTTAGCGTACTTATAAATTTACTAATTATTCGTTTACTTATGGAGGTCGGAGAATTGGCTTCAAATACAAGCCGTTCGCTATCGAGTATGTTACCTTTTATTGCTCCCTATGCGCTAGCTCCAATCACAGTCTCAGTGTTAGTAGGTACTTCACCAGCTATTCTATCAGCTCTTATAATTTCCGTTTTATTTGGAATTATTCAGGATAATTCCATTGAGTTCATGCTAATAGCATTTTTGTCTGGTGCTGTAGGTAGTTCTTTCGCAGCAAATATTCGCAAGCGGTCTAAATTAGTTCGGGCGGGTTTATACGCTGGTCTAGCAGCTTCTTTGACCGGATTCTTGATTGGAATTATGAACGCATATCCCATTGGGTTAATTGGCCAACAATTCTTAATGGCTTTAATTATTGGGTTACTAACAGGCATTATAGCTGCGGGTTTATTACCTGTCCTTGAGCACTTATTTAAAATTACTACTGAGATCACTCTGTTAGAATTAACTGACTTTAATCACCCACTACTGCGTCGCATGCAAATAGAAGCACCTGGAACATATCACCATAGTTTAATGGTAGCTAACTTATCTGAGAATGCAGCGGCTGCTATAGGTGCTAGCCCACTTATGTGCAGAGCATGTTGTATTTTTCACGATATAGGCAAGCTAGTGAAGCCAGATTACTTTGCGGAAAATCTACGAGGTACGATAAATCCTCATGATACACAAATCCCTTCTATGAGCGCATTAGTAATCAAAGCTCACGTTAAAGAAGGAATCGAGTTAGCCAGAAAGCATAAGCTACCTCGAGTTATAATTGATGTCATTCGCCAGCACCATGGCACAAACTTGATCCAATACTTCTACTATCAAGCAAAGCAGAAAAAAAAGAATAAAGCCAACAATCAATCGGAAGTCCTAAATCCTTCACGAAACAAAGAAATTAATTTAGTTGATGAAAGCACTTATCGCTATGATGGACCTCGCCCAGCATTCAAAGAAAGTGCTATAATATTTTTTGCCGATGGGGTTGAAGCCGCTAGTCGAAGTTTGAAGAAAGTAACTCAACCAGCTGTTGAAGAGTTGATCGATGAAATATTCAAGGACCGAATAGAAGATGGTCAGTTAGACGACTGCCCACTTACCTTTCAAGAATTACAGAAAATCCGAAGCAGCTTTGTTTATACTTTACTTAATATGCTCCATTCTAGAGTAGAATATCCTAAAGAAAAAAATATTGATACTGAAGCTCCCTTACTAGTAGCTAAAAGCGATGGCTCTTATACAAGTAAAAATCAGTAATCATTATGACCGGTTAAACTCACCGGAGCATACAACACGTGCGCTATTCAAAGCGATTGAAAGATCAAAAAAATTCCCTATTAAACCAGGGGAATTATCCGTTGCATTTGTAAATGATGAGCAAATCTCTGAGATACATGCAGATTTCCTAGATAAACAAGCCCCTACTGATGTCATTACCTTTCAAGCTGATACTCAAATGCAGTCAGCTGGTGAAATTATTGTTTCTGTTGATCACGCACAATCTAGAGCAGAGGAGCTAAATGTTTGCTTTAGTCGTGAACTTTGTCTCTACCTTATACATGGATGGTTGCATTTATCTGGATACGATGACCGGAATGAATCGCAAAGACTAAAGATGAGAAATGCTGAGCAGAATGCTTTGGCTATTCTTGAAAAAGCTCAATTAACGGATGCATTTACCCTCAACTCATAACGACGGCTTAAAACAGCAAAAAAACCACAAATAGCTACAATAAAGTAACTTACATTCGCTTCTGGGATAGTATCTAATAAGTAATCATTAATGTCAGTAGCATGCGCTGATAGATCAATGGCTATAGTGTAATTGCCAAATATGGCATTATTCGCACCACCAGGCTGACCATTAAAAGGTGAAACTGCTACTATAGTACCAGCTAGCTCCCAATTCATTCCATTTTGCGTAAAAATAGCTCCTCCCGAATCATGAGTGACTGCTTGGGCCTCATAGCTAGTTGAATTAGCGGAAGAAAAATCTGTATAAAAAGCAGAAGAATTAGAAAATGTTGTGAAGCCATTAATCGTATTTGTACCCCAACGTACTGATTTGCTCGAGTCCGTCACAAACCCAGAAAAAATATAATCAGCACCAGCAAATATGCTTTCGGACCATGTCCAAGTAGAGGTTTCAATATCAACATACCAATTAGTTGGACTATCTTGAGCAGTACGGCCTGCGCCGACCATTACAACCGCGCTACCAACAGAGGGACTACTTGTTGCAAGGTTTAGATCAGGCAACAAAGGTAACGTACTAAGCTTAAATAAGCGCAAGTCTGTGCCATTAATTTGATAAGAGTCCACACCATTGTAACCATAAGATTGACCACTAGAGATAAAGGTACCTGCGCCAACATGATTAGCGGTAAGTACCCAGCCGCCACTTAAATAAACTCCTGTTGAACCATTGACTTGACCAACATTAGCAAACCCTGGATCACTCGGTTGACCGCTTTGGCCCGTTGGAGCGCTCGTATTACCAGATGGCAAAACAATATTTACCACAGCAAACAACTTTGCAGTGATTAAGTATCCAGATAAAAATAAAAATGATAAGGGGCGTATCATTGGGAGAATACTAAAATTTAAAAAATGTAATTATAAAATAAATTTTATAAACTTCTAATCCTTGTAATTATGCTGCGTTAGCAGGTCCAGTATTCCTAGAGCGCGAGGAGCCAATGACTTCTTTAGTGTTTTTTTTTGCTTTATTCTTGCTAATTGCCTTCACCTTGGGTTGCGCTCGACCTTCAACAACTGCACGATTTACAACAATTTCTGCAACATTTGTAAGCTGTGGGAGGTCATACATTACATCGAGCATTACCCGCTCCATAATTGAGCGTAATGCTCGCGCTCCAGTTTTCAAAGCAACTGCTTTTTCAGATATAGCGCTAATCCCATCTCGAGTAAAACGCAACTTTGCGCCATCCATTGAAAATAATTTCGCATATTGTTTTACTAAAGCATTCTTGGTATTCTGCAAAATATGCTCTAAATCTGACTGAGACAACTCATCTAAAACAGCGACCATCGGTAGGCGTCCAATGAATTCTGGAATCATTCCAAAATGAACAAGATCTTCAGGCTGAGTGACTCGCAGTAGTGCGCTTGAGGGTGCTTCCCCGTAAGTGTGGCTTTGCGATGTATCGAAGCCCATTGCTTTGGACCCCACACGATTTTGAACAATTTTATCAAGTCCTACAAAGGCACCACCACAGATAAATAAGATGTTCGCAGTATTAAGTTGTATATATTCTTGGTTTGGATGTTTGCGACCTCCTTGCGGTGGTACGTTGCATACAGTGCCTTCTAAGATCTTGAGGAGAGCCTGCTGTACTCCTTCACCCGATACATCTCGTGTAATCGAAACATTATCAGTCTTACGACCAATTTTGTCTATTTCATCGACGTAAATTATACCGCATTCAGCAAGTTTTACATCGTAATTGGCAGCTTGCAGCAGACGAAGAACAATATTCTCTACATCTTCGCCAACGTATCCTGCCTCCGTGAGAGTAGTCGCATCAGCAATTGCAAAGGGAACACCCAGAACATTAGCTAAAGTACGAGCGAGTAGTGTTTTGCCGCTACCTGTCGGGCCAAGTAAAAGAATATTACTCTTTTCAATTTCGACTTCGATAAGCTTATCATCAATTTCTGGAAAATCAGCTGCAGCATCAATAGGCTGCTCGGATCTTAACCGCTTATAATGATTATATACTGCAACTGCTAGAGCACGCTTTGCATAGTCTTGACTTATAATATGATCATCTAAATGAGCCTTAATTTGCACAGGCTTTAGTAAATTGAACTGCTTGCCTGGAGTTTTACTGGCTTTAACATCTTTATTTGTATCTGCAGTTGTCTCGTCCACAGATGTTTCAGATAACTCTCGGTCAATAATTGTCTTACAGACTGAAACGCAAGAATCACAGATGTGAACACTAGCAGGTCCGGCAATCATTTTGCGTACTTCATTTTGCGCTTTACCGCAAAATGAACAAAATGTCATACGTGTGGATTTAGCCATTTTATACTATCACTAACAATTGGCATGAAAAATAATACACAAATGTGCTAAAATTACTCACTAGAAGCAAGAATCGACTTTGATTAGCTTCGATTAAGCAACTGGCTTTGCATCAATAACTTTATCAACGATACCGTAGTCTAAAGCATCTTCAGCTGTTAAATAAAAGTCGCGATCTGAATCAGAAGAAACTTCTTCGGCAGACTTGTTGGTATGCGAAGCTATTAACTCATTCATTCTTGTACGCCATCGCAGAATCTCACGAGCAGCTATCGTTATGTCTGAAGTTTGTCCAGTAGCACCTCCAGTAGGTTGATGCATCATAACCCTACTGTTTGGAAGTGCATAACGCTTCCCTTTAGTTCCAGCGGCAAGTAGTAATGTTGCCATGCTTGCTGACTGACCAACACAGTAGGTGACAATATCACATTGCAAAAAATTCATTGTGTCATATATCGCCATTCCATCAGTAACACTTCCTCCAGGAGAATTTATGTAGAGGCTAATATCTTTTTTAGGATCCTCCATCTGTAAAAATAGCATTTGAGCAATTACAGCATTCGCGACAAAATCATTAATAGGCGTACCTATAAAAATGATGCGGTCTCGTAATAAACGACTGTAAATATCCCATGCTCGCTCAGTGCGACCTTCGCGCTCATAGACAGTTGGAAGTGGAACGTAACTCACAATATTAGATAATAATAATAATAGTAAATGAAATGCACGCTAAGAAGCAAATGCTTTTGGAATTAAGTAAAAATAGTAATTAATCAGCAGTATCTGTATTAGCTTGGACAGATTTTTCTATCAATAGATCCATCGCTTTGCTCAGAAGAATGTCGGTACGCATCTTGTTTATTCGGTCTTGATCTTTACGCAATTCTTTAACCAGTTTCTCTGGTTTTTGTCCTGTTTGCATAGCTTCATTCATGATCACTTGGCTAAAGTCTTCATTTTCGATCTTAATATTCTCTTTTTCTGCAATTTTACTTAATATAATACGAGATTTTAATCGATCCTCAGCTGCTTTATAAGCACTGGCGTGAAGTGCCTCTTTTTGTGCATCTAAATCTTCTTTCTGTGTTCCTTGCTGAATATTGCGTTGCATAAAATCACGAAGAATAGTTTCCGTTTCACTTTCGATACCACTTTGCGGAAGAGCTAAATCAACGGCTTGATTTAATTGATCTGTTATTTGTTGACGTTCTGCTTGAAAATTCTGCTGTTTTTTCTGGCTAGAAATATTTTGTGAAAGTTGCTGGCGTAATTCAACTACATCTTTGACCTGTATACTCTTAAAAAAATCATCGTTTAACTCCGGCAGTATCTTCTCTCGCACTTCCTCAACTTTGATGTAGTATGTCGCACTTTTACCAGACAGTGCTTGAATTTTAAAATCATTAGCAAAGTCGAAAATAATTTCTTTCTCATCTCCTGCGCTAAGTCCAACTAATGCTTCAACTACAGCACTTACTCCTGGTGAATCGACCGAACCAGCTTCCTCCCATGTAGAGGACTGTGATCCATAAATGGGAGCATCCGGAGCTAACTGAGCTATCAAATCATCTCCAATCTTACCTTCATAACTACAACGAACATAATCACCTTTTCCCGCTGATTTTTCAACAACGTTGTACTCAGCTCGCTGGTCTAATATTTGATTAAGCATAGTGGTTATTTCTTCCTCTGATGCATCTGTTGTAGCACTTTTAATTTCTAGTCCCTCGTAAGAAGGCAATTGAAAATCAGGTATAATATCTACAGTGAAACTAATTGTAGCACCTTTTTTGCTATCGATTTCGCCTTCATCTAAATCGATTACGCCAAAAACGTTCAGTCCAGATAGAGCAACACCCTGTTGGTGTGCATTGGAGACTACCCTACTTTTTAACTCGTTAGCAATATCCTTAGCAAAGCGAGTGCGCACCATATTTTCAGGTGCCTTACCATTACGAAAACCCGGTATTTTAGCTTTCTTTTGAAATTCCTTAACAAGTTTTTGCTCATAATCTGCCACCTCTTTATTAGTAAATTTAACCGTTATTAATTTGCGTGTAGAACTGATTTCCTCGATTTCTGTGTTTGTGGAACCCATGATTAAAATATTTTTAAGTGATTAGAACCTGTTCAATGAAAAAGCTGATCTGAAAAAGGCAAAAGCAATTTTTAGGTCAATGCCAATATTAACAACAGAGTACTTAAGTAGCTAATTAATAAATAATTGGTCCTAGAGCTAAGCTGTCAGGAATCAATTATTACGAAAAATTATAAAATCAGGATCTGCACTCTGATATAAACTATCCCATTTACTAATCGCCTCTATTGTTCTTGGCACGGCGTCAATTTCAGTATCTAGAACACCGATTATAGCGATGTTATGTTTTCTATTGAAATTCCTTAAGCGAAGTTCTAAAGCATTTAACATTGGGGATAAATCAGTCACATCTATACCTGGTCTGAGTGTTAGCTTTATTTGGTCGGCTGCGCTGTACATCAATGCCCCACTTGCCAAACTTTGCACAACTCTTACATGCGGATAACTCTTCTTGAATTTGATTAACCAAACTCTTTGTTGCCGGTCAAGATCACTCGGTAGGTAACCAAAATCTAAAATTCGACCTTGCAACATTACTTCCTCTATATCTTGTGGCAAAGCTTCAACTCTCCGAACTGTTGCTGGATAAATAGGATCTTGGAAAGAATCGTAGTATTTATCCCGCAATGCAGCGCGTCGCATAAAAATTACGGAAACAAGTACCATTCCTAGAATAAAACCTAGTGAATAAATTACAATTCTTTCATTATTTTTCATGCACTCCTGATTCAGATATTTTTTTAGTACTAAAATTTTTATGACCACGCATAAAACAGAGTACTAAAGCAATACCCCCTGCCCATAAACTGCTGTATTTAACACCGTGCATACAACCAAGAGATGCATAATAAACAATGTCTGCATTTTTGACAAATAATAATGCGAATAATAAGTGCGTTATGGCTCCTATTAGTACACCTAAAAAACAAATAACACACACAAAATAAAGCCAAGTGATAAGCCAACTAACTAATTCTGCTATTTTTTGAAAAAACATGACTACCCCTAATTTAGATCAAGTACAATATTGAGTAGATTCTTATTTAGGTCTTTTAATAATTTTACTATTATAAAATCATGATTCATACGATTTCAAAAATTAGAGTGCGATACGCCGAGACCGATAGGATGGATATCGTATATCATAGCAACTACTTAGTGTGGTTTGAAACTGCTCGCATTTTGATGCTAGATCAAATAGGCTTACCTTATAAATTAATAGAAAAAAACGGCCTATTTATTCCAGTCCTCGAAGCAAGAGCGAGCTATCTCTCTCCTGCTCGATTCGACGATCGACTTGATATACATTTATATATGCGACAGAAACCACGCGTGAGATTTTATCTTGAATATGAAGTGAAGCGGTCCAAAGAATTACTAGTAAAGGGTAGCACCGCGCATGGTTTTATTGATAAAAACGGCAAAGGCGTGCGTCCACCTAATCAGTTCATCGAACAAATTAATGCTGCTTGGAATGAAAATGCTTAGCATTAGTATTTTGTAAAGTCTTTATAAGTTCGCAGTATATGTCGTACAACTTCAGCAATCGTTCGGCCCTCTGTACTTATACAAACACCTGATTGCATGTAAATAGACTCACGCTCAGCAAAGAGTTCACGAATTCGCGCCTCACGATTGCTTAAATCAATTAGTGGTCGGTCGTTATTGCGACTGATACGCTCAATTATAGTTTGCAGAGAAGCAAATAAGCAAATGACTACTCCCCTATTCTTTAGTTGCTCTTTCATACCATCTTGTATGACTAAGCCACCTCCACAGGAAACCACGCATCTACTTGTAGGGTGACCAGTCTCAATGAATTCAAGTTCGTATTGTCTAAAAGAAGCTTCTCCCTCGTTTTTAAATATTTCTGATATTGAGCGTCCGCATGTTTTTTCTATACTTTTATCGGAGTCAAAAAATTGGTAATCTAGCTCTTTTGCAACCCTTCGACCCAAAGCAGTTTTACCTACACCCATAAATCCAACCAAGTACAAATTTGGAAATTTAATCTGTTTCATATCATCCACGATTTAATCCTGTTGTATGTGAGGTGCTTGATGCGATACAAATTTTAAATGATTTTCAAAGCACCTAAACGCTTGAAGGGATAAGTTTGTGGTGGCAGACTAAAAATAAATATGGAAAAAGTAGTACTGCAAGTTAGCGTCAAAGGAGTAATGCCTACTTCTAATAGTTGTGCTGTATTTTTAGGAAATGACTCAAAAACATTTGTAATTTATGTCGATCAGGTAATTGGAGATGCAATTGAAAATGCTATTAATGACGTTCATTTTGAGCGTCCCCAAACACATAAACTTATGATTACTGCATTGGATGGACTCGGTGCAGAAATTGAACGCATAGTCATTAATAACGTAGAGGACAGTACCTTTTATGCGCGACTTATACTATCAATGGACAACGAACTGGGGCACAAGATTATAGAAATTGACGCCAGGCCTAGTGATTCACTGGTTCTCGCTCTAAATACAGGAAAGCCTATATATGTGGCACGCACGGTCATGGACTCGGTAGAAGATATGACAGCAATTCTTACAAAAATACTTAATCAAGGCAGCGAAAAGTAACTGCTTAAGCACTTGCGTGAAAATAAACGCATACACAAGTAAGTTTTAAGATACTACTTTAGAGTTAACAATGATGCGATTACCAGATCCTGTAGTACCCGATCAACCTTGGACTGCTCTCGCACCAATGCAAGATGTTACCACGTTAAAATTTATTCAGTTATTAGGTAAGTATGGCGCTCCAGACCTACTCTTCACTGAATATTTTAGAGTGCATGCTCACTCAAGTCTTGAACAGCACATCGTCGCATCAATATGTGAAAATAATACAGGAAGACCTATATTTGCTCAATTAATCGGCGAAAGCTTATATGATTTAAAGCGAACTGTAAGTGCAATTGAGGAACAACAATTACCAATTGCTGGGATTGACTTAAATATGGGTTGCCCAGCACCAAAAGTGTACAAGAAAAATGTAGGTGGCGGATTATTACGCGACCCGAGCAGAATCGATAGAGTTCTTGGGTGCTTACGTGATTCTATAAAGGGACGTTTTACTGTTAAAATGAGAATTGGATTTGAGGACGATAGAAACTTTGAAACAATACTCGGCTTAATCGAAAAACACTCCGTCGATCTACTTAGCTTACATGCTCGCACTGTCAAAGAAGCCTACCGAAGTGAGGTGCATTATGAGTATATTCGTCGCGCTCGTGAAGTACTTAATTGCCCTGTATTCGCCAATGGAAACATAACATCGGTAAAAAAAGGTCAGCAGGTTATCCGACAAACTGGAGCAAATGGACTTATGATTGGACGATCCTGTATAAGAAATCCATGGATCTTCCGCCAGCATCACGAGCATTTCAATAAAGAAACTACATTTAGGCCTAGATTTGCAGATGTCCGAAGATATATTGAAGATCTCTATGAGGCCACGAAACTTCCAGATAGAAAAGGTATTTATCAAATCAATCATCTAAAAAAGTTTCTTAACTTCATAGGTCTTGGCGTTGATCACGATGGACAGTTCTTACATGATATGCGCCGAGTAAAGTCCAAAGAGGAACTCGACAATGTCTGTAATCGGCATCTTATAGAGGGCAATCGTGCCGAGCAATACTTCCCAGACGAACCAATTAAGGGGCTTATCTCGAGACCCAACTGCGAAACGCCTGCTGGGTGTGCATTATAAAGGGTTAATTTATAGTTTTAAGCATAAAGGATTGCACATATATCTCTTCATAGTCACTTAACTTTTTTATAAAAAATAATACACGCAGTCAGTTATGAATATTCACGAATATCAAGCGAAGGCTCTTTTAGCTCAGTACGGGGTGCCCGTTCCAAAAGGTTACACCGCACAATCAACTGAAGAGGTTAAATCAGCGCTCACAAAACTAGGTGATATCAATAAATTTGTCGTAAAAGCCCAAATCCATGCTGGAGGACGTGGTAAGGGCAGCTTCTGTACCGGATACAAAGGTGGAGTAAAAGTAGTAAACAATCATGCAGAAGTTCTGAAGGCATCACAAAATATGTTGGGTAATAACCTAATAACTGCGCAAACTGGTCCTAGTGGACGCAAAGTACAGACCCTTTATATAACCGAGGCTTGTGATATTAGCCATGAGTATTATCTCGCCATTGTGCTCGACCGTGAAACTGCTCAATCTGTGATTATTGCATCGACTGAAGGGGGTATGGATATCGAAGCCGTAGCTGAAGAAACTCCAGATAAAATTATTCGCGTACCAGTTTCTCCTGCCACTGGATTGCGCCCGCACCACTGTAGGAGAATCTCTTTTGAATTAGGTTTAGAAGGCTCTCAGATAAAACAATGTGCGAATCTTTTATCTGGGTTATACAAATTATTTTGGGAAAAAAACGCTATGTTGGTAGAAGTAAATCCGCTTATAACTAAGCCAGATGGTGCTATTATTGCTTTAGATGCGAAAGTTTCCTTCGATGCCAACGCCACATCCATGCATCCAGACATCATGGAACTTCGAGATTTAAATGAAGAAGATGCAAAGGAGGTTGAGGCTTCTAAGTATAATCTTAGCTATATAGCACTAGAAGGAAATATAGCCTGTTTAGTTAACGGCGCAGGTCTCGCGATGGCGACAATGGACATAATAAAAAGCTTTGGTGGTGAACCAGCTAATTTCCTAGATGTGGGTGGAGGCGCTAATGAAGAGCAAGTTACTGCTGCTTTTAGAATTATCCTTTCCGATCCTAAAGTAGAAGGAATCTTGGTGAACATTTTTGGGGGCATCATGAAGTGTGACATTATTGCTCGCGGGATTGTGGCTGCTGCCAAAAATGTCGAATTAACTGTTCCATTAGTCGTACGATTAGAAGGAACAAATGTAGATGCCGGTAAAGAGATTTTACATACAAGCGCAGTTGCGCTTACACCAGCAGACAGCTTAGCCGAAGCAGCGCAGATAATAACCAAAAAAGTTGCTGAAAAACAAAAATAGATCGCTAAAATTTTAATGAAATAAACACTTTATTATGAGTATACTGGTCAACAAAGATACCCGCCTAATCGTACAAGGCATAACTGGCAAAACTGGGACATTTCACACAAAACAATGCATTGAATACGGCACTCAAGTGGTGGCTGGAGTAACCCCTAATAAGGGCGGACTATTGTGGGAAGATACCATTCCAGTTTGTAATACAGTTGCTGAAGCAGTTAAAGAGTTTGGCGCAAATGCATCTGTAATTTATGTCCCTCCTGCATTTGCAGGAGATTCAATTCTAGAATCAATTGAGGCCGAGATCCCATTAGTCATTTGTATTACTGAAGGAGTTCCAGTGAAAGATATGGCGGAAATCAAGCAGCGCTTAAATGTATCTAGTTGTAGAACACGCCTAATTGGGCCGAATTGCCCAGGGATTATAACACCAGAAGAATGTAAGATTGGCATTATGCCTGGCTACATTCATAAACCTGGAAGAGTTGGCGTTGTTTCCCGCTCAGGAACATTAACTTACGAAGCTGTTTGGCAACTCACACAAAGTGGGTACGGGCAATCTACCTGTATAGGCATTGGAGGAGACCCCATCAACGGTACCACACAAACCGATGCTATACGCATGTTTAACGAGGACCCAAACACTGATGCTATTATTATGATTGGTGAGATTGGTGGCAGCGCAGAAGAAGATGCATGTGCCTATATTAAAGAACACGTCCAAAAACCAGTAGCTGGTTTCATAGCTGGCGCGTCCGCACCAAAAGGGCGCACCATGGGACATGCTGGCGCAATAGTATCTTCTAGCGGAGCTGGTACAGCTGAAGCTAAGATCGCTGCTATGCAAGATGCTGGTATTTCTATTGCTCGAAATCCATCAGAAATCGCAAAGGCACTGTTACGTATTTACAAAGGATAAATAAAAGAGAAGTTTAGAAATAGAAGCTGACTTGTTGTAATGCTTTTATAACCTATTGCCATGTGAAAGAACACAGTTCTAGTCAGCTAGCAAAGAGAACCGTTACTCCCATATCGCCTATTGTAATTTTTTGAAAAGTAAGGTCGCGTTATGGCCGCCAAATCCTAGATTATTACAAATTGCAACGTTGATAGTAGCCTCGCGCATTACATTAGGAACATAGTCCAGATCACAATTAGGATCTGGATCCTTATAGTTAATGGTTGGTGGCACTTTTCCATCACGGATCGACAAAGCACATACTGCCGACTCAACACCGCCAGCTGCTCCTAATAAATGTCCTGTCATACTCTTAGTAGAGGAAACCATTAAATTATAGGCATGCTCCCCTAGGGCTTTTTTAATTGCTAAGGTTTCAAACTTATCGTTGTAAGGAGTCGAAGTGCCATGCGCGTTGATATAACTTACATCCTCAATTGCGATGCCAGCTTCCTCAATCACATGGCCAATAGCAGCGCCTAGCGCCTTACCTTCTGGATCAGGAGAAGTGATATGGTGGGCATCACAAGATGCACCGTATCCAGCTAGCTCACAGTATATTGTAGCACCTCGAGCTTGAGCATGTTCCAAAGTCTCGACCACTAATACGCCCGCGCCCTCACCCATGATAAATCCATCACGACCTAGATCAAAAGGGCGACTTGCAGTTTGAGGGGAATCATTGTAACTAGTACTCATTGCTTTCATACTGCAAAAGCCAGCATATCCAAGTTCAGTAATGGCTGCTTCACTACCTCCAGCAAGCATGACATCAGCATCTCCATCTCGTAGCATATGAAACGCTTCTCCAATACTATGAGTTCCAGATGCACAAGCACTAACTATTCCGTAATTTGGACCACGTGCACCAACTTCAATAGCGACTACACCACTAGCAATGTTAGCAATCAGTGATGGAATCATAAAAGGTGAAACCTTTCGAGGTCCACTCTCATAAAGGCGACGACTTTGTGTTTGGATAGTCAGCATTCCCCCAATCCCTGAGCCAATTAGAACACCGAAGCGATCAGAATCCAAAGAAGTCGGGTCCAAGGCAGCGTCCTTTAGAGCTAACCTAGAACCGGCGACTGCAAGCTGCGTGTAACGATCATTTCTTCGTGCTTCTTTAGGATCCATATAATCGGAAGCATTGAAATGAAGTGCCTCCGATCCAACTTTAGACGGATAATCAGTTATATCAAAAGATTTAACTGTATCGATCCCACTTTTCCCAGCTAGAAGGCTACTCCAAAAATCTTCAACACCATCGCCATAACTAGTCACTGTGCCGATGCCAGTGATAACAACTCGCTTACGTTGGTAGGCTGCTTCCATATGGAGTAACAAAAACTAAGCCAAACTGGAGCGACTTGGTTGTGATAATATCAATACGAAGTATAATTAAGTTTTTTCAGTGATATATTTAATCACATCACCGACAGTTAGAAGTTTTTCTGCATCAGTCTCTGGAATTTCTCCATCAATTTCATCTTTAAACTCTTCTTCAAATGCCATTATTAACTCGACTAGATCGAGTGAATCAGCACCAAGATCATCGAGAAATGATGCGTCTGCAGTTACCTGCTCCTCGTTGACGTTGAGTTGATCTACGATAATTGTACTTACGCGTTGTTCAATAGTTTGATCGGCCATAATTTATTAGGTTAATTGTTATATTCTGAGCATCACATGACCATACCACCGTCAACTGTAAAAATTTGACCAGTAATGTAACCTGAACCCTCAGAAGCGAGAAAATCGGTTGTTGAAGCAATGTCTGATGCAAGTCCCATCCGCTTCATAGGTATCATTCCTATTATAGTATTTTGCTGTGCCTCGTTAAGTTCGGCAGTCATGTCCGTAGCTATAAATCCTGGAGCAACAGCATTTACGGTAACATTTCTTGCAGCAAATTCCTTAGCAAGACTCTTCGTTAAGCCATGTATTCCAGACTTCGCAGCTGCATAATTGGCCTGACCAGCATTACCCATTAACCCAATTACTGAGGATATGTTAATAATTCGCCCCCAACGCTTGCGAGTCATTGGGCGAGCAAGATGCTTTATCCATGCAAAACAGCTACTCAGATTTGTAGCTATCACATCATCCCAATCTGAATCACTCATGCGAAATAATAAGCCATCTCTAGTAATTCCTGCGCAATTGACTAAAATATCAACAGTACCATGTTGCTCTAAAAACTGCTCACATGCAGACTGAACTGCACCTCTATTCGCTACATCCACCGCTAAGGACTGAGCGGATCCACCTGAGGCTTGAATTACTTTAGCAACTGGACCACATGATTCAGCTGAGCGACTAACGCATATAACATGATGACCACTCTTTGCTAGTGCTTCAGCGATACTCTTACCAATACCACGTCCTGCACCTGTTACCAGCGCCACCTTCATTTCAGATTCTACAGTCATACAAATAATAGCCTATGGATAAGAAATTAATAATGGTAAAATTCTTAGATTAAATCTAAAGTTCGCAAGCATGAATATAAGATTCAAGCAATATTGACACTACCTACATATATGAGCTGAAGTGAACGAATGTCGAATTTAGAGCACCAACGTATCCAAAAGCTTATCGCTAAATCTGGTTATTGCTCGAGGCGAGAAGCAGAGCGACTAATTAGCGACGGTTGTGTTCGAGTTAATGGTAAAGTCTCAGAACTCGGAGAAAAAGCCTGCCCTAGTGCGGATATTTTTGTGAACAATAAACCAATTCGAGTTAAAAAAGAGCGAGTAGTTACATTGGTCATGAATAAGCCGAAAGGATACCTCTGTACAAATTCAGATCCATTTGCCGATCGTACCGTTTTCGATCTACTTCCAGCTGATTTGCAGCGTCAAAGAATGTTTTGTGCAGGCCGACTAGATAAAGACAGTGAGGGGTTGTTAGTTATAACAAATAATGGAGAGCTTGCACACCGTGTTAGCCATCCGAGTACCTGTATTACCAAGCGCTATCGAGTAGTATTAAATCGCGATTTTGATAAATCCGACATTCAAAAGCTTCTAAAAGGAGTCGATTATGAAGGCGATTTTCTCAAAGCCGAAAAAGTAATTCCAGTGCCAACGCTAGGAGAAGGAAGTGCTCGGCGACTTGAAGTTCACCTGCACCACGGAAAAAAGCGCGAAATCCGACGGCTTTTTGAAGCAAACCGCTATTACGTTAAAAAATTAGTACGTGTTCAAATCGGTGGTATAATTTTAAAGAATATTCCAAAGGGAGGAATTAAGATTCTGGGTAAAAAAGAAATCGATCTGCTCTTCACCTAGAAATCGTCACTTATTTACTCTCTACTAAAATATGAAAATGCACTCACTCTTTCAGTACAGTTTAATTGCTTGTTCATCCTTTTTACTGTTTAATAAATCCGTAGCTCAAAAAATTTTATTACTAGCAAAGCCTGCCAACAATGCAGCCATCATTGCACGAGTTGATCCCACTAATGATGCAATACTAAGTGCTTCTTCGATATCTAGTGAACCTCTAACTGCAAGCATTTGGAAGCAGACAAATTATCCAATTATAATACAAGGATACGTTGCAAAAAACTCATTTTTACAGCAAGACTCAGCGACTCAGGGTATAACAATAAGAGAGAAACCAATGGATAGCGCTATAATAATAGCTATGGCTCAAAAGAACGACCAATACACTTTATTAGATTCAATTGATGAAAATTGGACATTAGTAGAAATCGAAAAAAAGACTACGGCTTATTTTACTGAAGTGCCACAACTAGGGTTAGAAAGCTTAGATGATACCGCATCAAACTTTTTAGATAGTACATATCTATTACCACAGGATGATCAAGTTGCAGTTAGCGAAATCATAGTTGATACCTCAAAAAAACCCTCAATACGCCAATCTCCTAACCGACCTAAGTGGGCAAATAAAACACTAACTCGCACGTTAAGCGGTACTCTTGTAAGACGTCTGCGCAACTACGGTCCGCGCTATCCTCTACGCTTGCGTGCAGCAAATGGACGGATTGCATATATTGATATGTCTAGCCTTTTTTTCAGTGACCTTCGTCCCTACTTAGACCAACAAGTAACCATAACTGGAGAAGTCCGTCCTTTAGTACCCGGCAGTACAGAGCTTGTTATTCAAGCGCGCAGCCTTAGACTAGCAAAATAACTTATTTTTATCAATGAAACTCATCGACGGTAACGCTATAGCAAAAGTTATAATTGAAGAACTTACCAACGAGGTTAGTAAGCTCAAAAATGGCAAACCTGTCGTCGCATTTATTCGAGTTGGTGAAGACCCTGCTTCGGTTTCATATGTGCGCAAAAAACAAAAAACAGCCGAGCAAATTGGCATTGAAAGTCGACTTTTTATACTCCCTGAAGACGTCAACAAGGCAGCACTTTTTGAGCAAATCGATATCTTAAATTGTGACCCCTCAGTAAATGGGATACTCATTCAAGCACCCTTGCCTAAGCATATTGATGAAACAGAAACCTTCAATCGAGTTGTACCTTATAAAGACGTAGACGGGTTTAACACTATTAATATTGGAAGATTATGCCAAGAGAGTCCTAAGGGATTTGTAGCATGTACGCCCGCAGGAATTATTGAATTAATTCAACGCAGTAATATAAGCACAGAGGGTAAACATGTAGTTGTACTTGGGCGTAGCCTCATAGTAGGAAAACCAATAGCTTTGCTCATGCTTCGTAAAGCAGTTTCAGGCAATGCTACCGTAACAATTTGTCATTCTCGTACCACTAATCTGGAAAATATTACGCGAAAGGCAGACATTCTAATAGCAGCTATCGGAAGAGCAAATTTCGTCACTGCTGATATGGTCAAAGAAGGTGTGGCTGTGATTGATGTTGGCATTAATCGAGTAAAAGACTCAAGTCGCTCTCGCGGTTATCGATTAGTTGGTGATGTCGATTTCGCGCTAGTTAGTAAAAAGGCTTCACTAATTACGCCAGTGCCAGGTGGCGTTGGTCCCATGACAGTCGCCATGCTTATGCACAATACGATTCGAGCATATAAAGAAGTCCATTCCACATGAGTAATCCAATGCAAAAAAATAAAGCATCAGATTCAGATGTACTTAAAAGTGATAGTAAAAATGCATTGGATTTAGTATTCAATGACGAGGGCTCACTGCCACCAGCAAGAATCGGTATTCGTGCTCTCGCTTTCCTACTTGATATCGTTCTAGTTAGTGCGGTTGCTGCAATAATAATTTGGAAGATAGTATTACCACAAACCCACCCAGGAACATACCATGAATTCATACTCTGGGGTGAAAGATTAACTAATTGGGTCAGTTCAAGTGAAAGAAGTGAAATAGCGCTACCGAAACCCAATCATAATTTAAGCATCGCACTAAATTTTGCTAATGAACTTCATTTGCTTACTTTTTGGCTGTATTTTTCTTTAAGCGAAGCCTTATTTGCAGTCACATTAGGTAAAAAGGCGTGTCGCTTGCGAACTGTAAGTACAATCACACTGAGCCCTCCACCATTTGTAACTGGAGTCATACGAGGCGGCTTTAAGACAGCAGTATTCTTTTTTATTCCACCGCTTGGCTTCATCGCTACATTGAGCGCACTCCTATTTAACAAACGCAGACAAATGGGTCATGATTTATTGTCTAGAACCATAGTTATAGACGAAAAAATGCTAACAAGAGTGGACATAAATTATGTCTAAAATGTGCAACTTTTTACAATTACAGTTTTAATTTACAGATTGTTGAGGCTCTAATTCAATCGTACATTTTTTAAAATAATACCTAAAACGTCTCGCAGAAAACATTACTTTGAGTACACAAAAAAAACCTAAGATTTTAGTCGTTGATGATCAACCAATCAACGTGAAGTTGTTGCAAAGCAAACTTCGGCGAGAGTCTATGGATGTATCGGTTGCATTCAATGGTCGTGAATGCTTAGAAAAAGTTGCTTCTTTTCATCCAGATATTGTTCTACTTGACATAATGATGCCTGAGATGGACGGCATCGAAACATGCCGGCGAATAAAGGCAGACCCTAAGAATAAGGCAATTCCTATTATTTTCATTACTGCGCGCGTAGCAAAGCAGCAAAAAATTGAAGGGCTTGAAGCAGGTGCGGTAGATTATATTACTAAACCTATTGATTTGGAAGAAACTCTTGCGCGTGTTAATACTCAATTACGCTTACAATCAATTTATCGAGATAATATAGTACTTCAAAAAAGACTAGGAGATGCTCGAAAAACAGCAGCAGTTGGCTCAATCACCCAAGGAATTGCGCATAACTTAAATAACTTGCTTGGAGTAGTCGTCGGCTATCTTGACCTAATTAAAAATAGCTCTAAGAATCAAAAGATGATAGAAAGGTGCCTAGGGTCAATGGATCATGCAGTTTCTCGCATGGTAGAGATTATTCGTCAGTTGTCCTCCATTGCCAGTAAGGAGACCTTCGAACTGGAAGAAATATCGATAAAAGCTCTTGTCGAAAGTACCATTGCTCGCTTTAGCCACGAACACCAATGTGTAGCAAATATTACAGTCTGCACCGATTTGAAGAGGGACGAACAGATTACTACTAATGCAGAAATTTTCGAACTTATACTATGTAAATTACTCTCTAATGCTTATGAAAGCTACATAGATAACATGGAAGACAAAAACCGTAGAATACAACTAGATATCGCCAAAACAGCAGATGGATCTAATTCCAATATTGAAATTACCGTCACAGATTTCGGTAACGGTATAGATTCGGAAATCACTGAAGAAATATTTGAGCCATTTGTAACAACAAAAACTGCTGTTGGTCGTGGAATGGGACTAACTATAGCTCGACATACAATTAGAAATTTAGGTGGTGACGTTCGTATAGTCGAAAATAAAAGTGGCGGTGTATCTGCGATACTAACTCATCCAATATAAAACACACGGTAAATCAAAAACCTAAACTCATGATTAAGAAAGATACAAAGATAGTTTTTATTGGTGCTGGACGAATGGCATCGGCTATTATCAAAGGACTAATAGAAAAGAATCATTACAAGCCAATTGAAATCGCCTGTACTTGTGGCGAAGACAGTACCGGAGCACGATTAGCAGAGGAAACGAAAATCAAATATCTTGACGATATTACAGATGAGATTCACTCATCAGAAACGATTGTTTTAGCATGCAAACCGCAGCAATTCAATCAGATCAAAAAGAGTGTTGCTGATGTAGCAAATGGTAAGCTTGTACTCTCTATTTTAGCGGGTATTCCATTAAGTAAAATAAACGAAAAATTCAAATTAGCTCGCAATATTCTACGAACCATGCCGAACATGCCAGGCCAAATTGGTGCTGGCGTCACTGCATATTCCTCATGGAGCAAACTATCCATTAAAGATCAAAAGATAGTCGACAATATACTCGGATCACTTGGCAACTTCCACAAAGTAAATGAAACAGACCTAGATGCAGTTACTGCACTCAGTGGAAGCGGCCCAGCTTACTTATTTGAATTTGCTGCGGCGCTAATTGAAGCTGCAATCAATAATGGACTCGATAAAGAGCTCGCGTCGGCATTAACCATTGATACCTTATTAGGAGCAAGTATGCTCCTCACTTCGAGTAAAGAAAGTCCTGAACAATTACGTGAGGCTGTTACATCACCAGCAGGAACAACCGCCGCTGCCCTAGAAGTACTTAGTAATTCTAATTTTCGCAACTTAATCGAACAAGCAATCACTGCAGCTAAAAAACGATCCATCGAACTAGCGGATAATTAGACTCCCCTTTTACATTCCACTAACAATGATCGATATTTAAATCCAGTGTAGTGGATATTAATAGCTGGTGAAATTACGTTTGTTACTACACTAATTTTCAATCAAAAAAATAATAATAACAGCAAGGTCACAAACGAGTAGATTATGAGAATGTTCTTGGTAAGAAGTATAGTCAGCGCATGTAGACTGTAAATAAACATAGATACAAACTACCTATAGCCTGCTTGTTATTATTATTAGGGATGTAGTAAATAAACAGCTCTATTACTGTAATTAAAGTTCAGCGCTGTTTACTGAAAAGTAACCCCGCCTGTGCCGTATAGGGGGAGTCCTTGGCCTTTGTTTTCCAAGGTGGGTGCTCTCTAGTTAGTTTTTGTCTTCCGGTTGACGGCAGGACAGTCACTAACAAGGTTCAAGCTCCCGATTTTAAAAGAGTAAAGGACAGAACTCCGAAATGGCTCGAACACCGCAGAGTTAACTAAACTTTGCGTGCTAACCTTGCTTTTGCAATTCAAATTAAAGCTGCCTTATGCATAAAAAAGCTCCCCATTACAGGGGAGCTTTTGATAATTAATAAGCTTAATGAAGACTAGCTGTATAATTACATCATACCGCCCATGCCACCCATGCCACCCATGTCAGGCATAGCAGGCGCCGCAGAACTTTCTTCTGGCTCATCTGTAATCATGCACTCAGTAGTCAGTAGCAGACCTGCGACTGAACCTGCATTTTGCAAGGCCGTTCTTGTCACCATAGCCGGATCTACGATACCAGCTTGAAGTAAGTCAACATATTTACCTGTAGCTACGTTGTAACCCATAGATCCTTTAGCCTTTAAAACTTCTGAGACAACAAGAGAACCTTCAACACCTGCATTTGTGCATAGTTGGCGGAGCGGTGCTTCAATTGCACGACGTACTATTTGAGCACCTAACTCTTCATCACCATCTAACTCAGTTGCTGCTTTTTCAATCGCTTTTGAAGCACGAAGAAGTGCAACTCCACCGCCTGGTAGAATACCTTCTTCAACTGCAGCGCGAGTAGCATGAAGAGCATCGTCAACTCGATCCTTCTTTTCCTTCATCTCCGGCTCAGTTTGGGCGCCTACATTAATTACTGCTACGCCTCCAGCGATTTTCGCAAGACGCTCTTGAAGCTTTTCGCGATCATAGTCGGAAGTAGTGTCTTCTATTTGGCGACGGATCAATTTAACACGACCTTGAATGTCGGAGCTTTTTCCCGCTCCTTCAACAATTACAGTATTTTCTTTATCTACTGTAATACGCTTTGCTTTGCCAAGGTCACTAACTTGCACATTCTCAAGCTTGATTCCTAAATCCTCAGTGATGCAACGCCCACCTGTGAGTATCGCAATATCCTCGAGCATAGCCTTGCGACGGTCGCCAAAGCCAGGAGCTTTGACTGCAGCAACATTTAAAGTGCCACGTAGCTTGTTAACTACTAGTGCAGCTAGTGCTTCACCTTCAACGTCTTCTGCAATAATTAATAATGGCTTGTTAGTTTTTGCTACATTTTGAAGTAGTGGCAAGATTTCACTAAGATTTGAAATCTTTTTTTCATGTATTAAGATGTGAGCATCCTCAAAATTAACTTCTTGTGCGTCAGCATCAGTACAGAAATAAGGAGATAAATAACCCTTATCAAACTGCATTCCTTCGACAACTTCAAGAGATGTTTCAATCGACTTCGCTTCCTCAACGGTAATAGTGCCGTCCTTGCCTACACGGTCCATAGCCTCCGCTATGATATCACCGATTTCAGTATCCCAATTAGCGGAAACTGTGGCAACCTGACGGATTTCTTCACGATCTTTTACCTTTTTACTTTGTTTAGCAAAGGCTTCTGTAGCGGCAGCCACTGCACGGTCGATACCGCGTTTGAGATAGATAGGGTTTGCCCCAGCAGCTACATTTTTTATGCCCTCTCTGTAGACCGATTCTGCCAAAACAGTGGCTGTTGTTGTACCATCACCTGCAGAATCCGCAGTCTTTGAAGCAACTTCACGTACCATTTGAGCACCCATATTTTCGAATGGGTCGGATAGATCGATTTCTTTAGCAACAGTAACACCATCTTTAGTAACAGTCGGAGCACCGAATTTTTTGTCTAGTAGCACATTGCGACCTTTTGGTCCAAGTGTAACTTTAACAGCGTTGGAAAGAGTTTCCACACCTGTTAAAACTTTTTTACGTGCTGCTTCGTCGAATAAAATTTGCTTAGCCATAATATTTTTTGATTTGTTAAAGTTAGTTATTAAATTAGCCGACAACGCCTAGTAGGTTGTCTTCTTCAATGATTGTGTATTCTACTCCATCAAGCTTGACTGCGGTGCCACCATATTGAGGCATTAGAACCCGGTCACCCTTCTTCACAAAGAATGGCTTGTCGTCTGCCTTCCCAGTGCCAACAGCAATAACTTCAGCTTCCTGTGATTTTTCCTTGGCAGAATCTGGAATAATGATTCCGCCACGAATTTGTTCATCTTCTTCAATGCGCTTTAATAGTACGCGTTCACCGAGTGGTTTTATTTTCATAGCTTATATGTTTATTAATGAATAATTGTAGTTTGTAAGTTTAAACGTTTAGAGAAAGCCCCTAAACGTAAAATAATCATGAATCGTCTTTCTTCTCCTCATCAACGACCTCGAAATCGGCATCGACCGTTTCAGCTTCTGCCTGCTTTGGTTCAGTAGTACCTCCAGCAGAGTTGTCTGCACTAGGAGCAGCTTCCGCCTCAGGTTGACCATAGAGATCTTGAGCAAAAGATTGCATAATTTGTGAAATTTTTGTTACAGGCGCTTTTAGAGAATCAGTATCAGCGTTTTGGTTTTCAAGTACTTGCTTAGCCTCAGCGATAGCTTCTTCTAACTCTACTTTTTTCTCTGATGGGATTTTATCGCCTAATTCACCTATCTGTTTTTCTGATTGATAAATAATATTGTCTAATTCATTTCGCGCTTCGACTGCTTCTTTTGTCTTAGCATCATCCGCCGCGTGCTCCTCGGCTTCGCGCTTTAACTTCTCAACTTCCTCACTATCTAAACCAGATGATCCACTTATGGTAATTTTTTGTTCCTTACCAGTACCTTGATCCTTAGCACTTACATTCAGTATTCCGTTGGCATCAATATCAAAAGTTACCTCAACTTGAGGTACACCGCGGGCTGCAGCTGGTATACCATCCAAGCGAAAAGTACCCAACATCTTATTGTCATTTGCCATAGGACGCTCTCCTTGAAGAACCTTAATATCTACAGCTGTTTGATTGTCTGCATAGGTAGAAAAGGTCTGACTCTTTTTAGTCGGTATTGTCGTATTACGATCAATCATCGCAGTTGCAACCGCACCTGCTGTTTCAATTGCAAGGGTCAGTGGGGTGACATCTAATAATAAAACGTCACGTACATCACCTTGAAGTACTCCGCCTTGAATAGCTGCTCCAATGGCAACAACTTCATCTGGATTTACTCCTTGGTGAGGTGCTTTTCCGGCAAGACCTTCAGCGACCTCAACTACTTTGGGGGCACGAGTCATACCACCAACAAGAACTAATTCAGCTATCTCAGAGACTGAATGGCCAGAATCTTTCAGACATGCCTTAAATGGTGCTTTAGTACGTTCGTAGAGTGAATCACAAATCTGCTCTAATTTAGCTCTGGTTAGAGTAATATTCAAGTGCTTTGGCCCAGTAGCATCCGCAGTAATGAAAGGAAGATTTATGTCCGTGCTTTGAGTGGAGGATAAAGCAATCTTGGCTTTTTCACCCTCTTCTTTGAGACGCTGAAGAGCCATTTTATCGCCACTTAAGTCGATACTTTGCTCATTCTTAAACTCATCTATGAGAAAATCAATTAAAGCACTATCCCAATTATCACCCCCTAAGTGGGTGTCACCGTTGGTTGCTTTAACTTCAAAGACACCATCGCCGATCTCTAATATCGAAATGTCGAATGTACCACCACCTAAATCATAAACAGCAATTAATTCATCATTGCCTTTATCAAGGCCGTAGGCAAGTGCAGCTGCTGTGGGTTCATTAATGATACGCTTAACTTCAAGTCCAGCAATCTTTCCAGCATCCTTAGTAGCTTGACGCTGTGCATCATTGAAATATGCTGGAACAGTAATTACTGCGTCAGTAACCTTCTCTCCTAAGTAAGCCTCTGCGTCAGCTTTCAGCTTTTGTAAAACAATCGCTGCAATTTGCTCTGGAGCGAATTGTTCAGTCTTACCATCAACATTCGCTTCAATATATGCATCACCGTTTTTACCCTTAACAACCTTGTATGGTAATGACGAAGATTCTTCTTTTACCTCAGTGTACTTGCGGCCAATCAATCGCTTAGCAGAAAAAATTGTATTACTTGGATTGGTAACAGCTTGCCGCTTAGCGGCTTGTCCAACTAGGCGCTCACCATTCTTTGCAAACGCAACTATAGATGGTGTTGTACGTGCACCCTCTGAATTCGGAATTACAACAGGTTCTCCACCTTCCATAACAGACATGCAAGAATTTGTTGTACCTAAATCTATACCAATGATTTTACTCATGCCAATTTGTAAGCATAGATGATGCCTTAAATTATTTTGTTTTTTAAATAACTGTACATCAACAACTTAAATATTATATACAATATTATTTTTATAATTTTTCGTTAATAAATGAGACACTTAGTCACATGTGATGTCGCTGCATAGAATTATAGTGTATATTTTTGTCACACTCAAATTAAGAGGTAGTAGCTAAATATTCATAAATTTATTAACGAGATAACTCTAATGATTGCAATTAAGTTAAATCTCCTACAAAATTAAAATCTGTGCAAAACCAGAAAAAAAAAGTTGATTATGAAGCGCTCAATTCCCCGCTTATGCGAATTCCACGAATGAATGTAGAGACCGCACGCAATCTTATGGATATAGGTGTCAAAGATATTTTTCAATTACAAGGACGTGCTCCAGAGGCTCTTTTTGAAGACGCGCTGTCTCGCACAATAACTATACCGCCAGACCGTATTCGTTATTTTAAAATGGCTGTTTATTATGCCGAACATTCAGATCCAGATAAATCAAAATTACATCCAGACGCATGGATCCAAGTATAATTCAAGAGATTAAGATCCCCAGTGAAGTACCAGTTATGACACTCAGTTCGACGGTACTATTCCCACAGGCAATGATGCCACTTTACATATTTGAACCTCGTTATAGGGAGATGCTTGATGAGGTATTAAAAAATAATCGAATCTTTGCAGTTGCTGCACTTGATGATTCATCACAGAGAGCTCTTGAATTGGAGACACCTAGGTCCATCGCAGCTATTGGAATAGTTAGAGCTTGCCAAAAAAATTTAGACGGAACTTCTAACCTTATTTTACAAGGTTTAGCACGAGTTCAATTTAAAGAGATTATATGTGAAGAACCTTATCGAAAAGCACGAATCACTCAAGTGCATAGTAATCCTGGTGGCTCACTGGACTTGATGGATACCATAAAGCCTGACTTGTTAAATTTGATCCAAGCTCAAATAAATTTAGGTGCGCCTATCCCTAGAGAAGTTCACAATTTTTTAGCTCAGATAGATGACCCAGAAAATATTTTGGATATGGCAATCTACACAATTTGCACTCAATTTGAGCTTAAACAAAATCTTTTGGAAACAAAAGGTATACTACCTCGCTACGAAAACTTCCGTAAATTTTTAAAATCAGAACTTAGAAGACTTAGAATAATTAAAGAACTAAGAGACAATTTAGACGATGATTCTATCAAAAAAAATTAATGGCTAGGTTTCTCAAAATAAAAACTTAGAACCCCAGGATTAACCACTACCTTTGATATCTTAGCAAATGAAACCATTTCTTCGCCAACAAAATTCTCTACTTCAAAAGCAAATGGGAAATTGCTAATTAAACGATAGTCTCGGTAATAAGTAGTTAAAATACATTCGCCTTTAGTATTAAAAGATTCGCGCATTAAAATATAATTACTCTTTTCACTTAAATAGTAGCGTATTGTTTGTTGGTTGATTCTATCAATCTCAATTACCCTGACTGGTTCGTCACTAACTCTATCTGATCTAACTAAACGAATGCGATTATTATAGTTCTCAAAGTTTCGTAAAAGTGGCCCTTCAAAATCAGCCTCTTCACGTAGAATAGCTATTTCAAATTTATCTAAAGCACGAATCTCAGAACTCTCTTCCCAATTAGTTAACTGCCAGCCGCTTACTCCGTTATAGCCAAAAGTTATCGATCTATCTGCCCTACTTTGCGTGTAGCGTATTGAATCGGGACTACGCTTGCGCAAAATAAAATCATACTGATCTGTACCTTGCGTTATCTGTCCTTCTACTAGGACTGACTTAAGGCCTTCTTCATCTAGTCCTCCTCCGTAGGTTTGGCTAAAACGTTCCAACGCAACCCACAACTCATAGCGATCAGATTGTCCATAGGTAAAAGCTAAAGATAGAGTAGATAATAGTAGCAAAAACTTGAGCATAACAATTTTACTCTGGCCAGAATCTAAATCATATCAAGCTATCATAAGTATAAATTATAAGCAGTAAGAATTCTTTCTCGTGCGCTCTAGCATTGCAAAAGAATGGATTATCACACAGATATAAACCTATGACCGCTACTACAATCTACAATTGGCTATTACAGTTAGGACTTCCGGATACCCTCGCATCTACCTTAAGTTTTATTGGTATAGTGTCAGCACTGATCATGGTTGCGCTAATCACCAATATATTAGCCAAAAGCATAATTAGCTTAGTCATTCATCCACTTATTAAAAAAAGCCGTATTCGTTGGGATGATCGACTAATTCAATACAAAGTGATAATCCGTTGTTCTCATCTAGTACCGATAGCAATAATTCACCTATATGCCCCAGTACTTTTTGCAACAAACTCTAATGCTATTTCTATAATAACTACGATCGTTAATACCTACATCATTGTAATTACGCTGATGTTTATTGATGCGTTACTTAATTTCTTACGCGCACTATGGGAAGAAGCAGAAGTTGGTAAACGCTACCCTGCTAAAAGCTTCACACAAGCGGCTAAATTAGTCATCAATTTAATTGGGTTAGTATTTATACTAGCTGCAATTTTAGGCAAATCACCGCTAGTATTTTTCTCCGGCCTAGGGGCAGTCACAGCCATTCTTTTATTAATTTTTAAAGATGCGATTCTGGGTTTAGTAGCAGGATTTCAACTTTCAATCAACCAAATGGTAATGGTCGGCGACTGGATTGAAATGCCAGGTCGTGGCGCTGATGGAGATATAATTGATGTCTCACTCACTACAGTAAAGGTACAAAACTGGGACAAGACTATTACAACTATCCCTACCTATGCGCTGATTACTGACTCATTCAAAAACTGGAGGGGTATGAGTGAATCAGGCGGTCGCCGAATTAAGCGAGCAATTAAGCTAGACACAAATAGTATTAAGTTTGTTGACGAACCATTACTCGAACGCTTCAAACAAATAAAGGTTTTGGTTCCTTACCTCGAACAAAAGCTTAATGATATTCATTTACACAACGACGCGGTTAGTCGCAATCTAGCAGAATTAATTAATGGTCGCCACTTAACTAACATTGGCACCTTTCGCGCCTATTGCATAGAGTACTTGCGTAATCATCCAGATGTACACCAAGACATGACACTAATTGTTCGGCAACTCGCTCCTTCCGAGAATGGATTGCCAATAGAAATATATGTCTTTACCAACACTGTTGAGTGGGTGCAATTTGAGGCAATACAAAGTGACATTTTCGATCATCTTTTTTCAGTCCTTCCAGAATTTAATCTTGAATCTTTCCAAAGCCCAAGTGGTGCTGATTTAAAACAATTAACCTTGCAGAAATAGATCCACCGTTATCCATAAAATTTTGAATACGTAAATTATAAGGTAAATTTGCAACAATTTTAGACTTTGAGTATTTCTACTAAAACAGGAGATGATGGCAGCACATCTTTGCTTTTTAATAAGCGGGTCTCTAAGACGCATCCTAGAGTAGTTTGTTACGGCAGTGTAGATGAATTAGCCTCTTCATTAGGTGTATGCCGTGCGCACTGCATGGATGTTAATGCGAAGACCCAACTTTTAGAAATTCAAATTGAGCTTGTACACTTTATGGGAGAATTGGCGACAGATGATTTGGATCAAGCCCGTTACCATAAAAAATATGCTGATAAAGTAATCCATAAAAAACAAATTGATCGCTTGACTAGTTTGATAGAAAAAAACGAAAAGAAAATACAATTTAAAGGATGGACACAAGCAGGTGAAACCATTGCAGATGCCTTTTTTGATCAAGCCCGTACAACATGCCGCCGAGCAGAGCGTGGTACCATAGCGCTTAAAGAATCAGGTACTTCAGTCCGATCCGAACTCATAATTTATCTTAATCGTTTAGCTGACCTACTCTGGCTATGGGGAATTGAACATGCACAATTGGCTAAGAAATAAAAGTTAAAATACAAAATTAGTACTAGCTGTACTGACTATATTACAGCTTTATTGCGACCTATAATAAGTCAGCAGCAAGGTCAGCTAAAGCTGATCTCACTCCAGTAGATAGCTCTATGTGCGCAGTTATGTCTGTTCCTCTCAATCGTTGTGCTGTATGAACTAAACCGTTTGAGGCTGCATCCAAAAACATACTGTCTACTTGGTCAGGATCTCCTAATAAAATAACCTTTGAACCTTCAGCCATGCGACTAACTACAGTTTTAGCTTCATGGGGAGTTAAGTTCTGAGCTTCATCAATAATGAAAATAGTGTTCGCTAATGAACGACCTCTAATAAATGTCATCGCTTCAACAACGACTAGATCAAAGTCAAATAGAAACTGGTAGGGTTTACGTGGCTTACTATCTTCATCTTCGTCCTCTCCTAGCAATGGCATTTTTGCTAACTTAGCTAAAGCTTTCTTACGCTTACGATTCGAAGTAATTTTATCAATATGTGCTTGATCTTGCTCGAACTGTGACTGGCTAGATAGTTTTCTATTACTGAAGAGCACCTCTAAATTATCAAAAAAAGGTGCTATATAAGGCGCCATTTTCTCTCCAAGTGTTCCGGGCAAAGCGCCAGTATCTTTGCCAATGTGAACTAAAGGACGGGTAATAAATACACGTTCATATAAATTATCTTCTCCCAAAGTTTGATAGAGCGCCATAGCCATTGAAATAAGCGTCTTCCCTGTGCCAGCCTTGCCACAACATGTAATCAGTTTAATATCCTCATCTAATAAAGCATCCATTAGCATACGCTGATCATCATTTAACGGATTTATTCTAATACCTTTTGGAATCTTTATTCCGACATGCTCCCCTAAAATAAGACCATCTAGTTGACCATCTCCACGGTAGCGAGCTGGTTGCTTGAATTTGCCATTACTAATGAATACATACTCATTTATAAATAGTTGCTGCGTTAACTCAAGAGCTAGATCAATTCCATGCTCATCAAGAAATCTTTCATAATCAACATCATCAACAGAAACGGTCTTAATTCCACCTAATTTATCATCGCTGACTTTGTCATTTAAGTAATCCTCAACTTCCAAGCCGAGTGCTATCCCTTTAAGCGCCATATTGGCATCCTTTGTAACTAAAATGACTCGCTTTTTAGGATTCGCTTCCTTCAAAAAGATAACAGAGGCAAGAATTCGGTTATCCATTTTACCCAAATCAGGCAGAATTGCCATTAAACGGTCGAGCCCCTCACTTTCAACATCACCATCAATTATATAATCATTAATTGCGACAATAAGCTGCCCTGCATTAGGTAAACCACATCCAAGTGTTGAACTACAACGATCCCCTAAATCCATAGGGACTGCAACTACATCGGCATCAAAAAGGTCGCGTAAATCTCGATGCACGCTACGCGCGGCATAACCAAGCTCACCGGGAGCAGACTTTTTGCGGTCTAGTTCTTCAAGTACCTCAACTGGGATAGCTAATATGTTTTCCTCAAATTTATAAAGACACTGCGGATCATGAAGGAGAACATTGGTATCAAGGACAAAAATTTTGTCCCCATTTGGGTACATTTTTAATTTAGACAATTGTAAAGTGTTGCTAACAGATAAAGATTTCTCGGCATTGAGACCAATTAAGTTTTGTGTATTTTAGCCTTATTGCTTGCTCTGTTCTTAGGAGCAAGCAGGAAAGTCATAAAACACGTAATATTTACTATGCCCACATACACAAGCAGTCTTGAGCAACAAATTGACTATACATTCAATGACCCAACGCTTTTGCAAAAAGCACTAAAGCACTCCAGTTTAAATCTAGGCTCAGAAGGCAATCAACGGCTTGAATTTCTTGGTGATTCCGTTCTGGGGCTAATAATTGCTGATGCTTTATATTCTAAATTTCCGCATGCGGAGGAAGGTAAACTAGATCGTATGCGAGCGAGTATAGTTAACGGACACACATTAGCTAAGAAAGCCTATTTTTTAAATCTTGATCAAATTTTAGAGGTAAGTGGTGCACATCGTAAAAGCCATGCTCAGCCAAGTAAATCTATGCTAGAGGATACACTTGAAGCAGTTATTGGGGCAATCTATCTGGATGGAGGACTTAAAGCGGCGGAGCGTAGCATTAAACTACTGTTTAGTAATTTACTAAATCAAGATATCGATATTGCCAGCAGAGGTACTCCAAAAAGCCAACTTCAAGAATGGAGTCAAAAACATCAAGATGGAGCAGTTCCGAATTACACCCTCCATTCTGCAAAAGGTCCGGACCACGCGCGTAGATATGAGGTAAAAGTTTTGCTCTCTGGTAAGATACTTGGTATGGGAGAGGGTAGTTCGATTAAGGACGCAGAAACTGCAGCTGCTAATGCTGCCCTAAAAAAGCTATCTATTTAATGAAAAACAATAGCTGGGAAGTTATTCACGGATGTTGTGAAGAGGCTAGCGCTGCTCTACTCACCAAAATATCAATTCAAAAAACTGATTTTGGTTTGTCAGTAGCACTAGTATCGAGTTCAGAACAAGCACAAAGGCTAGCCTACGAATGTGCTACTTTCGCCTCTTGGATTGATCCACAAATTGGAATTCAAGCCCTCAGCTTCAAGGAAGATCCACTAACTAATATTGACGCTAATCGGCGCGATTATAGCAGCTGTGAGCGACTCAGCGTTTTAAGTCAGCTACTTACTAAACCGATTCGCTATCGTCTTTTAATTACTACTCCACAAGCACTCTTTGGAACTTGTCCTATTCGAAAAACTTTTGAAGCGCAGCAGATTCAACTCCAAGTAGGCGATACTACCTCCTTTCAAGCATTGATCAAGCGTCTGACTCAAGAGCTAGATTATGATGCGGAAGCTGTCTGTGAGTTCCCAGGGCAAATAGCTATTCGCGGTGGCCTAATTGATATCTACCCTTACGACTCCCAGCAACCGTACCGTCTGGATTTTTTTGGAGATCAATTAGAGAGTATACGCTTTTTCGATCCACTAACACAGCGATCTATAGAACCAACTAACAAAATTAGCATTTGTGCTGCAATCCGTTCAAATGAATCGCAAAAAGATGGTGGATTAGTTGAATTTCTACCAATAAGCGGAGTTCATTGGATCCTATTAGAGCCTGCTAAATTAGCTAGCGATTACCCAAATCACTTTACGCAAAAAAGCCCTACAAAAAAAACGATAACAACTTTCTATGAGCTACTCCAATCACGAAGTGAGGCTAAAGAAAGATGCGTCGCATTGTGCTCACTTGATACAGATCCTAAACTATTTCGCTCAAGCCCACGCCTAGAAATATCTACTGAAGCTACCGCCTACTATCGGCACCAAAACTATAGATATGATGAAAGGGATAACTATTATAAATCTCAGCAAGATTCTCTTCACCGATTTGAGTCTCAAATCGCGGATTGGGCAAAACTAGAAAATCTTACAATTGTGTTTGTTTGTGCTGATAAAGATCAGATTAAGAATATTGGAAAATCTCTAGCTAAAAATCCCATAACTGCTAAGCTACAACCAAAGTATTTGATTGGTTTCTTGAGCTCTGGGTTTTTGTATCGCAAAAGTAATAAATCAAAAGATGTCGCAAATATATTTCCAGAATCAAACAATAAAGGCTTCGTCTTGATCTGTGATCATGAATTTTTTAATAACCAAAAACTTAAAAATAAGACCAGAAAAGTACCCACACAATTAAGGTATTCTCAAGTCGATCAGTTACTTGATTTTAGCGAGCTTGCTGATGGCGATCCTTTAGTGCACCTCCAACACGGAATCTGTCTTTTTCGCGGCTTAACAAAGCTAAATATACAGGGCGGCACCAAGGAAGTTATTTCCGTAGAATTTGCAGCCAATATGACGATCCATGTACCTTTGTATGAATCGCATCTGTTAACTCGTTATGTTGGCTTAACAAAATCTTCTCCTAAGCTTGGTAAGATCGGAGGAGTCTCTTGGGATAAAACTAGAAGAGCCGCTGAAATCGCAACTTTAGATTACGCTGCTGAGTTACTTAACTTGCACGCACGCCGCAAGCAATCATATGGCTATGCATTTCCACCAGATTCTTCTTTGCAGAAAACCTTTGAAGATGCCTTTATCTTTTCAGAAACGCCAGATCAACAAAGTGCAATTGAACAGACTAAGCAGGACATGGAGCGACCCGCTCCGATGGATCGCTTAATTTGTGGCGATGTAGGCTTTGGTAAGACTGAAGTGGCGATTCGAGCAGCATTAAAGGCAGTGCTTGCGGGTAAACAAGTAGCTTTACTAACTCCCACAACGATACTTTGCCAGCAACACTATAATACATTTTGCGAGCGAATGAGTAACTTCCCTGTTATCGTTGAACAAGTCAGCCGATTTCGCACTACGAAAGAAAATAGACAATCTTTAGCCCAATTAGCTGCGGGTAAAATTGACATTGTTGTTGGCACTCACCGACTCTTAAGTAAAGATGTCTATTTTCAAAATCTTGGTCTCCTAATTGTAGATGAAGAACAAAGATTTGGGGTCAAACAAAAGGATTCCATCAAGCAACTACGTGCGGAGGTGGACATACTTACACTCAGTGCGACGCCTATTCCTCGCACCCTATATTTAGCCCTTTCTGGCGCTCGTTCTATGAGTGTTATTGAAACAGCTCCTATAAATCGTCATCCAATCAAAACTATTGTTAAAAGTTATGATCCAGAACTTGTTAAACAAGCAATAGAATTTGAAAAAAATAGAAATGGCCAAGTTTTCTATCTTCACAATAAAGTCACTACTATTAATGCTGTAGCGCAGCGCATTCGCGATATGCTTCCTGCACTTAAAGTCGCGGTAGGTCACGGCCAAATGGAAGACCAAGCGCTAGAAAAAGTGATGACCGAGTTCGTGGCTGGACAATTCGATGTTCTTGTATGCACAACAATTATTGAATCTGGTATCGATATTCCAAACTGTAATACATTAATAATCGAGGGAGCAGATAGGTTCGGATTGGCACAATTATACCAGATAAGAGGGCGTGTAGGTCGATTCAAGCAGCAAGCATATGCCTATTTGTTACTGCATCGACATGCCCCCTTAGTTAGTAAAGCGCAGAAACGCCTTCATGCACTCAAGCAGCATGATCAACTAGGCGCTGGATTCCGAATTGCAATGCGTGATTTGGAATTACGTGGAGCAGGCAATTTGCTTGGTGCGCAACAAAGTGGTCATATTGCTGGAGTTGGATTTGAACTATACTGCCAACTACTAAAACAAAGCGTTGCTCGCCTTAAAGGAGAACCTGGAGCAGATCGAATAAGAGCAGAGGTAAAGCTAGACTTCATTGCCTGCGGTGAAGGTGGAGGTGCATCGCGAAGCACTAGTGGAACTACCAACTTTGCTGCAATAAAAGCAGCGGAATATAAATCTCTTAACGGAATAATTGAAGCGTGCTTACCAACAAATTATATCGCAGAGCCGCGATTACGAATAGACTTTTATCGCCGCTTAGCACTAGCTGAAGATTCAAAAAAAATTCGTACTATTTCTGAAGAAATAAAAGATCGTTTCGGCAAACGACCAGTTGTAGTCGACGCACTAATCGAACTATGTAAAATACGTATAGCTGCTGAATTAGCAGGAGTTCGACGAGTAGAAAGCGAAAACGAGCGACTTATC
>JAKVCN010000017.1:14051-40787 GCA_022448585.1 Puniceicoccaceae bacterium | reverse complement strand
CAGGCCAGCTCCAAAACATCATGCGACTGACCTCAGCATTAAAAGCATCCGTCCCACTAGCGCTGACTACAATATAGCTTGCAAGTAAATAATTAAGTATAGCACTTAGTAAAAATGAACTGGCTAGCAAATAGGTACAACGCTGCAGTAATTTTTCAAACGCTACTGTGTTTTGGCTGGATGTAAGAGCATATTGCACTTTTTCCACATTCATAATCTCTGGGCTATAGAGGAGTGTACGAATTAAGGGATAGGGTGTTTTTAGTGAAATAATAATCGCAAGGCCAATTAATGAGGGGATAAGTGCTTCTTTAATCGCAAACCACTCAGTTGGTATATTTAGGATACCAATACCGCCAGTTAAGAGTACGCTAACTAATCCTACAATGGAGATGAAGTTATATTTGGATCGCTTGTAATAGTCGTAGATAAAGTAAGCTATAGGGAAGGCGAGTGCAATGATAAGAATTACTACAGCAGAACTTTCGAAGTAGATCTCCAAGTAGGAGCCAAACCATTTTTTTCCTTTATTTAAAACAACGATGGGCAAAAAAAGATTAAACCCAAGATTCAGTAGCATATTTTCCTTGGGCTCTTCGATTTTTGATTCCTTGGAATTTTCTGTATCTATTGAGCTGATGGGTTGATGTTTAGTCATGAGTCTGTTTAAGCTTTGTTAAGTTATGTTAAATGCAAGCACTATTCGTTGTTTGATTACCGCTGGTCCCACTCGTGAGTATATCGATCCGGCACGTTATATTAGTAGTCCTTCAACTGGTAAAATGGGGTTTGCCTTAGCTCAGGCAGCCGTAGAGCAAGGATGGACGGTGGATTTGGTGGCAGGTCCTGTCGCATTAGTTGAGCCCGAAGGTAGTATTTTGTATCCAGTGACTAGCGCAGAGGAAATGTATCATCAAGTAGATGCCCTTTTTGATGCTTGTGATATTTTGATTATGGCTGCCGCTGTGAGTGATTTTAGGCCGCATAAAATCCATCCTAAAAAAGTCAAAAAAGACAAGGCCTCGATTTCCATAAATTGCGAGCCTACAATAGATATTTTAAAAACTGTCAGTATTCGAAAAGAGCATCAATTAGTTATAGGCTTTGCGGCAGAAAGCGAAGATGTGGAGATGTATGCTCATTCGAAGCTTATAGATAAAAAATGTGACTGGATCGTAGCAAATGACATATCTAAGAGTGGTGTAGGCTTTGCAACAGATACAAATGAGGTAGTTATCTTCAATTCCTGTGGAAGTAAGTATGAACTTGGTCCAGATACAAAACAGTCAGTAGCGAAGGAAATAATAAAAATACTAAAGGATTCTTTTTAAAGTATTTAGTAGAGAATTTGATTTTTGGCTCATTAACCTAGCAACTTTATTCAAATATTATGGTGTCAGGATACACTCCTATTTTCATTGTAGAGTATGCTAGTAGATTTATTATTAATCTATAGTTAATGAATATACTTTTACATTATTATGAAAAATATTGGGCTAGATAAAATCCTTGGTAGAGTCGAAGATCTTGATTCGGTTAATTTAGGGATTTTAGTGCAGCGCTTAGCACGGGAACGGAAATTACAAGAGACCATTTTTAATACGATACAAGATGGTATCTTAGTAATTGATGATGATGGTGTTGTGCAATATGCTAATGACGCAGCTAGTGGTATTATTGGGCTTAAGCAAAACGACATAGGGGTTATAAGATTATGGAAAATGGTTCCAGATTTAGCTCGCTCTATAGATCCACAATCCGATACGGAGGCGCGGTCGCCAGTATTGACTAGAGAGTTAGAATTATTCTATCCAGAGCATCGTTACGTACGTTTGTACATGATGCCCATTGATGCTCAAGTTTCACAAACTGATAGTGGTGGGTATGTCGTTGTGCTCTCTGATGTGACAGAAGATAAAGTTTCCATGGAAGAATTGCTCGAAAGCGAGCGCACTGGATCGATTGTTGGATTGGCTGCTGGCGTTGCCCACGAATTAGGTAACCCTCTTAACTCGCTTACGATACATTTGCAGTTGATTGAGCGAAAATTAAATAAGATATTATCAGGTAAGAATAGTTCCCAACTCAATGAGTCAATAGAAGTATGCCAAGGAGAGGTGAAACGTTTAGATGGAATCATTACCCATTTCCTTGAAGCAGTGCGGCCACAGAAGCCTGAGCTTAACGAGCTTGATTTAACTAAATTAGTTGAAGACGTATTGCGGGTACAGGAGGCAGAGCTTGTGGATAGAAAGCTTGGGGTTAATATGGAAGTAGCTGAATCAATACCAAAGATATTGGGTGATCGTGGCCAAATAAAACAAGTATTTTTCAATATCGTTAAAAATGCAATGGAGGCGATGCAGGCGGGTGGCAGTTTACGGATTAACGCGCGATGTGATGATGAGTATGTGTATGTGCAATTTATTGATTCCGGCGTTGGTATATCTGAAGAGAATCTTTCTAAGGTGTTCCAGGCCTACCATAGTACCAAACAAGAAGGGCATGGACTAGGAATGATAATCGTGCAGCGAATAATGCGGGCTCATGGAGGCCATGTTGGGATTGAGTCTAGCGAAGGAGATGGAACTGCTATTACACTGCAGTTTCCTCAAAAGCATCGCAGAGCTAGGCTTTTAGAGGAGCAAGCTCCTGTTAGTGACCAGACCAATGCTAGTGGTTAGAAGAAATTGAAAATATTGTTGAATCGTACGACAAGCTACGTAACTGCCTTTTGATCGCTAATTGTGCGTTGTCGAAGTTGCAGCCACAGTACCCATGCCTGCGTTTTTAATATGCGCCTAGCTTTATCGATATCATTTTTACGATTGATCATATTCTCATTAGCAATTTCAGAGAGGTCATCTAAATTGTACAAATAGACATTCTCAATGGTATCAACTCCTGAGTCGATATCTCTGGGCATTGCCAAATCAATTAAAAATAAAGGGCTTTCTGGACGAGTCCTTAACGCTGAGCTAATCATTGTTGAGTTAAGTATACTGTCTGGAGCAGAAGTGGAGCAAATTATAATATCAAATAATCTCAATTGGGTATGGAAATCTGTAAAGTCGATTACATTTCCATTAAACTGATTCGCTAATTTTTTGGCATTTTGAAAAGTCCGACTACTAACGGTAATGTCTGTCACGCCTCGACTTTTTAATGCATATGTGGTCAAAGCGCCGACTTCTCCTGAACCTAGTAACAAGACACGACTGCTCTCGAGCGCACCAAAGATTCTTTCTGCTAGGCTTACGGCAATGTTACCAATGCTTACTTGTCCTTTGGTAATATTTGTCTGGGTGCGAGCTGCTTTTGCCGCTTGAAAACTTTTTTCAAAAAGTCGGTTTATGACCTTACCTGTGCAATTTATACTTTTAGCTAACGCATATGCATCCTTCATCTGACCTAGTATTTCAGTTTCACCAATCATTTGCGAATCAAGACCGGTAGCTACCTCAAAGGCATGTTGGATAACTTCTAAATTGGTAATTTGGTAGCTGTATTGATTAAATACTGCTGTATTAATATGGCGGTGCTGACAAAATAGATTGCAAACTTGACTCTGAATTTCAGGGGATTTCGCAATGCCATAGACTTCAAGGCGGTTACAAGTGGCTAAAACTAGGCATTCAAGAATTCCTTGTATTGCTTTAATCTCGAGTAAGAATCCTTCTACTTCTTCTTTGCCTATAGCAAGATGCTCGCGCACTTCGAGAGGCGTTCGGTGGTGAGAGCAACCGATTATAAACAGTGACTGTAGTGAATTTTCACTCATTTTTAAGTGGCTCTTCACTGAAGTCATGAGGGTGCGATCTTGCTGATTGCACAGGCCACAAGGAAAGTAGTGCGAATATAAATAATGCGATCACTGTAATTGCATGGCGGCGAGTTACTAATTTACGCTGATTGCGAAGGACAATTACGCCGCAGTAACCAACCCAAACTAGGCAGGTGACGATGAGTTTGAAGACTGGTACAGATTGAATATTTTTAGAATAAAAAATTGCTCCGCATATGAGCGCCGCAGTGAGGCAAATTACGCCAGTTATCATCAGCCGATAGCTTACTTGATCGAGTTTCTGAATGGGAGCAAGGCTGTTATAAATACTACTATTTTGCTTTTTCTTTAGTCCATGCTGTTGAATTAGAAACATTACAGATAGTAAGGTTACCATGGCAAAAAATGCGTAGCTAAAAACCGCGAGCGAAGCATGCAGTTCTATCCATGGGTTTGGGCTATTTTCACTGATAGCATAACTCTTATCCAAAGCGGGCATTAGCAATGAAGCACCCGTTAGAAATGTAGCTAATCCAGCACAGAAGAGATTCAGTAGGCGAATTCTAAAGACGGTCCCTACTATAAAATAGAGTAATACAGTAGACCAACTGATGAACTGAGCGATTTCGAAGAAGTTACCTAAGGGGCAGCCGTTAATGCTGATCGCGCGAAGATAGAGCCCAAAAGTTTGAATTATAAACCCGCTGGTAATTAAACAGAATACGGTCTTGTGTGAGTAGTTTCTGCTCCATCTAAGAGTAAGTGAGCCATATAGAAATGCAGATAAATATATAAATGCGCTAAGTATGAAAGCGTCACGATCAGTTATTGAAATATTTTCAAGCATTACGCAGCAATTCTGTGCTTAGAATAGAGACGAGAAATTACATTCATGTATTGGGCAATCTTGCTTTTCATTACAAATCTTTAGAATCAGAGATGACTCAAATAGCTACGTAAGCTGGTTCAGTCGCTTGAGCTGTTTGGTAAGCACCATCATGCCAACTTTCTACACTTTTAGCTAAAAACTTAATAAAACTAGGATGCGTATTGAGGCATGGAATTTGTTCATATGACTCCCCACCCGCATTCTTAAATATTTCTTCTCCCTCAACGGCTATTTCTTCGAGTGTCTCTAAGCAGTCTGCGGTGAAAGCAGGGCAGATAACCTTGACATTTTTGATGCCTTGATCTGGTAGAGCTTCTAACGTTTGATCTGTGTATGGATGTAACCATGGCTCTCTTCCCAATCTCGACTGAAATGTAATCATATACTTTTCTTTAGGTAGATCCATTTTTGTAATAAACTTCTCCACAGTCATGGCGCATTGATGGCGGTAACATGTAGCGTGGGCTGGATGACATGTGTTACAGCAGTCATGTGTTTTCATGCAATGTTCGTGTGATGGATCTCCCTTAACAAGATGACGTTGAGGAATACCGTGAAAAGAGAATATTAATTTGTCATATTTTTTTGACTCGAGCATAGGTTTAGCAGACTCCACTAATGCTTGAATGTAACCTTCATCTTTATAGAAAGGGGGCATTAGTGTTGTTTTCATATTCGGTGCTAATTTGCGAATAGACTTCATTAGATGAACAACAGCAGTCTCATAGCTAGACATTGCATAGTGAGGATACATAGGCACTATGAATAAGTCGTTTACTCTTTGATCAATAAGTTCTTGAAGTGCAGATAGCGTGCTTGGATTACCATAACGCATACCTAGGCCTACAGGTATACTTAAATGGTCTTGAAGCGCAGCTTGTTGAGCTTTAGATGTTAGTATCAATGGGGAGCCTTTTTCGGTCCATATACTAGCATAAGCTTCTGCTGATTCTTTAGGCCGCTTGGGCAATATTAGGCAGTTTACAAGAAGCCAGCGAATTACTTTTGGTGCATCCAGAACCCGTTCGTCCATAAGAAACTCACCTAAGTACCTTCTAACATCACTAACTTGAGTGGAGTCTGGAGATCCGAGATTAAGTAAAATAACTCCTTTCATATAAATAGTATAGTATAGAAGCGTAATTGATGACATCTTGTCAAATTTAAGACAGTCTTTTGGGTATTTACTAATAGTATTTTTACTATTATTACTCTGATAAAGAACACAGGATGGAATCGAAAGATCCCTATTGAGAAAGGAGTAGATATAGCTTACCAATCGTTTCTCGAAGCCACTGCTAGTGGACAAATACGTGAGTAAGATACCTTTTTGAATAAGTATCTAACCATAGCATCTTAGAATGGTGGTTCCTCATCTAGTATCTCATCTGCTGGATCGAAGGGAGGTGGATCGTTGCCATTATTAGTACTATTAGTGTCTGTTTCAATCTTCCAGGCCGCTAGATTAACGAAGTATTTACCGTTCCACTCACGGCCGTTGATGTCAAAAGTGACCGTCACTTTGTCCCCTTTTTTCAGCTTGTTGACTAACTCTACTTTATCTTTTAAACATTCAAATTGTATTTCTTGGGGGAATTTAGTGGCTTCAGATGTGACAACAAATGCGCGCTTATTAAAGCCACTAGCAAAGGTCTGCTCTTCTAGAATTTCTTTAACGGTACCAGTTAATTCATATGACATATCATTAATAAAGTCTTTTACTGCCTAAGTTGCAAAGCTATTTAATCATAGTATTACGAATTTACTTATTTTTTTGTATTGGGCATAATTATCTAGACTTTTCTTTATTCGCTTTAGTCGTCATGTAAAAAATGTTTTATTAGACCATTATATTTACACTTTATGCATTCTCCTAGCCAATCATTTCCTGTGCTTAGTGCGCAGAGGGCTAAAGCTTTCGAAGTATCTGCCGTCTCAAGTATGGATGAGGAGTGGTTTATCATGCAGCGTGCTGGTCGTGGTATTGCTCAACAAGTCATTAATGATTATAAAGAGCTTCGTCCACCTCCAGAATATCTGAGAATCTTAGTAATTGCTGGCAAGGGTCATAATGGGGGAGATGCAATGCTAGCATGTAACCAATTATTAGGTGATTTCCCCCGTGCAACAGTCACATTATTAACGACTTGCATCAGTGAATCGATGAAGCCTATGGCGAAGCGCGCATATGAAGATCTTAAGGGCAGAGTTTCTGAGTACTTAATTTCTGAAGACGCTACAATTGAAAGCATAGCAGCTATTTTGGACCAGAGTGCCGCTTCTAAAGGATTTGACATATGCCTCGACGGCTTACTTGGCATAGGTTTTGTGCCTCCGATTAGGGGTTCTGTAAAAAATTTAATCGAAGCAATTAATGGATATAAAGAAATAGGGTTACGAGCCGCAGTTGATATGCCTAGCGGTTTAACAGTCTCATCAGAATCGATTTCTTTTTGTGCAGATTTTACTTATGCTACTGGTATAGTGAAAGAACTACATGTCTCTGGAATGTCTAACTTGGGAAGAGTTCATCTTATCGATCTTGGATTTTTTGATACGACCATTAAGGCTAAAGAAAAAGTTGTTACTGAACACGTGAAGGCAGCTAATTTAATCCATTCAAGTGAGTATTTTTTGAGTGATAGAGTATTAGACCCAGTTCGTCGTTTACGCCGAGCGAATGTTGATAAACGCACATTTGGGCACCTTTTTATAGTAGGCGGCTCTGCATATATGCCTGGTGCTTTACTCATGGCAGTACAGGCAGCTGTTCGCTCTGGAGTGGGTCTTGTGACTGCATTCGCGCCAACTTCTATTGCCTCAAGCCTTGCCGGACAAGTGCCCGAGGCAATGTGGATTCCTTGGCCAGAGAGTAGTAACGGTACACTATATCCGCGAGCTATTGGATTATTGATGGAGCGAATAGGTCGGGCTTCTGCTATGTTAATAGGTCCAGGCATGGGAAGCGATCGTAATACAGAAATGATTGCACAAGAAGTTATTAAAAGAGTTGATATTCCTATAGTATGTGATGCTGATGCTTTACGTAATCGTGCCGTTGAATTAGTTTTGAAGCGTAGCAATCAGTCCGGCCCAGTTGTGCTTACCCCTCATATGGGCGAATTTATGCGGATTGCTAAATTAGATCGTGAAGAGGTTTCTACTGAATCCTTATTGCAATATTGTCAGTCCAATAAGGTTATAACGGTTCTAAAAGGTCCAATAACTCAGATTTGTGACGGACAGACGGTTTGGTACAATAGTTTCGGTGGACCTGTCCTCTCTCGTGGTGGAAGCGGTGATATGCTTGCAGGCTTAATTGGCGGTCTTTTAGCTCAAAATAATAATGAGGTCACAGAATCAGTCGCGCAAGCTGTAGTGCTTCATGGTCAGGCCGCTGAGTATTTAGCACGTGAGGAAGGACAGGTCACAGTACAAACCACACAGGTGCTAGATTTTTTATCAATAGTTTTACGTGGCGATTAATCACTATTTGTATAAGACTTCGTCCAGCTATGGATACAAGTCTGACTCAACATCAAGCACGTCTCATTTTTAATGGATTGCCGCACATTGGACCAATTATGTTTCGGCGTCTGATGAATGCTTTCGATAATAATGGAATAGCGCTCCTTAATACCGATAAAAATACACTAATTCAAACGCATGGCGTTGGACCTAAACTCGCAAGTTTCTTAAATGATTGGAAGTTACACTTTAATTTATCCAGAGAAGAGATATTGCTAAAGCAGAGAAATACTCGTTTTATTACTTTGGATTGTTCTGATTATCCAAAGCTTCTTCGGGAAATCTATGATCGACCTATCGGATTATATTGGAAGGGAGAATTCACCATTGATAGACCTTGTGTAGCCATTGTCGGTACCCGCAAAGCAACACTCTACGGGTTGAGTGTTGCGAAAAGTTTTGCCGCAGATTTAGCCTCCCTTGGATTTTGTGTAGTTAGTGGGATGGCTAGAGGTATCGATACAGCTGCCCACGAGGGTGCATTATCAGTTGGCTCCAAAACGATAGCAGTTCAGGGCTGTGGATTAGACATTGTCTATCCTCCAGAAAATTTAAATCTATATGAAAAAATAATAGACGAGGGCGCAGTTATTAGTGAGTTTTGTTTTGGACGACGTATAGATCGTACTACTTTCCCAATGCGCAATCGAATAGTTTCAGGCATGTGTGAAGCAGTAATTGTAATCGAGAGCAATTGTTCTGGGGGTAGTATGATCACAGCTCGCTTTGCTGGAGAACAATGTCGTGATTTAATGGTAGTACCCGGGCGCATCGATCAAGTTACAAGCGCAGGCTGTCTACAATTATTACGAGATGGTGCGATTTTGGTTACAAGTGTAGACGATGTGTTAGAAGAGTTGCGCTATAGCAGACCTCAGAACACTGCAGTATGCTTGCCTAACCCAGAATCTAAAGACGATGCGGTATCAATTTCTAAGGCTGAGCAGGTCGTACTTAAATGCTTTAGTGGCGGTGAGATTCTTTCACCTGATAAAATTGCAGAGCACGTTAAAAAATCATCTGCACAAGTGGCATCAACTTTGATGAGCTTGGAGCTAAAGAGGCAATTAGTAAAGCGCTCGGATGGACGCTTTGAGGTTAATCAATAATTAATCTTACCGCCTTAGATCTATCCAGCAAAACAGGTATATAGCTCATTTTAAAATGCCCCTATTATCATGAACACGAACATGTATTTTTGACGGTTAAGTTGCTAGTCTTGTAGTGCTTTTTGTTCACGACAACATGCAAGACGAGGAGTATGAGTTTCGCATCGAAGCGCCTTAGCTTAAAGAGATGCTTGACTGCACAGTGCTGTGATGACCATTGAAGGGTATGCCAGATGTCTTCTCATATCACTGGGTTATCCTAAGTTTGCCATAATGATTAAAGAAGTTGGAGCCGTCTGTTGTTGCTCTTATTTTATTTGAATGTTTACTGGGGCATCGCCGACGAATGGTGCTCCACAATCTTAAAATCTTGACCTATTAAATGGTAAACGAAAGTGAATCGTGCTTTTACAAATGAACCATCTGTAAAAGTAAAAGTGTAAACTCCTGAATTGATTGCGACATTACCGAAGATTCGGACGTTGGAATCGTCGATTCTGCCTATCGGTCCCTTAGCAAGAAAAGCTACGAAGTAGTCTTCAATCTCTGCATGGGTTTTCCGCACTTTGTTCGATATAGTTGGCAGTAGGATTGCATTCGTATCGTAAAGTTCTACAACATTATTTGCCTTACCTGTTTGAATGGCAGCATTCCAATGGTCGAAGAGAGATCTAATTTCGATAGTTTTCATATTGTGTCTGGTAGAGTGTTTCAATAAGATGATACTGATTTGCCTTGCTACTCTAGATAGACTTTAATAGCCATCGATTAGAATGTAAAGTGATACTTTGAAAGGCGATTACCTATTTCAGTTACGATTTCCTTTTCAGCCTCTTCACCCTGAGCGGCAAAGGTCACAGAGAATCGAACAAAATCTCCGCAATCATCCCATGGCACAGTGCTTATAAGTTCATTGGTGATTAGCCATTGGCTGAAAGCTTCACCAGAATCAAAATTCGTCTTTTGGTCAGCATAGCTAGCTGATTTTGGAGCTGCCACGTATAGGAAGAAGCTACCATTGGGTTTGCTTGCGGAAAAGCCATTTGCATTAAGGGCAGCTACCAGTAAGTCCATTCGACGGGAATATTTAGCCGCGATTTCTTCAGTAATTTGGGGGTTGGCTAGGGCAGTAGCCGCAGCCTTTTGTATCGCTAAGAATTGTCCAGAGTCAGAGTTATCTTTCATATCGCCGTAAGCTTTTACAATGAGTGGATTACCAACAACAAATCCAATGCGCCAACCTGTCATATTATAACTTTTGGACAGTGAGTGGAGTTCAATGGCGACGTCTTTAGCCCCCTCCACTTGCAAGATCGATGTTGGGGTTCCTTCAAAGACAAGAGAAGCGTAAGCAGCATCTTGTATGATGATGAGGTTATTGGATTTAGCGAAAGCGACAGCTTCTTTGTAAAACTCGAGTGTCGCGGAAGCACCAGTGGGATTATTTGGATAATTCAGTACTAAAATCTTAGCTTTGGTGAGAACAGCTTCTGGGATCGCTTTGAGATCTGGCAGAAAGTCATTTACTGCTTCAAGTGGCATGTTGTGGACTTTCCCACCATAGTACTGTGCATGGGTGCCGAGTACTGGATAGCCGGGAACTGTCATTAAAACGTAATCTCCTTCGTTGATAAAACATGCGGGTAACATGGAGAGCGCAGTTTTTGAACCAATTGAGTGGATGATATCCGTTTCCGAATCGATATGACGGATCCCAAAAACTTGAGCCATGTAGTGTGCAGCTGCTTTTTTGTAATCTTCTCCACCATTGTCGGCATACCCTCTATTTTCAGGAATTGTTGCTTCGTGTTGAAGTGATTTAATAACAATAGGAAAAGCCATCTCATCTGGTTCGCCGACACCCATGTCTATTAGAGGCACTTGCGGATTAGCTAGCTGAGCTTCCTGCTTTGCTCGTTTTATTTTCTCAAACTTATAAATTGCAGTAGATTTACCGTACTCTTTGCCACCGATACGCTCGGCAAATAATTCCTGGATATAGGGATCGCTCATGGTTTTCTGGACTTTGTAAGAATTTACTTTGTATTGTGTTGGTTTTACCTGCGAAATAACTTATAAATAAAAATTATGCAGACAATTCAATCTATTCACGAAATGCAATCACATGCGATTAGCCTTCGCGCCAGCGGACAGTTGATTGGACTTGTGCCGACGATGGGATGCCTGCATGAAGGACATTTGTCGTTAATAGATATTGCTAAGGAAAAGACAGATAAGGTCATTGTCTCGATTTTTGTCAACCCCACGCAATTTGGACCTAATGAGGATTATGATCAGTATCCTCGAACTTTGGAGCAAGACCTAGCCTTGTGCTTAGAACGTGGTGCTGATATAGTCTTTAACCCTTCAAGTGAAGAGATATACCCTCAGGGATATTCTACATATGTTAAAGAAGAGCGAGTAGGGCAAGGTATGTGTGGTATTTCACGTCCGATTCATTTTCGCGGTGTTATGACAATTTGTCTTAAACTATTTAATATTACACGCCCTGACTTTGCTGTATTTGGGCAAAAAGATGCTCAGCAATATGCCGTTATCAAGAAAATGGTTTCGGATCTTAATTTACCAATTGAAATATCTGTTGGATCAACATTACGTGACGCAGATGGTCTAGCAATGAGTTCTCGTAACCGCTATCTAAGCGAGCTAGAGCGAGCTGATGCGCTATCGATTCCTCTTGCTTTGGAAGAAGGAAGGCGACTTGTTGAAGGAGGTGTAAGGCAAGTAGACCGAGTAGTTGCGGAGATTACGCACCATTTGTCAAAGTGCCGTCGCTTACGAATTATTTATGTGCAAGTTGTTGACCGTGAAACTATGGAGCCGGCGCGTGAGATTATAATCGGTAAAAGCCTAGTCGCTGTGTCAGTGTGGGTCGATCAGACACGTTTGGTTGATAATATCCTTCTCTAACTTACTTATATATCTGTAGATAAGTTTGGATCTGATAAATGGGTTTTATTTATGTTTAATAAATACGATGTTATTGTAGTCGGTAGTGGTATTGCTGGATTAAGCTTTGCGCTCAAAGTTGCAGAGGCAGGAAAACAGGTGGCTATTATTACAAAGAAAAACTCTGCAGAATCGAATACGAATTATGCGCAGGGCGGTATAGCTGCAGTCACTTCTCAGTCCGACGATCTTGAAATGCATATTAGAGATACACTGGATGCTGGAGATGGACTATGTGATCCATTAGCAGTTCGTGAAATTTTACGTGATGGGCCTGGTAGTATTGACGAGCTTGTGCAATGCGGGGTTGCATTTACCCAGTTACAAGATGGGCGTGTCTCACTTGGTAAAGAGGGCGGGCACTCTAAGCGTCGTATATTGCACGTTAAAGACATAACTGGTAAAGCTATTGAGAAAGCCTTACTAGATGCAGTTGATAATTCCTCATTGATTGAGACCATGGAGCATCATTTTGCTGTTGATTTGATTACTAGTAAAAAAATCAGTGGTCAGGATTTGGATAATTTTGATGGAGTAGATAGAATTTTAGGACTCTATGTTCTTAATGAAAAAACCCAAAAAGTAGAAACATTCGCGGCATCTGCTGTTTTATTAGCTACCGGTGGTATTGGGCAAATTTATGAGTATACTACCAATCCATCTATAGCAACCGGTGATGGTATAGCTATGGCATATCGTGCTGGAGTTGAGGTTTCTAATATGGAGTTTATCCAGTTTCACCCCACTGCTTTTTATACTACACAAGCAGAGCGATTCTTAATAAGCGAAGCTGTGCGTGGCGAAGGTGCTATTTTGAGAAATTTAGAAGGTGAGGCTTTCATGGGACGCTATGATACTCGTCAAGACTTGGCACCACGTGATATTGTTGCACGTGCTATCGATGCTGAGATGAAAAAGTCTGGTGCTCGTCATGTATGGCTTGATGTGCGATCTATTCCAAAAGCTACCTTGCACGAAAGGTTTCCTAATATATATGAATACTGCTCAAAACAGGGGATTGCTCTAGAAGAAGATATGATTCCAGTAGTTCCAGCAGCACATTATCTTTGTGGTGGTGTGAAGACTCAATTGAACGCGAGGACCGGTCTTACCGGCTTATATGCTTGTGGTGAGGTTGCCTGTACTGGGCTTCATGGAGCAAATCGATTAGCTAGTAATTCCTTACTTGAGGCTGTAGTAATGGCAAAGCGTGGAGCAGTTGCTGTCTTAGAAGATCTCGCTAAATCATATCAGAAATCGGAATTACTGCCCGATTGGTTAGATGGTGACTTACATAATTCTGATGAACGAGTGATTCTTACTCATAATCGCGATGAGCTTAAACGCATTCTATGGGATTATGTTAGTATTGTTCGCACCGATAAGAGACTGGAGCGTGCACGGACACGCATCGAGGTTCTAGAGCGTGAAATCAATGACTACTATTGGGATTTTAAAGTGGATGTGAGTTTGCTAGAGTTGCGGAATATGATACAAGTCGCTGCACTAGTCGTACGATGTGCCATACAACGAAAAGAAAGCCGAGGACTCCATTTCACACTTGATCACACTCAAAAGAGTGAACGAATTAAGGATAGTTCTTTAAAGGCATATTAATGGCATTAGCTAGTCAATCGAAATGGGCCTTAGTTGGTCCTGGAGCAATTGGGCTTTACTATAGCGCGCTACTTATAAAGAGTGGTGTTCCACTAAGTATTATAGCCCGTAGCGATCTTGTCGCTATGCGAGAAAATGGTATCCTCTTAAGATTTTTGCAATACAGCGGAGACGATGCGGAGAAATTGTATCTCAATAGTGAGTTTAATGTTACGCCCAAGCAGATTTCAGCTGATTCAAATAAAGTTGGTTTTGTTGATTATATTCTAATTGCAGCGAAGTCTACAGTAAACCAAAACCTTTTAAGCAGTCTTGATCCGTTAATTAAGGAGGGTCATACTGTTTTGATTACTTTGCAGAATGGATTAGGAAATGCCGAGTTTTTTGCGCAACACTTCCCCCGTAATCCAGTTTTATCAGGCCTTTGCTTTGTTTGTGTAAATCGTACTGCGCCTGCTGTTGTTGAGAATTATTTACTGGGGCGAGTAGAGATTGGATCCTTCCAAGATCGCTGGTCCGAATGCGCCTCTTCAGTTGTTGATGTCTTTAATTCAGCTGGCATAAAAACACAGCTAGCTAGATCAATAAGTGCGGCTTTATGGCGTAAGCTCTGCTGGAATATTCCTTTTAATGGCCTAAGTATTGTTTGTGGAGGTATTACAACTGATCGTATCCTTAATAATCCTTCCCGCCGCGCGCGAGCAGCCCGTTTAATGCAGGAAGTGCGAAGTGTTTCGACTAAGGCAGGATATTTCATTTCAGATGATTTTATTCAGAGCCAATTTGATGTAACTGAGAGCATGGGTGCCTACAAACCATCTTCATTGATTGATTTTGTAAGTGGACGATCTGTCGAGGTGGAAGCTATATGGGGAGAGCCTTTACGTCGTGGAATGGCTATGGGAATCGATATGTTTGAGTTGCAAGATCTGTATGAATCCCTGAAAAAGATCGTATAGATTCTTGGTTACTTCTTTAGCATTTATTATGCTTTCATCATTATTAGCTAGCGCTTGATGTATTATATTATTTCTAATTAGTTCATATGAATAAGTCAGAGCGTGTTAATTTCGTTTTGTTGAAGCTTGCTGAGCTATATCCAAATCCGCCGATACCTTTGTCCCACAAGGATCCGTATACTTTACTTATTGCTGTAGTTCTCTCAGCGCAATGTACCGATGTGCGAGTCAATCAGATTACTCCTAAGCTTTTTGCTAAGGCGGATAATCCTTATTCGATGCTCAAGCTTTCAGTAGATCAAATACGTTCCATTATTCGTCCCTGTGGACTTTCTCCCATGAAGTCGACAGGCATCGCAACACTGTCGCGAATTCTTGTGGAGCAGTACGAAGGGCAGGTGCCAGCAGACATTACAGCGCTAGAAGCCTTACCAAGCGTTGGTCATAAGACAGCATCAGTTATAATGGCACAGGCTTTTAATGTGCCAACTTTTCCTGTTGATACTCATATACATCGTTTAGCGCAGCGATGGGGGTTATCCTCTGGAAAGAACGTTAGCGTTACGGAACGTGATTTAAAAAGGCTTTTCCCTATAAGAGATTGGCATGACTTGCATTTGCAGATGATCTTCTACGGACGTGAGCACTGCACTGCTCGTGGATGCGATGGAAGAGTGTGCGAAATTTGTCGCACTCTTTACCCAAATCGAAAACATGCTTTCAAGGCACGTAAGAGTTAAGCTTCTGATCTTCTTTAAGTCCAGTTTTTGATTTAGATGGGTCCTTTTTAAAGAGTTTGTTTGTATCAAAGAAAACAACTTTTTTATTTTTATGTGTTTCTGCCAGTGCTCCTAAATCTAATGACTTGTTGGAACTGGAGTGTTCATCCGAATTCGAGATATCTTTTGCTGCTATTTTCTGTTTATTCACTTCTTCTTTAGTCTTCTCCTTAAAAAAATTAGCATCTATTATAATACGTCCAGCAGGTGCTTGGTCTCCCTTAAATGCTAGACAGAAGAAGTAGGTTCCTTGCTCATAAGACAAAAGAGAAATACATCCCGAAAACAGTATAAGAATTAATAAAAATGAGCGCACTTTATTTATGGTTTTATATTGATCCATTTACCGTTATATTTTGGATCTGTCATTCGCAATATAATATGTCTCATGAGTTTAATTAGTAAAGTAAAAGAACGGCGTAAGGAACGTGCCTTAATTATTATGTTATCTATATTTTTTCTTATAATAATTATATTTTTTAGTAGTTTATTGGTTAAAACAAATCGGGAGTACCAGCATTTTCAGCTACGAATTGCACGCACAGAAGCAAAGTTAAATCAGGCGCAAAAAGAATTCCAACAGAAGGAAATTTATATGTCTCGATTACTTGAGGACCCTGAATTCTTAGAGCGAGTTGTTCGTGATCGCTTAAGCTACTCACGGCCGGATGAGGTTATTTTTAAATTTACCAATGATCCTTAATTTTGTCCTGCTCAAATGACTAGAAAAGAAATTCAATACATTTAATTTATTATGCTAATGTTCTGTGTTTGCCTATTTCTAATCGGCTGGCTATGTACTTCTTTCTACTAACATGGATTTAGCCAAAGTTAATAGTATACGAGAAGCTTTTAAACGAGCAGGGCATGCTCACGTTTTTCGCTATTGGGATGAATTAAACCCTCGATCCAAGACTAGACTATTAAGCGAGGCTCAGACAATTGATTTAGATGAGATTAACAAACTTGTTGCCCGACACGTACTGATTGATTCTGCGAGCGAGTTAAGTGGAGACAAGTTAGATGACTTAGAGCCAGCCCCTTTTATACAAAATCCATCAAATGGAGGTGATATTTTACGATGGGACAAAGCAATAAAAACAGGAGAATTGGCAATACGTGCAGGAAAAGTTGCAGCATTCTGTGTAGCTGGTGGTCAGGGTACTCGTTTAGGATTTAATGGACCAAAAGGAACTTTTCCAGTCACTCCATTAACGAAAAAAACACTTTTTCAAGTATTTGCTGAAAAAATAAGACGTAGCAGTAAGCGCTACGATACGGTGATTCATTGGTTTATATTAACAAGCGAGATTAATCATGCCGCCACGGTCCAGCACTTTGAGTTTAATAACTACTTCGGACTGCCCTTAGAAAGTGTTCATTTTGTTGTGCAGGGATTAATTGGTGCAGTGGATCAAAAGGGTAAGATTATTCTTTCTGGAAAAGACACAATTGCGCGCACTCCAGATGGACATGGAGGGTCACTAAGAGCACTTGTGCGTAGTAGTGCAATTGAGAAAATGGAGATGCTGGGCGTTGAATGTATAAGTTACTTTCAGGTCGATAATCCTTTAATCCGTATTATTGACCCAGCATTTATTGGGTTTCATCTAGAGGAAGATTCCGAATTATCATCAAAGATGATTCCTAAGGCCTACCCGCTTGAGAAAGTAGGCCATTTCTGTGTTCAGGGCGGGAAGACTGTCGTTGTAGAATACAGCGATATGAGTGAGACAATGCAAAAAGCGACAAACTCTGCAGGAGCCCTACATTATATTTCTGGAAGTGTTGCCATTCATATATTTGATCGCGATTTCGTTGCCCGAGTTGGTGGAGGTGAGAAGCATGCTGAGTTACCGTTCCATCGTGCAAATAAAAAGATTCCTTTTATAGATTTAGCTGGAAATATCCAAAATCCTGATGAACCAAACGGTGTGAAGTTTGAAATGTTTGTCTTTGACGCGTTGCCTCTTGCGCGAAATGCAATTATCATTGAGTCTATTAGGGCAGATGATTTCAGCCCAGTTAAGAATTCCACTGGTGTCGATTCTCCAAAGTCATGCTCAGAGGATATGTTGCGTAGTTATGCTAGATGGCTCACAGCTGCAGGGGTGAATATAGAAGTCGATACTTCTGGTTTGCCTTTAATTAATTTTGAAATCAGCTACAGCTTTGCTGCTGATCAGGAAGATTTCGTTAAGCAATGGCATGCACTTTCTAATAAACCTCATATTGTAGATGGTTTGATTATAGAACCGGAAATCTAATTGATATTTCTGGCAGTATCTATTGAAGCTTTATCACATATTCACAAATACATTTTAAATGAGTCTTGTAGAGATAATTGAAAAAGCTCAAAAAGATGGAAAACTTTTTGACGCTAGTGTTGCGAATTTGAGTATGTGGGTAGGTGCGAGTTATCTTCCAGATTGGGTAGTATCAAGCATTAGAGAGCTCGTTAAAGCTGGTGAATGGGATGAGCTCAATGACCGCTTCTACAGAAACCTTGCATTTGGTACTGGTGGAATGCGAGGACGCACAATTGGAAGAGTATCAAGCTCGGTGGAACTTGGATCGCCAAAAGCCGATAAGATTAATGGCACACCTAACAAAGCAGCAGTCGGAACAAATGTTCTGAATGACTTTAATATTATTAGAGCTACAATTGGATTGTTTCGTTATACAAGTAAATATCTTAAAATAAAAGGACGACTGGAGCAACCACGCTTTGTAATTGCTCATGATGTACGTCATTTTTCGCGTCATTTTTGTGAATTAGCTGCATCGACTTGGAATAAGCTTGGAGGCCAAGCACTTATTTTCGATGGGCCACGATCAACGCCACAACTGAGCTTTTCTGTGCGCGAGTACAAAGCAAATTGCGGTGCTGTCATCACAGCCAGTCACAATCCATGGCATGACAATGGCTTTAAGGTTTATTTCGAGGATGGGGCGCAAGTTGTCTCTCCCCACGCTGATTCAATTGTGCTGCTAGTCAATGAAGTTGCCCTCAATGAAGTCATTCCGTATCTTGAAATTAACCTTGAGCAAATAGTTACTTTGAACGTTGCAGCGGATACTAGATACCTTAGCGCTCTGGATGAAATCGCCCTTGATCGGGAGTTAATAGCAGCGAAAAAGCCAAGCATAGTCTTTACTCCGATTCATGGTACAGGGGCTATTAGTATACTTCCAGCATTGAAAAAGCTTGGCATTGATGTGATCGAAGTTCCTGAGCAAATGATTCAGGATAGCAGTTTTTCGACAGTGCAATCGCCTAACCCAGAAAATGCCGAAGCACTAGAGATGGCGATTTCTAGAGCTAAGGAGTCCGGTGCGGATCTAGTGGTCGCTACCGACCCCGACGCCGATCGCATGGGTGTCGCTGTGCGAAATAGTGATGGAGAGATAGTTTTATTAAGTGGTAATCAAATCGGCACACTGCTTGCCGAATATCGAATAACAAGGCTTAAGGAGTCAGGTATATTACCGCAAGAGGGTACTCATAAAGCTGCATTAATTAAGACTTTTGTAACAACTCCGATGCAGGAGGCGCTCGCTAAGTTCCATGGTCTAAAGATGGTAAATACATTGACTGGATTTAAGTGGTTAGGTGAAAAGTTGGCAGATTACGAAGCTCAAATGAAGCAGCGATTATTTGAGGAGAAAGGAATGGCAGTTGATTATGATGCATGTGATTTTTGGACTCGAGCCGATCTACTAATGGAGTATTCGACATTCTTTGTAGTTGGCGGTGAGGAGAGTTACGGCTATCTAGCTGGCGATAGGGTGCGTGATAAGGATGCTAATGCTTCAGTTATTATGATTTGCGAATTAGCAGCATATTTAAAATCCCAAGAAATGACTTTTATGGATTATCTTGATTCACTCTACTTACGCTACGGTTACTATGAGGAGCAGAGTGTTAATATTTATTATGAAGGGGCTGCAGGAAGCCAAAAAATTTCGAATATACTTGGCTCTTATCGAGCCAGAGCTCCAGAAAAGTTCGGCGAGGTATTCGTTACTGGATTCACTGATTTTGGTAAGGACGAGATTGTTGATGTTGACGGGAAGAAGATACCGCCTCAGGATCTTTACTTCGTAGAATTGAGTAATGGCTACAGCTTTGCTGTACGAGGATCAGGAACTGAGCCCAAAATTAAATTTTATGTATTTGGGCGCAGCGATGTTACTAACTTAGATGACCTCCCTGCAATTAAAGCAAACACTGCTAAAGAAATGGTAAATATACTAGAACTAATTGAGGCAGATGCGCGCTTACGCGCTGATGCAGAATTTGCAGGCGGATAGCGGGTATCTGGTTAATTGGAGATTTACCAAAGCTTCAATAGATTTTTCTCGTATTGTAGTGCTACCGGTTTTCGAGCTATTATAGTTTAGTTATTGATGGCTAAAACTTTCATTAAATACGACCTGATTGTAAGCTAGTTGTCCTCCTCGCTTGTTTGCTGGTTTAATCGCCTTGCCAACAGTAAGCATCATACCAATTAGGTGGTTTTTTGGGAGATTTATGATTTCACCAACCTTATTCCTATCAAATCCGATCATTGGACAACTATCGTATCCCATAGCTTTTGCGCCTAACATTAATGTTTGAGCTGCAATACCGATGGATCGCATAGCTTCGTCATTTTGCAACTGCGGCTTATTTTGATAAAAGGAAGTAATCATATGCACGAGGGCATTACTAGTTTCCTTAGGAGCATTTACCCAGTAGCGTTGTGGGTCTTTATGTGCATCAAGGTCGGCGCACAAAAGTATTATAATTGAGGCCTCACTGCATTGAGCTTGATTCCAAGCTGCCTTACGGATCGCTTGTTTTGTCTTAGCGTTACTTACTATAACAAAACGCCAATTTTGCATATTAAATGAAGTTGGTGATAGTAAGGCAGACTCCATCAGTCGATTAACTACAGCCGTTGGTATAATATGATTGGGATCATAGTGTTTAATAGAGCGGCGCTCCGCAATAGCTTTGAAGGTATCCATATAGTTATTTCTGTTTGATTTTTCCGTAATAAGCAAGTGGTCTCTGATCTTGTGTGCTGTAAGTTTTAGCAGGATAAGACGCTTAATAGTATGTGAAAACTGCTCCTACAATATTATGGTTTAGAAATGATTTGCGTTTGGCTGATAATGCAGCCCTTTCTGCTGCGATTGAGTTGGGTTTTCCTATAGTTCCTGTTTTTATTTGGGATCCATCATCTTACGGAGCATGGACTCCAGGTGCGGCTTCAAAATGGTGGCTGCACCATGCTTTAGACTCACTAAATACTTCTCTTTGCAAATTGGGTGGCTCACTCATTTTCCGCAAAGGCCATACGCTTGAAGTTCTTGAGGAGTTAATTCATGAAACTGGGGCTAATCATGTGTTTTGGAATCGGCGTTATGAAAGCTCGCTTCGTAAATTAGATGCGAGCTGTAAACGAATTTTAACGAAGCGTGGACTAGATGTAAGAAGTTTTAATTCTGCTTTGCTCAACGAGCCTCATGAAGTTGGCACTAAGTCAGGGTCTCCATACAAAGTATATACCCCCTATTTTAATACTGTTGTTGGTCGGCCTGCCGTTCCGCCAATTACTTTGAATAATTCTTCTATACGGTTCTCTCAGATTACTCCTGAATCGATCTCGATTAATGCCTTAGAGTTGTTGCCAAGTTCCAATTGGCATCGAAAATTTGAGCGAGAATGGAAGGTTACTGAAGATGCAGCTCAAACTTGCTTAAGAGATTTCTTAGATCAACCGATAGAACTATATAAGCAAGATCGCGATCGCCCAGATCGAAAAGGCACATCAGTACTTTCACCGTATTTGCATTTTGGGCAAATTGGACCGCGGCAGATTGTGCAAGCAATTAAAGAGAAATCAGACCTCGGCCTTGAGGGCCCTAAAGTGTATTTGAAAGAAATTTATTGGCGAGAGTTTGCTTACCATGTACTGTATCATTTTCCTAATACTCCTGATATGCCCTTACAGTTAAAGTACGCTAATTTCCCATGGAGGTATGACGCGACTTTGCAAGAGCGCTGGCAGCAGGGCAGAACAGGATATCCAATAATAGATGCTGGAATGCGTCAACTTTTGGAAACAGGTTGGATGCATAATCGGGTACGCATGATCGTAGCTTCATTTTTAGTGAAACATCTTTTGCAAGATTGGAAGCAAGGCGCTCGATGGTTTTGGGATACTCTTGTCGATGCTGACTTGGCAAGTAATACACTTGGATGGCAGTGGAGCGGTGGTTGCGGCGCAGATGCAGCACCGTACTTTCGAGTTTTTAATCCAATCATTCAGGGTAAAAAATTTGACCCGGATGGCAGCTATGTGAAAAGCTTTTTGCCTGAACTTGCTAAGTTACCTGTAAAATATATACACACACCTTGGGAGGCGTCCACAGCTGCGCTAAAAGTTGCCGGAATTACTTTAGACGTCGACTATCCAAATCCTATAGTTGATCACCCTAGAGGTCGCGCTCGCGCCTTATCTGCTTTCGCAGCCTTTAAGGAAGAACAAAATGAATAATCGAGGAACTATAGTTGTTAGTGGTGCATCTGGTTTAATTGGATCTGCACTAAGATCCTCTCTGCTGAGCCGCGGTTACATAGTCCAAGAGCTATCGCGCAAATCAAACTTACCGAATGGTCAAAGTTGGAATCCTGCCTCTGAGCAAATGAATGCATCGATTCTACAAGATACTACTGCAGTAGTCCATCTTTCTGGAGAACCAATCGCTCAGCGCTGGACCTATAGCGTTCGTCAAAGAATTTTAGAAAGTCGCGTTAAGAGCACTGCACTTCTGGCGCAAAAATTGGCTCAAATAGATGCTCCCCCGCCCTTAATTGTGGCATCTGGTATCAACTATTATGGTGCTTCTTGTACTGGTGAAAATGGCGATATAACAGAGATGAGCCAATCTGGGTCAGGGTTTTTGGCTTCTGTTTGTAGAGAATGGGAGGGTGCTGCCCAACCTTTAATCAATGTTGGTGGAAGAGTTGTATTTATGCGAACGGGTGTCGTACTTAGTGCCCAAGGTGGAGCTTTAGCTAAACTTCTAATGCCTTTCCGCCTAGGCTTGGGCGGACCTATTAGTCATGGTCGACAGCACATGAGTTGGATCGCTATATCCGATCTGGTGAGTGCATACATCAAAGCGATTGAAGATGTGTCTATCTCTGGTCCTGTAAATGCTGTAAGCCCTAATTCTATATCAAATAAAGCATTTACTACAGCTCTGGCTCGCGCCCTTTCTCGTCCTGCTATTTTGCCACTCCCTGCATTTGTGCTACGACTTGTATTTGGTTGCATGGCAGAAGAGACTCTTCTTGCAGATATGAAAGTTATTCCGCAACGACTATTGGACATGCAATTCGAATGGCAGACACCTGACATTCATTCGGCATTGCTCTCCTGCCTAAATAAGAAATCAAATGAATGATGGGTTTATAGTAGATGTACTTGTTATTGGTGCAGGCATCTCTGGCTTAATATGTGCAACTGAACTGCAAAAGTCTGGTTTACAGGTAGTACTTTTGGACAAAGGACGTAACGCGGGAGGAAGACTCTCAACTCGTGAAATGCAGGGCGCTCGTGTGGATCATGGTGCTCAGTTTTTCACGGTACGCGATTCGCGCTTTAAAATTTATGTGGATCAATGGATTGACTCTGGAGTAATCCGCGAATGGTTTCGACACGCAGATTGGGATACTAATGCTACAGGATATCCGCGTTACTGTGGTGTTGATGGAATGAATTCAATTGCAAAGTATTTAGCAAGCACACTTGAGGTGTGCCAAAGTGAAGAAGTTCAAACGCTATCGCTTAGAGGAGGTTGCTGGTTCGCTTCTACCAAAAATGGTAATGAATTTGTAGCCAAAAAGCTAGTAATTACGACTCCCTTGCCGCAAGCCTTGGCTCTTATGGAAACGACTAACTTGAATTGGGCTGGTGATTTGCTGTCTCGCTTAAAGCAGGTGCGCTATGAAAAGGGCCTTGCAGCATTAGTTCTACTTGATCAGCCGAGTTTAGTGCCTGTTCCTGGGGCACTAAAGTTCTCTAGTGGGCCGCTTGTATGGATTGCAGATAATCAAATGAAGGGAATTTCTCCCGACGTGACTGCTCTAACTCTTCATGCAAGTGCTCAATTTGCTACCGAACATTGGGACTCTAGTGATGCCGTAAGAGGACAGTTAATGCTAAATGCAGCAGAACAATTTATTCAAGGTTCAGTTGTGGATCTTCGTTGTCATCGTTGGGGGTTCACTCTGCCTCTAAATCCTTGGCCGCAGACTTATCTTTCCATTGAGCCTTTAGGTTTAGCTCTGGCTGGTGATGCTTTCGGTGGGTCGCGCATCGAGGGCGCGGCTTTATCGGGTCTTGGGGCAGCAAGAATAATACAAGGGAGTTTCTAGCTTTTATCAAGGTAGCTTGATTTATTTCGTGCATTAATCGTAATTCAGCATTCACTAATAACATGGAAGAAATTTTACGGACTATCCCTCATCGCCCACCTTTTTTGTTTATCGATCAGATCGTTGATGTTCGAGCTGACGGGGCAACATGCAAGCGGACCATTCGAATGGAAGAACCACAATTTAAGGGGCACTATCCAAATAACCCGATTATGCCGGGGGTATTATTGTGTGAAGCTTGCTTTCAAACAGGAGCTATTTTCTTAGCCAAACAGATTGAGAAAGAGGGTCGTTCATTAAATGATGTCACTCCGGTACTTTCGCGAATTACTGATGCCCGCTTCAAGCAAATGGTTAAGCCCGGGGATGAAGTATTTATTGAAGTAACAATAAAAGAAACTATCAGTAAATTTCACTTCTTAAGTGGAAAAGTTTTTAAAGGTGGCAAGTTAGCTTTAAATATTCAATTCGCTCTAGCGATGTTAGGTATGGAGGATAAAAAGTGAGTTTTTTAAATCTTCAAAATAAGCGGTTTTTAGTCATGGGAGTTGCTAATCGAAAGAGTGTTGCTTGGGCAATTACACAAGCACTCGAAGCGCAAGGAGCTGAAGTCATACACAGTGTACGCTCTGTAAAGCGCTTGGAAAGTCTTAAGAAATTAATGGCTGAGCGAAGTGCGTATTGTTGTGACGTCGAATTTCCGGAACAAATAGAAGCTTTAGCAAAAGAAGTGGGAGAGAATCACGGTTTGATCGATGGAATTGTTCATTCCATTGCTTTTGCTAATTTTTCCGAAGGTTTTAAGCCTTTTCATGCGACACTTCGTAAGGACTTTTTACAAGCCACATCAATTTCTGCTTTCTCGCTAGTTGAAGTTGCTAATGCTTTTAAAAAACTACTAAGAAATGAGGCTTCAGTTGTTTCGATAGGTATTTCATCAACGGATGTTACGGCCGAAAATTATGGCTATATGGCACCAATTAAGGCAGCCTTAGAAACGTGTTCTTATAATCTCGCAAAATCGTTTAGCAATGATTCGCGAGTACGTTTTAACACTGTCAACTCAGGCCCGCTAAAGACCAGTGCATCAGCTGGCATTCCAGGTTACATTGATAGCTATCTCTACGCGGAGAAGCTTACACTTAGAAAACAAAATCTAACCACTCAAGAAGTAGCTAACACTGCATTATTTCTACTAAGCCCCGTATCTAGTGGAATAAATGGGCAAGGGATTGTCGTTAATGCTGGGATGGACCGTAATTATTTTGACAAGAATATAATTACCTCGGCAACCCGTCATTAAGCTACAAAAAAGCCGTTAAGCGGTACTCATACTTAACGGCTGTACTAAAATAGTTAATTTATCCGTGAATTTCTGAGTACTTTGCAGATGATCCTCGGTAGCTAATAACTGGATCGATAGCACGTATCGAATCACTATGTTTTTGATTAACTTCAGAGACACTTGCGTGGCTTGACTGAGCACCGCGATAGTTGAGCTTTGGATTATTTGCTTGTAAGGCGTCTGCACGTTGTGAATTGCCAGCGTGGACTTCATTGACTGTTGTTGAAGCGCCGCGATAGTTGATGACTTTATTTTTCATAGTATTGCTTTATTTAAGTTTAGTTAATATACGATAGAATGTTAACTGCATTACTTATGCCAACATTTACGTGTATTCTGTAAATAACTGCATTATAACGATTTAAAAATTTTATAATTTATTTAATTGAAGCCATGAGGTTAATTGCTTCTCATCAAGTGGTAAGTCATTTACCACAACAAATAGTCATTAATACATTCTACGATTCGCGATTATGCTATATTATTATACACATGAATAGTCGTATTTTTGAATAGTCATGAATTTACTTTATATAGGCGTTTGCGATGCGCTGCGTAGCCAAATTGAAAAGTTGCTCGAACAGGGCTCTAATTTTACTCAATGTGATGACGTACCAGCAGCTTTGAGGCATGTAGGAAGTGTTGGGCTTGATACTGAAATTGTTGTATTGAGCGATTTAGCTCAAATCGATCCATTGGAAGCGCTATTAGAGCTAAAGAAGGAGTATCATTCTATGCCAGTTATTGTCTTGAGTGAAAATAGAAAGAGTAGCTTAGCAATAGAAGTCATCAAGGCTGGCGCGGATGATTTCTTTTTACTTCCGATTTCCTCTACAGAGTTAATTGGATCGATTCAGCAGTCTCTGGTGGATGTGCGGCTAAGTTCGAAGCCAGTAGAGATTGGAGATGTATATAGTGACCAAGATACTATTATTGGCAGAAGTCGTGCAATGAGGGACATTTTTAAACAACTCGGTCGCATTGCTTCGCAAACAGTCACTGTTCTTGTGCGCGGTGAGACTGGAACTGGAAAAGAGCTTATTGCTCGGGCGATCTACCAACATGGGCATCGCGCACATAAAGGATTCATTGCTGTAAATTGCGCAGCTGTTCCAGAGAATCTACTAGAGAGTGAACTTTTTGGTCACGAGAAAGGATCTTTTACAGGTGCCAATCAGTTGCGCGTAGGACGATTTGAACAAGCGCATGGTGGGACGCTATTTTTAGACGAAATTGGTGACCTGGATCTAACACTTCAAGTAAAGCTATTACGAGTTTTACAGGAAAAAACGATACAGAGGGTGGGTAGTTCTAGTAATATT
>JAKVCN010000017.1:0-13952 GCA_022448585.1 Puniceicoccaceae bacterium | reverse complement strand
GATTATCAAAGAGTCCCAAAACTTAGCTAAGAAGCAAATTAATCTAAGACAAATAATTGATTATGAGCTCACTCGTGCTGTTAATGGAGAAACAGAGGCTGCATTACCTATCTTATCACAGCAGTTTGAGCGTGAAGTTTATACTATGGCAATCGATAGGGCCGGTGGTAATCAGGCTAAAGCGGCTCGTTTATTGGGTGTCTCTAGGTTTACATTAAGAGAGAAGCTGCGTTTATATGGTAAACACCCTAGAAAAATATGATTTTTAAAAATGTAGCAATTGAGTCGATAGCGTCAGCTTTACCTACTGAGATATGGTCCTCCTCAGATATAGAGGCGAGGCTCTCATCCGTTTATGATCGCTTAGGCCTACCAGCGGGGCGTCTAGAATTGATGACAGGAATAAAAGAGCGCCGATTTTGGCCTGCAGGTACGTCGGCCTCCACAGCTTCAGCTCAAGCAGGAGAGGCTGTATTATGCAAATCAGCTTTCTCGCGTAGTTCTATAGATCTACTCATTCACTCTGCGGTGTGTCGCGATCGCTTAGAGCCTGCAACAGCTTCGTATGTACATAATCTACTGGGTTTATCGCGTAAGACGCAAATCTTTGATCTCTCCAATGCTTGCCTCGGATTCTTGAATGCCATGGTTGTAGCTGGAAGTATGATTGAAAGCGGGCAAATTGAGAGCGCACTTATTTGCTCTGGAGAAAATGGGCGACCACTTGTAGAAAATACTATTGATCAGTTACATAATCCGGTTTTGACTCGCAAGACGATTAAGCCTTATTTTGCGAATCTTACAATTGGGGCAGGTGCGGTTTCAGCAGTCCTATGTCGCAAGGATCTAACAGAGCAATCGATGCCCTTACTTCGCGCGGCAGTCTGTGAGACGGATACTTCCCATAATCAGTTATGTGAAGGCGATTCCTCCGGAGACGCGCTGGAGATGTTGACGGACTCCGAAGAGCTGCTTTTTGCTGGTATCAGTGTGGCGAAGCGTGCGTGGCATCGTTTTACTGAGACGACTGGTTGGATGCCAGCAACCCCAGATCGGCTTTTTACTCATCAGGTTGGAAAGGCGCACTCGCGCGAGTTATTTTCGGCCCTTGGGCTCGATATTTCCAAAGACTATACCACTTTTGAAACATTAGGTAATGTAGGCTCCGTATCTTGCCCTATTACTTTAGCGATGGCGATTGAAGCAGGTATTTACACGGCTGGTCAGAAAGCGGCTTTGTTAGGAATAGGTAGTGGATTGAGTTGCTTGATGCTTGCTTTGGAGTGGCCCTCTTCATGACTACTTCGCGCGCCGCTAAATTGCCTGCGGACATTCGTGAAGAATATCCTTATTCAGGGAATTTAATGGACTTACCTAGCGGGGTAAAAATGCACTACCTAGACGAGGGGGTTGGTCCAATACTTTTAATGCTGCATGGCAACCCGACTTGGTCTTTTTACTATCGAGGCTTAGTCAATAAAATGGTTTCTGCAGGTTATCGCTGTATCGTCCCCGACCATATTGGTTGCGGTCTTTCGGATAAGCCTTCGACTTATAAATACAACTTAGAGCAGCGGATCGAAGATGTGGCTAATTTACTGCAATATTTGGAAATCGAAAGTTACAGCTTAATTGTACATGACTGGGGTGGGGCTATTGGTTGCGGCCTAGCCGTTCGTCGTCCGAAAGCAGTAGAAAAGATAGTATTGCTCAATACTGCAGCTTTTATTTCCAGGCGCATCCCTTGGCGTATTGCTGCCATTAAGGTTCCATGGTTCGGCGAATTTATTATTCGCGCTCTCAATGGCTTTGCAAGGCCCGCAGCCAACATGTCTGTCTCTATCCCCTTGTCTCCTACAGTTAAGCGAGGCTTGTTATGGCCCTATGGAAGTTGGGCGAATCGAATTGCTACGTGGAATTTTGTTAAAGATATTCCTTTAAGTAAAAAGCATATCAGTTTTGCCACCCTTGCGACTATTGAAGCTTCCCTGCCTGAATTATGCGACAAACCAATTCATATTGTATGGGGTGGTAAAGATTTTTGTTTCAACCGTTATTTCCTCAAGCGCTGGCAATCAATCTTTCCGTCGGCAGAGCTCAGTTTATTTCCTCGGTACGGTCACTATATTTTAGAAGATGGGCGAGCTGAAGTAGAAACTTTAATTCAGTGCTTTATGGATAAAGTTTAGTTATTTCTAATCTGCATGATGCATATAGACCTGCAGCGAACAACAAACCTACCTATAATCAACCTGTAGAAATCGTTTTGCATTTTTTGAGAAAGCAGATCTTACTATTTTAATTATGAGTTCTGTATTGCAATTGATTATCGAAGGTGAGCGGCTTGATTCGGCTCAAATGGCACAAGTGTTAAATTTGAGTGAAGCGGACGTAGAGTCAGAAATTCAGCGCCTGAAAGCCGAGCATATTTTGCTGGGATGGCGCCCTGTGCTTAATCCGCAGTGCGTGCAGGAGAATATTATCCGGGCGGTTATTGAGGTTAAGATCAGTCCTGAAAGAGATGGGGGCTTTGATCGCTTGGCCGCTCGTATTAGTCAATTTGATGCAGTGGATTCCTGTTATCTAATGTCTGGTAGCTATGACCTACTTATTTTTGCATCGGGTGCGGATTTACGCGAAGTAGCTAGCTTCGTTTCTGAGCGTCTAGCGAGCGTATCCGGAGTGCTATCAACGGCAACTCACTTTATGCTTCGTGCTTACAAAGAGCAGGGACATTTACTTCTATCACCCAACGAAGGTGGCGATAAGCCAGTCGTTAGTCCTTAATCCCAAATGGAAGCTAACAGTCAACGTTTCGTGGCCGGCCATGTAAGCGGTTTGCCACGTTCTGGCATTCGTGACTTTTTTGCTATTGTCTCAGCAATGCCGCAGGCTATCTCATTAGGTATCGGCGAGCCTGATTTTCTCACGCCATGGCACATACGCGAGGCTGCTATATTTGCTCTGGAGAAAGGCAAAACTAGTTACACCGACAATTTGGGCCTCCTTCGATTAAGGCGTGAAATCAGTAAGTATGTTGAAAAAAATTTTAATTTAAGTTATCATCCAGAAAAAGAGGTTCTTGTAGCTGTAGGTGTTTCAGAGGCGTTGGATATTGCCCTACGAGCAGTTTTAAATCCGGGAGATAAAGTTCTCTATCATGAGCCCTGTTATGTTTCTTATAGTCCAAGTATAAAGCTTGCTCATGCGCAGCCAATTCGAGTTGGTACTTCTGCGGAGGATCAATTTTCGATTGATCCAGATCGAGTTGCTGAGGCTTGGGAACCAGGATGTAAAGTATTACTGCTTAATTTCCCCACAAATCCAACTGGCGGTGTAACAGATAAGGTCAAACTAGAGAAGCTCGCTAAGTTTGCAGTCGAAAAAGATTTATTAATAATTTCTGATGAGATTTATTCAGAACTAACTTTTGAGGGTACCCATATTAGTATTGCATCTCTACCGGGTATGCAGGATCGCACTATTTTCTTACATGGATTCTCCAAAGCATATGCGATGACAGGATTTCGTATTGGATATGCATGTGGCCCACAGCCCTTGATTGAGGCTATGATGAAAATCCATCAATACAGTATGTTGTGCGCGCCTATTTTATCTCAAGAAGCTGCTCTAGAAGCATTAAAAAATGGGCAACCAGCGCTTGCTAGTATGAAAGAAGCTTACCAGGTGCGCCGTGACTTGATAGTAGATCGTTTTAATAGGATAGGGCTTGATTGCCATCTTCCAAAGGGCTCTTTTTATGCTTTTCCATCGATCCAATCAGTTGGACTTGAATCTATTGATTTCTGCAAGGGGCTACTACAAACACAAGAAGTGGCCGTTGTTCCAGGAACAGCGTTTGGGCCAAGTGGTGCAGGATTCGTACGAGCTAGTTTCTCCACGAGTTATGAGCGTATTATTGAAGCCTGCGATCGTATTGGAAAGTTCGTTGATACTAATAATTAAAAAAAGCCGATTTTTTATTCGTCTAATTTTAACTCATAAGTAGATCCACGCGAATCAACTAAAATGACATAACTGTCATGAGCTTCATCAAGGCCTATAACAGGATCTTTAGTAATTAGCTCGCCCTGCGCATAAATTCCGCTGGGTCTTATTCCACCATCAATAATAGCGGACTCTTCGCGTCCAGTATTTTTTTTGCTATCTTCATCGATGATCTTGTCATCAAAATTCGTATTAATGGAGCCATTTAGTCGAAGTTCTGCTATTTTCTTTTGTACTGCTAAAGCATGTTCTTCATCGCTTCGATTGGTTTCAGCGATTGCTATATTACCTAGTTCTAGAACACGACCATCACTGGAGTGCAAAAGATCGCCAGGACGTTTACGCACAGGTAAATTCAAAACATTTTCAAAACGCACAAAAAATCCTATTTCATCTAAACCTAATTGTTCGGCTATATAGCTCTCTAGTTTTTCAAAGTCGATAATGACCACTGTTTCTGGAACTTCTTCGACTTCGGTTACTGTATCTGTAGCTATTTCAGGTAGTCCACTCTTATCAAAATTGTAGGTTGCTACGAATGGCTCATTTTTAAGAGTGCTATATTTTGTCCAATTTCTCGATAGCCACTGATCACGTAATAGTCCTTGCATAATGCGCGCACTAGGACTTACCTCTATTGACTCTTTCTTATAATTACTTACCTCAGAAACTCCCGAGTCTGATATGTTAGATAATTTGTACACTAGATTATCTAATAATCCATAACTGTAAGAAACCCAAATAGATGCTAACAGTGCTACTGGCAGAACGATGCGAGGATTGTTTAGGTGCTTACGCATTACAAGTTTTCAGATTTCGATAAGCTTAAAATTGATGGGTCGATTAGAGGAAAAAATAAGCTAGCTTCTAGAGCAAACCCTTCACTAGTGCGAACTATTTTTATTTTTTGATATTCGTGTGTAGGCGGACGACTCCAAAGGTACTTTATGCACTCAGTAAGTGAATATAGAGGTAAAAAAGGTTCTTTGTCAGTAGAAGGGTTGTTTAACGCAGTTGCCCATAAATTTAGTGTAGCACCATGGATTGTTATTTTATTGTTGTCAGTGCTACGAATATTTTTCTCAGCTTCTATGATAACTAATTCGGGGGCTAATGCATCAGGTGGTGGACTTTTTAGTGTCCATCCATGCGCTAAAAATGCAGGAGCCAGAGTCTCTTTGAGGGTTTGAGCATCGGCTTCATCTTTAGATATGAAGCTTTGATTGAAAAGTATATATCTTTTACGCAGGTCCTTTTGCTCGGTGCTCGTTAGTTCTTGTTCTAATTCTTTGCGTTCCTGAAGAAGTTGCATGCTTTGAGTCAATTTAGTCTGGCGCTGACTTTCAAGAGGTCTGTATTGCTGTCCGAAGTAAACCAAAGCTAGCGTAGCAATCAGCATTAATGCAATTACCGGGTAAGAAGCGAGTAGATTGTATAATCTGTATAATTGTCGACGCATTATTTGGAATTACTTTTCTATTTATTAAATGGAGACACGTTAAAAGAAAGTGTGAAAGTTCTCAAGCGCCCACGCTGGTTGCCAAAGCGTGAGCCATTCCGCTCCTGCTCGAATTCTATTGTTGGTTCACTGATCGACCAACTCTCTTTTTTGAGCCTACTAGTCATTTCTTCAATTTCTGTCGTTAGATCAAGGTCCGCTGTCAGTGGGCGCCCGACGATTTTAATCTCGGTAATTGCATCTTCTGGATTAATGAATGCGCTGTAGGTGTCTAGCTCGATAGACATTGGCAGAGCGCTCGAAAGTCCTTGTAAAAGACTTACCAGAGGAGCTGGAACTGGCGCATCCTTGCTTATGGTTTCCCGCCCTTGGCTAAATTCAATAACTTTAGTGTATTGGCGGTTGTCTAGAATGCTGCGCTGCACTTCATTAATAGACTTAGTTTGAGCCTGAAGTTTGAGGTCTAGGCTAGCTAGATTCACTGCGAGTTCTTGTTTTTTATCTAAGAGCGGGATTGTTTGATAAAAAGTTATTATTAATGCCACACTACATAGCGCAAAAGCTCTATGCCGTATTCGGAGGTTTCTTTGCTTTGCCCAGTCAGCGCGCTGAACAAGATTCGTTTTGGCATCAATTTTTTGCTGACCAAGGCAAGTAATTGTATTTATTGAATTAATATCATTACTAATAAGCTCTGTTTGTAATTGTGGATTTATCCCAAATTCTTGCTCAACAAATAGACCCAATCGATTAGCGCCAACTTCTAATTGCTCTGCGCTTGGTGCTGCAGAGTTAAGACGACTGAAAAACAGTAGCTTGCCAGTTTCTTCACGAGCAATTAAGTAACCAGCATCTCCAAGCGCACTATAATGGATGAATCCTTGAGGGTTATCGCTTGTAATTGAGTCAATGCTACACAAAGCAAATGGCAGACTAAAAATACCTTCTAAGTAAACTCCATTTTGTAGTGCCCACTTAGCAATTGCTCCAGCTATAGAATTAGGAAGACTGCTAACTAGATAAAATTGATGGGCGCCTTCACGCTGCAATTGCATGTCACTAGCTACCCAGCATCGGTCTTCATTGCCGTATAGTTTTATTCTACGTTGCTGGAGTAACTGTTGTTGTAATTTAGGCGCTATTTTTGGTACACGTTCAAGGTGGTGGTCTAAGGAGGGTAAGTCGATGTAGATGCGTATACGGCTTATTCCAAGTGATTTTGACTCAGCTTCTAATAGTGACAAAAACTCTGTAACATCCTCAACATTTACTTTCTTAAGTAGGCGCGCATCTGATTTAGAAGTACGCCAGATTTGTAGAGCATTATGATCCCAGATTATTGTACTAGCTACCATGATATGACATAAACAATTAATAGTTCCACTTTTCTCCGTCAAAGCGTAAAGTGCTAAATGGCTTAATTATTGTAAATATACCGACTTCAGCTTGGCTCCAAGGATTCCCTAAAAGGATTTCTTGTCTGCGCAAGAAATATCGATTTTCAGACCAGTCGTTTGAGGCTGAGCCGTTTAAGCTAAAGAGGAGGGGTTCTTCGGTATTGTTAGGATCTGCGTACGGATTAACCAATCCAAGCGGAGCGAGATTAGTCAATGAAAGTGGCATTGTTATCGATTGATTAATAGGCACTTGGAAGGAGCGTTGGCCGCTGACGATGACTGTTGCAGGCTGATTGCCATCAATACGTTGTCCTCGCTCAACTTGGATTACCCTATCAACATAAGAGTAAATTTGTGCCGGGTGATCAAAGAATTGATTGCCATTAATATCTTCGGAGTAGGGAATAGGATCTATAATGCCATTTCCGTTGTAGTCGTAGTTATTTATAGTTTCATCTAAGAATTGATCAAGTGTGCCATTTCCGTTTAGGTCTTCACTGCGGGTTATTTCATTGTTACCATCTACATCTTCTCCTACATCTAAAATAGCATTTCTGTTTTCGTCTTCGTTCGTCTCTCGTGACTGTAATATAAACTTCGCATTCTGTAGATTTGTACTAGCAACAGAAACAGACCCACGATCCCAAAAGCCGAGGGCATCATTAATTTCAGAGCTAAGATCCGCTCCATTTACTGCTTCAACAGCGCGGCGGTTTTCAATAACAACAGTGCATAGTAAGTCGCGAAGGTCGATGCGCTGGACATTTAGTTCGGCCGCACGACCTTTCCACTCAGACTGGTCCAAACCGTAGTTCGCCCAATTACCTGTTGCAGGGTCGCCGTCATTTCCCACAGCCCAATTTTCCCAAATATTATTAAAGCGATTAACACTCAGGGTATTTGGTAGTGGCAAATCAGGATTAGTGGTGGATACGAGCAGAAGTCGTAATTCGGTTGGATTTTGATCGTCATTTAGCCAGCCTGAGCCATCGCCAGTAATATTGAAGAAACTTTCTCCAGCCCAAGTACTCTCGGCAAAATACAGCATGCGAGTGGTTGTCGTGTCTGGGCTTGGGCGTATGCCTATTGGGTAGCGCAATTCATTCGCACTGCCGCCACCATGACGCGAAGCAAGATTCCACCAAGAATTGTTGTTGTTGCCTGTCGGTATGATTGAACTATTTTGATATAATGGTAATATTTGCTCTATTAGTATACCACGCTTCAAAGCTTCAGCAACTTTAGGTAGCTCCGCAGCTTCATCCACTGCTCGCTGTACGCGAATAATATCGATCGCGCTTGGTAATACCGCAGCAGATAGAATGGCAATGATTACCATCACTCCAATTAGCTCAAGTAGTGTAAATCCAGCAGGCTTCAAAGTTACGGTTTTTGTGGATTGGCGCATAAACAATTATTGATGAAAGACATATACGTAAGCGTGATATTCTCCAGATTGATCGCCTGGAGCAAACCAAGCGTTAGCACCTTCGAGACCTCCTTTTTGTGCGATCCCGTTACCTGCTAAGCTTGCTTCAATAAAGTCTAGCTCGGTGAGTGCATCAGCTCCAAAGGGACCATTTACTTTTATAGCGAGACCTGCAGCTTCTCGAGTGGTTAGGTTAGGCATAAAATAATAGGCGACCAGCACCGCTTTACCTGCAGAGTCAAATATCATACTATCTACAGTACCAGAGTAGGTTACTCCTCCGATTAGAGTTGTGCCCACAGGACTACTGCCGATCGCGAAGGTTAATGTGCTCGTAGGGCGCCCAATAGGTACACTTTCCTGTTCGAGGAGTTGTGTTTGATAAACAAGCATATCTCCAAGGTCACGATTACCTACCTCTGGTGTGTACTCTTGTGGTGGATCTCCATTGGGGTCCGCCTTATAGTTTAGCACTTGTATAATTTCTGTATCAGCAGGGATACGTTCGTAGCGTTGGTAATAATGCGTTGCAGCTATTTGCGCCGCATTTACCGACGCAATTGCAGAACTTATTTTTGATTCACGAATGGATTTTATTACATTAGGTGCTATCATCGCAGCTAATATAGACATAATAGCCAGTACGCCTATCATTTCAATCAGCGTAAATGCGGAACGTTCTGAAACAATAACTGGAGTATGTTTTTGCATCCTTAATTTAGTAGGCGCCAGGACTAAGCATGTTGACTAAGGGAAGAAATACGGCAGCTGCAACAAGACCAGCTAAACAGACGGTGAGTACAATGAGGCCCGGTTCTAATATAGCAAAAAATGTTTTTATTTTACGCGGTACAAGGTCATCGTAGTAATCCACCACTGCTTGAAGGGATGTATCGAGTGAGCCACTGCGCTCACCAACGCCAACCATTGTTCGCACTAATGCCGGAAAGATAGGGTCTTTGGCCATACTGCTGCTCATTGTTGAACCATTTGAAACTGCTGTCTCAATTCGAGCTACGCTTCTCTCGATAACTCGATTTCCCACTACTTGGCGTGCCATCGCTAAGGAATCAGTGATGACGATACCTGCTTTTTGCATAAGTATTAAACTGCGCAAAAAGCGCGCCACAGCGAGTGTGAGAATTACATCACCCAAAAATGGCAACTTAAGTAAAAAGTGGTCGCGCAGCAGGGCTGCGCTTTTTGAAACTTTAAACAATATACGTAACCCCGGAGGAGTCAAAAAGGTCACAGCTATAATAACTAACCAGTACTGTACTACAAATTCGCTTGCAGAGATCATAACTTGAGTGATCCAAGGCAACGGAATATCAAGTTCGAAGAGTAACTCAGTAACCGTAGGAAAAACAAAGCGTAGAGCGATGAAAATAAAAATAATTAGAGCAGCTACAACAAAGGCAGGATAGAGCATCGCTTGTTTGAAGGCCTTCCAGTTTTTATCCATCCATTCCAAATAATCGCGTAGTTCGATAAAATTTTCATCTAAAGAACCACTTCTCTCAGCGACCTGAACAATGTTACGAATATAGCCTGGAAAGACTCTAGGAAAGGTCTCTAGTCCTTGGCTTAAAGGTGTCCCTTGTTCGACCATTTCACTCAAACGTTGCCGGACGGTGGCTTGCGGTCCAGAAGTCTCTTCTCCTGTACGGACTCGGAGTGCCTCAATAATGGGCACCCCAGCACGCAATTGGATACCAATTTGAAAAATTAAATTTGCTAGGTCAGCGGTCTTCATTTTGAGCCTAGAGTTGCGTTTAGTAACTTTAGAATCTCGCACATCGGCTTTGATTAATTCTAAGCCATCCTCTGTAATCAAGTCAGAGAGGCGTTTGAGGTTTTCTGCCTCGCGATTGCCATTTACTAAACGACCATCTTTTGTGACTGCAGTATAGCTAAAATCAGTCATTTGCAGCGCAATCTTCTGGGTCCAATTGTACAACACGACCAACCTCTTCGATACTGGTCAGTCCCTCCTTTGCTTTCATTAGACCATCTTGGCGCATAAGTACGACGCCTTGCTTTTTTAAGTATCTTTTTAAATTAGAAATCGATTCTTTGCTGTCAATGCGTTGTTGTAAGCCTGCATCCATTCGAATGATTTCTGCTAAACTGATACGCCCACTGTATCCTTTTTGCCCGCAAGCTTCGCATCCAACTGGCTCGTAGATTGTTATATCTGAATCTTCTGGAGAACCCCCAAGTGCAGCCCATTCCTTCGCACTTATTGTGTGTTTACTTTTACAGACTGGGCATAGGCGCCGCGCAAGACGCTGAGCGCTCAGACCAAGTAAGCTACTCGAGAGTAAATAAGGCGGGATTCCAAGGTCTGTTAGCCGAGGAATAGCGCTTATAGCATCATTGGTATGGAGGGTAGAAAATACTAAATGACCGGTTAGCGCTGCACGTATCATTAGCTCAGCAGTTACCTGATCGCGGGTTTCACCGACTAGGATTACATCTGGATCTTGTCGTAGTAAGGTGCGTAGTCCGTTGGCAAAAGAAAGCCCAATCTCGTCTTTAATCTGCGTTTGTCGTATAAGTGGTAAACGGTATTCGATTGGATCTTCAAGAGTAAATACGCTACGTTCTTCAGCATCAATCATCGAAAGCAGCGTATAAAGGGTGGTTGTTTTACCGCTGCCAGTAGGCCCTGTAATTAGAAATACCCCATGCGGCTGATCTAAAATATCGCTAAACTCAGATTGTTGTTTCTGTGAAAAGCCAAGGGTAGGGAGCTCCAACTTTAGACGTGATTGGTCTAGCAGTCGCATAACAATGCTTTCACCATTGCTGGATGGTAAGCTAGATACGCGTACATCGATTTCCTCGCTACCTATAGCAAAATGTATTCGCCCATCTTGTGGCAAGCGATCTTCAGCCGTATCCATTCCCGCTAAAATTTTAAATCGGGCAGTTAGGGCGCTTTGTATTGCACGAGGAAGCAGTAATCCTTCCTCAAGGACTCCATCTGCGCGTAGTCTTACGCGAAAAAATCTTTCTTCTGGATGCAAGTGCACATCACTAGCTTCACGGGTAGCAGCATGCATTAAAATTTGCTCTGCTAAGCGTATCATAGGTGGATCATCTTGACTTTGCTCATTTAGCGCCGCCGCATCCATTTGTATAAAAGCACCTACAGCATCATAGAGCTCATCGCGCGCAGTATAATTACGATTGATAGCAAGGCGTATATCTGTCTCCGAGGCTGGTAGGACTTCAATAGGCTGCTTCGCTGCAGTTTCTAGGCGCTTAAGTGTTGGAAGATCAAAGGGGTTAGCGCAAGCGATCCATAGACTTCCGCCACGCTCTGAAACAGGAATCGCAACTAACTTCTCGCATAATTCAGCAGGCAGTTTGTTACGAAGGCAATCATCGAGACTTAGTCTGCGGAGACTAAGCTGCTGACCTTCTAATTGCCCTTCTTGAATAAAGTCAGTTGCGGTTTTTAGTTGGCCGCGAATCGATCGAAACTGCGACAATTCTTCACTAGTAACAAGTCCTAATCGTTGAACAATTTCACTGAAACTTAGCCCTAGTCGAGTACCTTCACGACGCGCTAATTCAGCTTGCGAAGCTGTTAGGATTCGCTCTGATAAAAGCCAGGCCTCCATATTTATAGAGGCCTGGCTGTTTGCAGAGTCTTTTGGTGACGTTTCGTCCACAATAAATCAAAAGACTAAATTTCGACTGAAGTCTTATTGATGCGAAACATACAGGTATGCGTGATACTCACCATCACTATCACCTGCAGCAAACCATGCATTTGCACCTTCAAGTCCACCAGTGGCACCAATTCCTGAGCCAGCAATAGAAGCATTGATGAAGTCAGTATCAGCTACAGCATCACTTTCAAAAGGTCCGTTCACCTTAGTTGCTAATGCAGCTGCCTCTTGTGTGGTCAAGTTTGGCATTACGTAATAGACAATACGCGTGCCAGTACCTGCTGATTTAAAGCGCATAGTAGTACTTGTTCCTCCATAAGTAGCTCCGCCGATAAGTCCTTCTCCAACTGTGGCGCAGCCAATAGCATGAACCAACGAGTCCGTTGACCTACCTATTGGGGTCTTCTCTTGTTCAAGTAGTTGTGATTGATATACAAGAATATCACCAAAGTCTACGTTGCCTACATCAGGTGTATAAGCGACGGGACTGGTTGGATCTTCTTTATAATTCAACACTCCTGTTGTAGCTGTTTCGGAATCAAGCGGGAAATTATCATAGCGTTGATAATAATTGATTGCTGCAGTTTTGGCTGCATTGACCGAAGCAATAGCAGAAGTGACCTTTGCATCACGAATTGATTCGATGACACGTGGAGCTACCACAGCTGCAAGAATACCGATAATTGCAAGAACGCCAATCATTTCGATTAACGTGAATCCTTTTTGTGTATTTTTATTATTCATAATTAGATTTTTGTTAGGCGTTATTCTTCTGTGCCTGATATAAATACATCCAAAGAGACGCAATATGTAAAATAATTATATGTAAAAAAAGTATTAATAAAATTCATGCTTTGGCGATCTAATATTACAATGTTACTGCCTTTTTCTGTCTTTAAAAGTCGGATTAATTTATTACAACTTTTACGGCATTTTATCTTTATCTGTTGTTGAAATACATTGTCTTCAATACACGGACTCGCTCTAGTCTTCTATTTGATGATTGATCCTTCCAGAACAGTGGCCCTTGTTGGGCGCCCCAATGTAGGCAAAAGCCGATTATTTAATCGTTTGTGCGGCAAGCGAATGTCGATTGTACATGACCTTCCGGGCGTAACACGTGATTTAATTTCCACGGAAGTAAAGGATGATTACGTATTACTTGATACTGGAGGTGTAGGCATGGAGCTAGAGATGACACCGAAGGCAATCGCAACTGCAGCTGAAGATCAAGTGGAGTTTGCTCTGCAAGCTTCAAGGGTCATTCTCTTCGTTGTGGATGTGCGCAGCGGAGTCACTACTCTTGATGAAATGGTCGCTGATAAATTACGGCGCTATGGTAAACAAGTGATCTTGATAGCCAATAAAGTCGACAGCGACATGGAGGAATCGGCTGCAGAAGATTTTGCACGGCTGGGATTAGGAGATCCTATTCGCGTCTCTGCTGAGCATGGACGTGGAATTCAATCCCTAGAAGCTGCGCTAACCAATTGCTTGGGTCCGAAGCCCGAAGGTTCTGAAGGCGATAAGGAGAAACGAATTCGAATTTCTTTGGTCGGACGCCCAAATGTAGGGAAGTCTTCGCTTGGTAATGCATTGCTTGATTCTACTCGTCTAATTGTTTCCGATGTTCCAGGAACGACTCGTGATTCAGTAGAGTTAGATATAGAGTATGCTAAGGATGGAGAATCGATTAAGTTCCGCCTAGCGGATACGGCAGGCTTACGCTCGAAGCGTAAAGTCGGGGATCCAGTCGAGTATTTTTCTAATGTACGCACACAGCATTCACTTGAGCGATCCGATGTCGTCTTCTTAGTTGTAGATGCTGCTGATGGAGTCACAAAGCAGGATCAATCGCTTGCCGGAGACATCATGGATGCAGGTAAGGCCATCGTTATTGTGGTGAATAAGTATGATAAGATTAAAGAGCGCTGGGATGAAGAGCCTGTGAATGGATTTAAAAATTTGAAACATTT
>JAKVCN010000016.1:0-40000 GCA_022448585.1 Puniceicoccaceae bacterium | reverse complement strand
TTTGGGCGTATAGCGACCATTGTCACTGACCCATTCTATATTGTGAATATGCACAGCCTTTACATTGCCGTCTTCGTCTCCTTCAAATTTACTCGAACTGACTAAATATTGACGTGGATCCTCACCTTGAATTGCAGCAGCCTCTTCTTGGCCATAGTCCATTTTATAAGTCTTCGGCCATTCGGGCCATGGGTTGTTGGCAGCACGCTCGGTTGGAGGCTTAGGCATGATTTCGAGTTGGCAAACACTCTTGCATCCATGACGCAAAGAAGTGCCTACGCAATCGGTGCCAGTATCGCCACCACCAATGATGACGACATTTTTGTCCTTAGCTAGCTCACTGAATTGCTCAGCTTTACCATCTTTTATGTCCCATAGTTCTTTCGTATTAGGTCCTAGAAATTCCATAGCATAGCGTATATTGTTGAGCTCACGCCCTTCTATGGGCAGGTCACGTGGTTTAGTGGCCCCACACGCAAGGACAACAGCATCAAAGTCATTGAGTAGCTCCTTCGCGCTAATATCCTTACCAATTTCTACGCCACATTGGATAGTGATGCCTTCGGCTTTCATGAGCTCGGTACGACGTGTAACCGTGTCTTTTTCAAGTTTCATATTGGGAATACCGTACATGAGGAGACCACCAGGACGATCAGCTCGTTCATAAATGGTGACAAGATGCCCAGCTTTATTGAGCTGGTCGGCAGCAGCGAGTCCAGCAGGACCGGATCCAACAACGGCGACACTCTTGCCTGTGCGCTCTTTTGGTGGCTCTGGCGTGACCCAACCCTCATCCCATGCCTTGTCGATAATCGAACATTCAATATTCTTAATGGTGACGGGTGGCTCGATTACGCCCAAAACACATGAACCTTCACAAGGTGCGGGGCATACCCGACCAGTAAATTCAGGGAAATTATTTGTCTTTGATAGCCGTGTATAGGCATCATGCCACTTGCCGCGGTAGACTAGATCATTAAATTCTGGGATGAGATTATTAATTGGGCAACCACTAGCCATATTGGCTAAAGTCATTCCTGTATGGCAATAAGGGGTACCACAATCCATGCAGCGCGCACCCTGCTTTTGTACAGCTCCTGGATCAAATTTCTTATGAATTTCATTCCAGTCTTTTAGGCGTTTTATTGGATCACGATTGGCGATCGTCTTGCGCTCAATTTCTAAGAATCCAGTTGCTTTACCCATTGTATCTCAGTGTGTGTTTGAAGTGACTATAGAGGGATAATTAGTGACCAGCCTTTACATTTTCTTCAAATGCAGCAAGAATAGCATCATCGCCCTTGAGTCCGCGCTCTTTAGCGCGAGCTTGTGCTTGTAAGACTCGCTCGTAGTCCTGCGGCATAATTTTTAAGAANTTTTCAGCAATTGCAGGCCAATTNGCAAGGATTGCTTTNCCGCGNTNGGATCCNGTNAAGGAAACATGTTTTTCTATCTTTGCTTGGACTTGTTGGATTTCATCGTCACCACATTCAATTAGCTGGTAAACATTCACCATGTCAGGATTCAGGCTATTTTGTACGAAATCGCCTGCTTCGTCGAAAATGTATGCCACTCCGCCCGACATTCCAGCTCCGAGGTTGCGTCCCGTAGAGCCTAAGTTAATTACCATGCCACCAGTCATGTATTCGAGGGCATGGTCACCGAGTCCTTCGACAACGGCTTCGACGCCAGAGTTACGTACACAGAAGCGTTCGCCTGCCATACCTGCAATGTAGGCTTGGCCTTGGGTCGCTCCATAGAAACATACATTACCAGTTATTATATTCTCGTGAGCAATAAATGGAGATTCTTCAGATGGTCGCACGACTATCTTCGCTCCAGATAAGCCTTTACCTAAATAGTCGTTGGTGTCACCTGTGACTGTCAAAGTCATACCTCTCGGGCAAAATGCGCCGAGTGATTGCCCTGCAGATCCAGTGAGATTAATTTTGACAGTATCCTCTGGTAACCCCTCTGCATCGTACTTTCTAGATAATTCGGCTCCAGTAATTGTGCCAACGACACGATCTGTGTTAACGATGGGTAAATTGATTTCAACTGCTTCACCCTTAGTAATTGCAGGTTGTGCTTGCTCAAGAATCTCGCGCATATCGAGAGACTTTTCTAGCATGTGATCTTGCGACATCTGACAGTAAGTCCCTACGTCTTGTCCCATCTCTGGCTTGTGTAAAATCTTACTGTAGTCCAGTCCTTTTGCTTTCCAGTGATCAATAGCATGGCGCATTTCTAAGCGCTGCACTTGGCCTACCATTTCATTTATTGAGCGGTAGCCTAAACGCGCCATAATTTCGCGTACCTCTTCAGCGATATACTTCATGAAGTTTTCAACCGCAGAAGCATCTCCGTTGAATTTTTCGCGCAATTTTGGATCTTGAGTCGCTACTCCAACAGGACAGGTGTTTTTATGACAAACACGCATCATGAGACAACCAAGAGTCACTAGAGCAGTTGTTGCGAAACCGAATTCCTCGGCTCCGAGTAAGCAAGCGATAGCGACATCACGTCCAGTTTTTAATTGCCCATCGGTTTCAACGACGACGCGAGAGCGAAGATCATTTAATAATAACGTTTGATTTGTTTCCGCTAGACCAAGTTCCCAAGGCGCTCCAGCATGTTGAATAGAGGAGCGAGGCGAGGCGCCAGTACCACCATCATAACCAGAAATAAGAATAACGTCTGCCTTGGCTTTTGCGACGCCCGCTGCAATTGTTCCAACGCCCACCTCGGATACGAGTTTCACGTTGACCCGTGCCTTAACGTTTGCGTTCTTAAGATCGTGTATAAGTTCTGCTAAATCTTCTATTGAGTAGATATCATGATGAGGAGGAGGAGAAATTAATCCCACTCCAGGGGTCGTGCCCCGCGTTTTTGCGATCTGCGGTAGTACCTTGTGCCCTGGTAGTTCTCCTCCTTCTCCTGGTTTTGCTCCTTGAACAATCTTAATTTGTATCTCGTCAGAATTTACTAAATAGTAGCTAGTTACTCCGAAGCGTCCCGATGCAACTTGTTTTATGGCTGATCGACGCGAGTCCCCATTGGCGTCTGGTTTGAAGCGAGCACTTTCTTCTCCGCCTTCACCAGTATTCGATTTTCCGCCTACTCTGTTCATAGCAATAGCAATCGCCTCGTGTGCTTCTTTTGAAATCGACCCATAGGACATAGCACCAGTTTTAAAGCGCTTCATAATAGCCTCAATCGGTTCCACCTCTTCGATTGGTATGGCTTGTGAATCTTCAAATTTAAAATCCATTAAACCACGTAGTGTAAACATTTCTTTAGACTGATCATTAATCGCATCGGAGTACTCCTTAAAAACAGCATAGTCTCCAAACCGAGTAGCCATTTGTAACTTGTGAATCGTTACAGGATTGAATAAATGACGCTCACCGTTTGCCCTCCACTGGTAGATGCCACCAGTATCAAGTGCTGCATCGCGCTCATCATCACGCGGCGCGAAAGCCTTTTGATGGCGAGATAGAGTTTCTTTAGCAATTGTATTTAGCCCTATCCCCTCAACGCGCGAGGCAGTCTTTGTAAAGTATTTATCTATAACAGCCTGATTTAAACCAATTGCTTCAAAGATCTGTGCACCTCGGTAGGATGCTACCGTGGAAATGCCCATTTTTGACATTGTTTTGATCACGCCATTTAGATTCGCTTTTAAAAAATTAGCACATGCTTTTTCAGCGTCTTGGTTGATATCACCGCGGTCTACTAGATGGCGAACTGTTTCAAGCGCGAGGTATGGGTTAATCGCATCGACGCCATAGCCAAGTAAAAGTGCGAAGTGCTGGACTTCTCTGGGCTCTCCTGATTCAAGCACGATGGACACTTTTGTGCGAGTACCCTGACGGACTAAATGGTGGTGTAGGCCAGACACTGCTATCAAAGCCGGAATTGGCGCTTTTTTCAGGTCAATTTTACGGTCGGATAAAATTAAAATGTTTTTGCCGTCGCGAATAGCGGAATCTGCATTTTCAAAGAGCTTTTTTAATGCAGACTCAAGACCCTTGCCACTAATAGTTGGTTCTTGGATGTTGTTATGCCCTTCAGCTAGGCCACCTATTGCAGATTCAAAAGTTATCGGTAATCGAGTTGCCTTGAATCCATCAATATCTATGTGTAGCAATTGCGCGAGTTGCTGATTGTTAATCAAGGGACTTTCAAATTTAATCAACCGACAACTGTTCGGCCCTGGTCGAGTTAGGTCACCCTCAGACCCTATAAAAGAAATGCTGGCTGTTACTAATTCTTCTCTAATTGGATCAATTGGAGGGTTGGTTACCTGTGCAAAGAGTTGCTTGAAATAATTGTAAAGTAGTTGTGATTGATCCGACAAAACAGCAAGTGGAGCATCGTTACCCATGGAGCCTAGCGGTTGTTTGCCAGCATCAGCACTTGGTCCTATTATAAAGCGCATATCTTCAAAGGTATAACCAAAAGTTTTTTGTCTAATTTCGATAGAGTCGAAATCATCGGAAGATTCTACTTGTGTTTCGGGCAAGTCTTCAGACCTGATTAATTTTTGCTGTAACCATTCTCCATATGGGTGTTGGGATGCGATTTGCTCCTTAAGCTCTGCATCACCCACAATTCTACCTTCTTTCATATCGATTAAGAACATGCGTCCAGGCTCTAAACGGCCTTTCTTAACCACATTAGCTGGCTCAAGTCCTTCGAGAACACCTACTTCTGAGGCTAGTATCACACGATCATCGGCTGTAACATAATAACGAGAGGGACGCAGACCATTGCGATCAAGCGTCGCTCCGACTTGAACCCCATCCGACATAGCTATGGATGCAGGGCCATCCCATGGTTCCATCATGCATGCGTGGAATTGGTAAAAATCACGCTTATATTGTGGCATGTTCTTATGTCGTTCCCATGGCTCAGGAACCATCATCATCATTGCATGAGCTAAGCTACGCCCTGATAGCACTAAGAACTCTAAGCAATTATCAAATTTTTGTGAGTCGGATCCATCTTCTCTTATTATGGGTAGTAACTTTTTTAGGTCCTCTCCAAATACTTCGCTTGCCAGTTGCATTTGCCGCGCATGGAGCCAATTTTCATTGCCGCGTACGGTATTAATTTCTCCATTGTGGCAAAGATAGCGAAATGGCTGTGCTCGTGGCCAACTCGGGAAAGTATTCGTTGAAAATCGTGAATGTGTAAGCGCGAGAGCAGAGTCCATCGATGCGTGACTAAGGTCAGGAAAATAGTCCCCCAATTGTTCCGTAGTGAGCATGCCCTTGTAGGTCATTGTGCGGCTCGACAGCGAGCTAATATAAAAAAGTGAATCTTCATCTTCCCCGCTATATCGAATTCGATGTGTCGCCATGCGACGAATTAGGTAAAGCTTGCGTTCAAATGCGAGGCCACGCTCACAAGTTTCACCTCTTGAGACAAAGAACTGACGCATGACTGGTTCACATGCCTTCGATGCTTTCCCTAATATTTCACTCTTTACAGGAACATCACGCCAGCCAATCAGTTCGAACCCCGTCTCGGTAATAATTTTTTCAATAATTGTCTCTTCATTGATACGCTCTACTTTGTTTTGGGATAAAAATACAAAGCCGACGCCGTAATCACCTTCATTGGGTACTTCAAAGCCAGATTCTTTTTTTGTCACAGCTGTATAAAAGTTGTGAGGCAGTTGTATGAAAATACCAGCACCATCACCTGTAATAGGATCGCATCCACATCCTCCACGGTGGTCGAGGTTAACGCAGATTTCTAGCGCTCCTTGCACGATGTCATGGGACTTGCGTCCTTTCATATCCACAATGAGTCCAATGCCGCAATTTTCGTGCTCATTTTGCGGGTCGTAAAGACCTTGCGCCTTGGGTTGTCTGTGTGTGTGCTGCATGGTTAATGTTTTGGATTTGCGGATACATTGCATAACAAGTACCTAATATCAGATAACAGAAGCAATAAATGCCAGATGTCAAAAAATCAAAAAGAACTTACAATTTAGTGCCAGAATCGTACCTGTCTAGGAAAATTACCGCAATGAATACAAACGGAGCTCTTTTGTAGACCTAGATTGTGACTTTTTAGCTCACAGAAGGATTGTTAGCTACTTTGATTATTCAACTGAGCTATTTCTAGCCCCAAAGTTAGAAGAAACGAATTGTTTTAGAGCGCATTGCCTCGTGCTCTTCATCGGTGCAAGGTGCATTAGTTGGAACATCTGTAGCACTCTCATTTGCTTGTATTAACCCTTGGCTGAGCATCCAGTTCTCAACCTCCTCTCCACTTACATCTGCGAGTAGGTGACCATTAATTTCAACACAGGGCGATAGTGATTGTCCTGACTTTTCTACCATCTCTGCATACTGGTTAGGATCATTAATAATATCGCGATCTTCATAAGTTAGAGCGTATTTGTTCATAATGGCGCGAACACCCATGCTCCAACCGCAAGTAGGTTTTAAGTATGCTATTATTTTCATATAATTTAAGTGGTGTGAAATTGGAACAATGTCAACACGGCGAATGCCTTAAAAGTATCGCATTTTATGTTTTCTTAGTTAGAATTCCTGAAGATACTAATGATTGTTTTTGTTTAGAGTTGGTGATTTTGGTCTTGCACAAATAATGCGCCAACTACCTGTTTCTGTTTGGCCGATCGTGAAACGACTCATAAATCGATCGTCCGTACTATATTGGACTTGCATCAATATTTTTGGTGCTAAGCTAGGGCCATAGGTTACCCCTTGATGCATATAGTCTATTTGCGCATCCGTATCGTTAGTAAATTTTTGAAAGTTGATAGATTCTATGGGTAGTCCAAGTTCATACTCTAAGGCTCCTTTTAAGGCAGTTAGTTGTTCTTTATCTATTCCATTTGTGGCATATAGTTCCAACATAGGTTTAATGTCTTTAGCTTGGTTTGCCGCACGAAATGCCGCAGCAAAATTATCAAGATCTTGGTTCTCTAGGACTACCGGACTGCAAGCAATCAGGGTATTTATGATTAATCCAATTACGCATATAGTAATTATAGCTACAGCACGTACTGCTGTGGTAATTAGTGCTTGGACTCTTCTAGCGACTACAGGATTAGTTGCTACAAATAAATTAGAGCAAACGCGTATTATTGCTTTCACTAGCTTCTTCTTCATGTGAATCATTACTGATGTCAGATTGAAGTGATTCGCAATCGGTTTGCCCTAAACTAGTTTCTGACTTACCTGCAACTAAGTCTCCTTTAAAGCCAGTTGCAACAATATCAATTTTACCTATCTTCTCAATACCTAAATTATCACTTAGAGCTTTGCGTAAGTGATTTTGGAGTGTTTTTTCGACATCTCTTAGCCTGCCACCACTGGCTAGCTTGATTTGCACTTTAAAATGTGCGGTGAGTCCTCTAACTTTGATTACAACTTTAGGTTTTGAAACGGCCTCAATTTGAGCGCAGGAGTTTTGCACCAATTCAACTATAGCAGCACGACTAACGGTAACATTACCACTATCGGTCTTATAAGCCACGACATGGTTGGCTTGTCGCTTTATACATGCCACTACAATTAGTATGAAAAGCCCAAGGCCAATTACACAAAACTGCAGGTTATTACTGCACAGTTCAAGCAACTCTATCCATAGTTGACTCACTAAATAATGGGATTAGTCTGTGTGTGGGTGATTTTCCCAATCGTCTGAGCTCTTTTCTTCTTCTTGGGTACGTACGCCGTCTATAATCACATTGACTCGAGCTACACTTTTACTAGTCATTTTTTCTACTTGCTCAGCAATTCGTTGTTGAATTTGACCCGCTACAGCGGCTAATTCTACGCCAAAGCGCAGGATAACTCGAACTTCGATCATATAGTCGCCTACTTCGTCTTCGTCGACTCGCACGCCTCGCTCATCACCGCCTTTTTTAGAAAATATTTCAGCAATACCATCGACAAAACTACCACCGACTGCGACTACGCCGGAAACTTCAAGTGCTGCAAGTCGTACTATATTAGCTACAACACTGTGATTGATACGAATGTCACCGAGAGAATTATTATCCTCGGATACGGTTGGAATGGTAGATTCTGTGGAGGGATTATTTGCCTTACTCATAATTAATATAATTTAGCACTTATCGAACTAGGTGTAAAGATCCTTAGGGACTCGTTGAAAAAATTCTTCTACATATTTAGTCGTTGCTTTGCCTTTGCGAAAATGAGGATCTCGCACGATCGCTCGAGCGAAGGCAATATTAGTTTTAATACCACGAATAATATATTCTCCAAGCGCACGATCCATTCTCTCCAGCGCGAGTTCTCTATCACTGCCATAAGTAATAACCTTGGCAATCATGCTATCATAATAAGGTGGAATCGTGTATCCGCCATAAACATGTGAATCGATTCGCACTCCGTGTCCACCTGGGGCGTAGTAAAGGTCGACCTGACCAGGGCATGGAGCAAAGTTTCGCCCTGGGTCTTCTGCGCAAACTCGGCACTCTATTGCATGTCTTAAAAATTTGATATCTTTTTGCTCATAATTTAGTTTTCTGCCGCTCGCGATTAGCAACTGTTCTTTGACTAGGTCTACGCCAGTGACCTCTTCGGTGACTCCATGCTCTACTTGGATGCGAGTATTCATTTCTATAAAGTAGTAATTTTGTTCTTCATCCATAAGAAATTCGACGGTTCCTGCGCCTTCATAGTTAACCGACTTTGCTAATTTTACGGCATCCTTCCCCATTTTCTTTCGAGTGTTATCACTTATGAAAGGCGATGGCGCTTCTTCTATAACTTTTTGGTGGCGTCGCTGCACAGAGCAATCACGTTCACCTAAGTGAATTACATTCCCCTGCTGATCGCCTAGAACCTGGATTTCAATGTGCCTAGGTGCATCTAAAAACTTTTCTATATATACTGCACCATTGCCAAATGCGGCTTCCGCCTCATTGCGTGCGCTGTTGTATTCTTTTTTAAAAGCAACTGAATTGTGCGCCGTTCGCATGCCCTTGCCTCCTCCTCCTGCGACAGCTTTAATTATGACAGGGAAGCCAATCTTCTCAGCCACTTTTAGAGCGGTAATTTCATCGTCAACGGTACCTTCACTACCTGGTATCACAGGTACCTTTGCTTTGACCGCCATTTCGCGGGCTTTGGCCTTATCTCCAAAATTGATGATGGCATTGGAACTTGGTCCGACAAATTTTATCTGACACTCTTCGCATTGCTCGGCAAATTCCGCATTTTCGGCCAAAAATCCATAGCCTGGGTGTATGGCATCTACATCAGCTATTTCAGCTGCCGCAATGATGCGATCGCCCTTTAAGTAGCTTTGATTACTTGCAGCTAAACCAATACATATCGCTTCATCTGCAAGCTGGACATGAAGCGACTGCTCATCTGCTTCAGAGTAAACGGCTAGAGTTTTTATACCAAGCTCATTACAGGCTCGAACAATTCGTAGGGCAATCTCGCCTCGATTCGCGATAAGAAGCTTTTGTATCATCAAGAAATTGGATCAAATTAAGTAGTCTTAACTTTAAATAGCGGTTGCCCAAATTCAATAGCATCCCCATTTTCAACAAGCATTTCTGCAATACTACCGCTTATTTCAGACTGAATTTCATTCATCACCTTCATCGCTTCTATAATGCATACAACGGTATCCGTGGATACTTTGCTGCCAATTTTAACAAACGCTGGACTATCAGGAGAAGGAGCGCTGTAAAAAGTACCCACCATTGGTGATTTAATTAGTTCAATGCCTTTTTCTTCAACAGGTTGGTTTGCGGTTTCTTTAGAGATATCGCTAGTCGCAACTGCTGCGGGTGTCGCACTGATCGGTGTGGCTTGTATAATTTGAGGAGCTACCTCTTTAGCTAGGCGGCTCAAATGTAGCTTAAAGTCGTCTTTCTCGAGATCGAACTCGGTGAGTTCCGCGCGCTTCATAAGATCAATAACTTGTTTGATTTCTTTTAAGTCCAAGGTGATTCCTTTCTACAGATTGTTTTTGATAATTGTTAAATGCACAATTTCTCTAATAACAATAATTAAGTCTAAATTTTCGTAGTGCGCAATTACTTTGTTTTTAACTCTAAACTATTAAAATTGTAAATTGAGCTTTCCTCTGTGTCATTCTAAGGCATCTTAAAGTTATGTCAAAATGCACATTTAACAAAGTCGAAATCAGAGGCATTGTAACCTGCATTCCAACTATTGAGAAATGTATTGATGATGAAGTCGATCTTTTTGGCGGAAACTACAAGCAGATCGCACGGTTAAAAAGGACGATAGGTTTAAATAAACGACGCGTCGTGGATTCCCAAACAACTGCAGCAGACCTATGCTACTACGCTGCAGAGCATTTATTAAAAAGATTAGAGGTAGATTTTGCTGCTGTTGATTCGCTCGTATTTGTGACACAAAATGCGGACTACCCTCAGCCTTGCAATGCAGCTGTTATTCATGGGCGTTTGGGCTTATCTACAGATTGCTCAGCATTTGACATTAATCTAGGTTGCTCAGGTTATGTATATGGATTATGGTTAGCTCATATGATGGTAGCAACTGGCGGCTCTAAGAATGTATTGTTGCTAGCTGGGGACACGATAAGCCGAATCGTTCATCCAAGGGATAGATCCTTAGCACCTCTTTTTGGTGATGGCGGAAGTGCGACATTAATTTCTAGCTCCACTGCAGCTATTGCATCTTGGTTTTGTTTAAATACTGATGGTAAGGGATACAAGAATTTGATTGTACCAGCAGGTGGCTTTAGGCAGCCAAGCACAACTCATTCCAAAGTAGAGACAAGCGATGTAGATGGCAACATTAGAAGCCTTGAAAATCTTTTTATGGATGGTGCAGAGATTTTTAACTTTACAATTAAAGTCGTGCCGCAAGCTATTCGAGAGCTAATAGTATATGCTAAGTTAGATCTAGGCGCATTGGACTACTTTGTTTTACACCAAGCCAATCGGTATATTATTAGCAACATAGCGAAGCGCTTAAATATCGATCTAAGTAAAGTTCCTATGCGTACAGTAGAGCAGTATGGCAACCAAAGTTCAGCATCCATTCCTTGTGCCATCTGCGGCGAATTATCAGAGGCTTTGGCCTCTGATAATTCGCCGCAGATTCTACTCTCAGGATTTGGAGTTGGCCTTTCTTGGGCTAGTGCAATTATCGGGACCAGTGCTATTAATGTCTGTGAAATAATAGAGTACCCCTCCTCAGAATAGGAACTTGTAGCCACTAGTAAGGAGCGTATACTAATGAAATTATATGATTAGTTTGGATACGTTTATAAAGGATTTTGAAGAAGCCATAGAAGATCTTACTCCAGGTTCAATCACTGGGGCTACTCAATACATGGAGCTGGAGGCTTGGGATTCTTTGGCTCTTTTAACTACAATTTCGATGCTTGATGCTGAGTATGGAGTACATCTCAGTGCCACCAAGTTAAAGGCTCTTCCTTCATTAAAGTGCTTGTATGAATATGTAGTTAAGGAGGTTAACAAGTGACGAATAAAAAAGTATTTGCGTCCAAGCGTATATTAGTTGTTGGAGCTACAGGAGCTATAGGTAGTACTATTGCTAAAACATTATCTCTTCAAGGAGCGGAACTTTGTCTTGCTAGTAGAGACGTAAGCAAGTTAGAAGTAATCGCCTCTGAACTGAGTGCTGCTTCTATAAGTATAAACCTAACTAAGCCAGATAGCTTTGCTGCGATTGTTGATGAAATAGATATACTTGATGGCATTGTTTGTGCAGCGGGGGTTGCACCATTATCACCAGTCAAATTCATGCAGGAGAAGCATTTAATTAATTGCATTCAAATAAATGCTGTTTCTCCGTTGCTACTGATACGTGATCTTTACAAGCAAAAAAAGATTAAGACACCAGCTTCAATTGTTTTAATATCCTCATTAATAGCTTCGCGAGGTGCTGCTGGTTATTGTGCTTATGCTGCAAGTAAAGGTGCATTAGAGGCGTCTGCACGATGTATGGCGGTGGAATTCGCACCCCATAAAATACGAGTAAACTGTCTTGCTCCAGGAATGATAGAAAGTCAGATGGCAAGAAGGGCAAGCGAGCAAATTTCGGAAGATATTTTACAGGCGCACATGAATCTCTATCCTTTAGGCTCAGGATTTCCTCAGGATGTAGCCGATGCAGCCACTTTTTTAATTAGTGATCAATCGCGCTGGATTACCGGAACAGTAGTTCCCGTAGATGGAGGATATCGAGCAAAATAGATATGCAGCGTTTAATTATAGTAGGAGCAGGTGGACTTGGTCGGGAAGTATTTTCTTGGGCTAGTCACCATCCAGATTGTGGGCAATTATGGAATATTGCTGGGTTTATTGATGATAATCTGAATGCATTGGATGATTTTGGTTATTCCGTAAAGGTAATCGATACTATATCTAATTATAATCCTCGTGCAGAAGACGTGCTAGTTTGCGCAATTGGCAAGCCTGCAATTAAACGATTAGTTTGCGAAAGATTAATCGCTCATTCTGCAAAATTTATTTCCTTAATCCATCCTTCTGTAGTGATGGGTGCAAATGTAAGTTTGGCTAATGGTGTAGTGATCTGTCCTCACGTTACTTTAACTGCTGATATCCAAGTAGGTACATTTTCTTTAATTAATTGCCACAGTAGCGCTGGGCATGACGTTGCTATCGGAGCCTGGTCAACGATTAGCGGCCATTGCGATGTAACTGGCGGTTGCAAAATCGGCGAAGGTGCTTTTTTAGCTACTGGCGTACGCGTACTGCCAGGTAAGACAGTTGGTTCAAATGCCTATGTAGGGGCGGCTTCAGTCGTTATGAGATCTGTACAATCTGAGGACCGAGTTTTTGGTAATCCTGCTCGACCAATTAGTTGATCTTGCCTTTGTGTAGCGCAATTAAGGGTGCATTTATTTGGCTAATCCAAGAGATGCAAGAGCTTCTAGTATAGTCCCAAAAGCAGGCATTTTTTTTAATGCCAGAATGTCGGTATTACTTGATAGGCGTATAAAAAACTGTTCTTTACGCAAGTCGAGTCCATGGCTTTTGATATCAATTAGTGCTGCGAAAATGTTATGCCCATCATTTTGCTTATAGCTATAAGCGCGCCCTCCAACTAAATGCCAAAAGTATACTTGCTGAGTTTCTCCCTTTTTTTCGTACTCTCCAAACTCTGCAAGTTCGAATTCAACATTTTTGTTATTAAATGGAATACTATATTTGCGTGTATTGCACGCCCAACCATTTTGCACCCAACATGTATCTGGAGTATGTGCTCCTGCCCAGCGGTAGGATACTTTTCCCGGACTCCAATAAGCTACATACACTCCGATATGGATTTTTCCATTAGAGTAAGTGCGATATAATGCGTCATCAAAGTTGAGGAATTCTGTAATGCGCGCGCTGGATTCTGGAGATTCTGCCATATCATGATCTACTACCGACCATTGTGGCAACGATTGTGGTAATATGGTGGAGAGGTATCGGTTATGTGTAGGCTCAGGTGGAGGCACTAGGGCAAAATACCCTTTGAGGCATATGGCAGTTAGTAGCAAAAACATACCAGCAAGTAATATAAATAATCTCATCTTTAAGGTTCATATCTTATAATAGTCATGTCCCATTTTACAAGCGTAAGGAATCCTATTTTGCTTAGATATGATGAATTTTAACTCATAGCGTAATAATTCTTTATTATTTGTACCTACTACTTTTGACTGTATATATGTCGTTGATTATTTAGAGTAGCGTTTTTTTGTATCTTAAGTTCACCCTATTTGATTGTGCCGTCTTTAATCGACAAAACTGGTTCTATCCCCATCTATGGGAAAGTTTCGCTGGCGAATTTTATTGATTGGTTAGTCACTATTTGCTTAGCCGCAATCATCATTTCAATGACTGCTTTGTTGGGCGGTATCCGTCCAGAAACACACTTTAAAATCTTACCGCTTTATGTGGTACTTTTATTCCTACATGGTTTTTGGTTAGCGCTTACCAAAAACACTTCTTCGCGTATTAGTTTAATTCCCATTGTATTTCTTCCTTTTATTGTATGGCTTGTATTAGGTAATTTGCTCTGGAATTCTGTCAGTTGGCGCGGTTGGCAATCCTTAGTTTATTTGCTAGAGGCGTTTCTTTTTCTTTGGGTTTTTGTTAATAATGTGCGCACGCGTGCTCATTTAGTATTTATTATAGTTGCTCTACTAACGATTAGTTTGGTGGCTGTGTACAATGGTTTTTTTCAATTCTTTCACAATCCCTCCTTTATTGTTAGTACTCAAGGTGAGCCGACTATTACATTGAGTAAATTATATTATGGGCAAGCCACAGGAATTTTTGCGGACCCAACAAGCCTTGCTGTATATTTATTAATGCTACTTCCGATTCCAATTATCGCTACTGTTGTACGAAGATTTTCATTCCTGCTTAGGGCTCTCTTTGGTTATATCGCTGTCATGCTTTTGATATGCATAATTTTCACTCAAGAAGTATGGGCAATTTTTACCTGCATCCCGGTTTTCTCTTTAATCGCTTGGCTGTGTTTTAAACGTGCTAAGTTACGGATCTATTTCACCCTTATCTTATCGACATTATATCTTGGTCTTGCGTCTGTGTTTATTAACTTAACGCCTAGTTTCGCTGATAATATAGAAAGCTCATTAGTTGAAAGTATTGAGGGTACTAGACTAAAGGTTTGGATAGAGTCTCTTCGTATTGCTGCTAGTAGTCCGTTCTTAGGTAAGGGTGCAGGTAGCTTTTCCAGTCAGTTAGAGCAAAGCTCACGTTTATCGACAGTGAATTACTGGCAGACCCCACACAGCGACATAATACAATTCATTTTAGAGTATGGAATAATAGGGTTTATTTGTTTAGCGCTCCCCTTGTGGTGGATTATCTCAAGGGCTTATCTACGATTTAAACAAGAACCTTTAGGGCATAGATTAAAGGCTAGGCGCGGCAAATGGATGCCGATGAATCGGATATTTTTATCCGTGGCATTATCTAGTATTTGTGTCCTTTTTTTCTGCTGCATTTTAAACAAGGTTTTTGTCTTGCCTGCCTTTACTCTGACTGGCGCTTTGATGATTGGAGTTTTAGTAAAGTTGTCTTTTGCTAATACGTTTATTACACCATATGGACAGAGATGGTTTTATATTTATACACTACTAGGTTTATTTTCTGGGATAAGTTTTTTTGTAACTGGTCGCGTAGTACTTGAAGCGCAGGCGCATGAAGCGATTGCAACTGAGAGGCTCAACCAGATTGTAGCAAAGCAAGTACATATCTCAGGCAATGCGGCACTTCTAGACTCGATCTTCTCAAAGTACTACTGGGCTACAATGCTTTGCCCTAGGCATGTGGATGCTTGGGTTGGGCTGAGTGCAGTTCAGTCACTCAAGGCATATCAGCGCCCAGATGAAGCGTTCCGAATTGGTTTAATAGCTAAGGAGTATGCACTAAATGCAACTGCTTTAAGTCAAGATTATTGGCGCGGATGGGCACAACTGGGAGTTGCTAATGCTCTTTGCGGAGATTACTTTAGCGCGGAAAGTGCTTTTAAAAAAGCATTAGAGATTGCTCCTAATAATAGTAATACTAACTACCAATGGGGAGCATTTTTGAGCCACTTTCCAGAGCGGCGTGCTGAAGCGATTTCAGCGGTACGGCGTTCCCTAGAAATAAATCCAGAGAATCAAGAAGCTCGCCGTTTACGGCAAAAACTCATATTATTATGAATGACTATATCGTTAGATGTAAAATGCTTTTCTTGGCTTTATTCATAGTCCCTGTATATGCTCACTCTGCAAGCGATTGGTGGCAAGGAGCATTTATAATACGTAAATATACTGAAGGAATATACGCCCAATTATTGGGTGGGCAGCAAATTTACTTTGATGAAGCAAAAGCTCCCATTTATATCTCAGGACTAATTAAACTTAGTGCAAATGAAGAGGATTCAATATTCCTAAGTGCATCTAACGGGTCTAGTATCTATTTTGAGGGCTTAGGAGAACTAGCTGTCGAGCGCTTTGAGGAATTGAAAAGAGCAAATTCAGATACAATGGGGGAGAGCTATATAATTCTTAATTTTCGTTCAGGACTACTGCTAATAGATAGTCGTTCTGATTTAAATGGTTCTAGTTCAATTATTGAGACTCCTGTAGGGCGGCTCATTTTGAACAATTCTTTAATAAGTCTCAAAATAAACGAGAATACAAAAAATCAGCTTTTAAACTTTAGTTTTGTGTGCGTAGCGGGAATTATATACTATGCACATCCTGATGGTTCGATTTACTCAATTTTACCGGGACAGCGAATGATAGGGGTGGGCACTTTTAATTCTCCAAAAATTGAAATTTCTGAGGCCTTACCTGGTATGAAACGAGAAATTGAAAGATTTGAGTCTGTCTTAGAAAATAATATAATCAGCGCCAATGAATTAGCAGGATTACAATCTCACATGATAAAAATTAACAACAGAGAGGTATCGACCAAAGAGCTTATTTATCCCGAAGGGAAATACAATAACCCAAAACAATCTATTGTTATTCAGTATATGCCTAGACCTCAGCCCGTAGAGTTTTATCGTGGAGAATTGAAGCCATTATCTATGGAGGAATTGGAACTATTTTAACTAAAATAGAGAATAAAGAATTATACTCCGTTAATCAAATAATGTATCAATTAATACTTTTGCATTTTTGGATTTATCTCTTTTGACCAACAATGTATCCCTCCTGTCATATTTAGTACATTATCAAACCCAATAGATCTTAAGTAGTCGACGACGCTGCGACTGCGCATACCATGGTGGCAGAAAATGATAAGTGGGAGATTACGCGGTAATAATTCTATTCTCTGAGGAATTTCACTCAAGGGTATATGAATTGCTTCTTCAATTCTACAAATATCTAGTTCTGAGTGTTCTCGAACATCCAATAAAACTACTTTATCTTGCTGCATTGATTTTGCGGCATCGACTACACTGATTTCCTTGTCCATTTTTTAACTTTTCTAATTATAGATACCAATATGTCAAAGTTACCCTCAATAATTGTACCAGCTAGGCTCGGTTCAACTCGTTTTCCTCGTAAACTTTTATATGAGATTAAAGGAGTTCCTATTGTTATTTGGACAGCACAGCGCATTCGGTCGGAAGCGCCTGAATTTCCTCTTTATTTTGCAGTGGATGATATTGAGCTTGTACATTGTTTGCAGTCCGCTGGTTTCTTTGCGATTCTAACGAAACAAAGCCATTCGTGTGGCACAGATCGTATAGCTGAAGCTAATCTTGAGGTTGGAGCAGCTGAAGTCATTAATGTACAAGGGGATGAGCCACTAGTTCATGGTTCTCAGATTCGTGCTTTGGCAGATGGGTTAGTCGGTGAAGTAGCAGTTTCCACCCTCGCGACTCGTTTCAATTCACCCGCGGATTACAATAATTCTTCNCAGGTTAAAGTTGTTAGGGATTACTTAGATCATGCATTGTATTTTTCACGCTCTCCAATCCCGAGTGCGCGAGGAATCGGAGAGCGGATAGATGAAAAGTGGCTTGCGAAAAACCCATGTTACCGACATCTTGGGTTGTATGCTTATAAATCTGACTTTTTAGAGGTTTTTTCTACGCTAAAGCCAGGAGTGTATGAGCAGATTGAAATGCTCGAGCAACTAAGAGCTCTAGAACATGGTTATAAAATACATGTGGCAACTACGGATTTACCTACTGTGGGAATAGATACGCTCGAGGATGTTGCTACTTTTGAAGCACTTATTTAGCCAATTTATTGATGTAGGAATGGCTGTTAGAGATCAGCAATTGCACGCCGTGAATCTTTTAAATCAATTGTCTGCGTAGGGAAGGCAAATTCGATTCCAGCAGAGTTGAAACGAGTTAGAATATTCAAATTTAGCTTCTCAGTAAATGCTAAGAACTCCCAATAGGCAGGCGGATGATACCAGAAGATACAAATTAAGTTCAATGTACTATCTGCGAAATCGTTAAAGTAAATCTTTGGAGGAAATTCTGGATTCATTCCCTCGTGGTTGTGTAGTAGCTCTTCAACAATGGCTTTAGCTTCTCTAACTTTGCTTGGCGATGTATCATAGGGCAGTCCTAGATTAAATATTTTTCGAATGTAGGGCCGTTTGGAAATATTCCAAATAGTTTTATTTGCCATTTCTCCATTAGGAATTGTGACTAAATGACCATCTAGAGTACGAATTTGAGTAGAGCGCATTCCTACCGTTTCAACTGGGCCGTCATGCCCGTCTACATTTATTCGGTCGCCAATAGTAAAGGGTTTGTCGGCAATAAGTACGATGGATCCAAAAAAGTTTTTTATTGTATCTTGCGCAGCTAGTGCAATAGCAAGTCCTCCAATACCAAGACCTGCTAAAATAGAGGTTATTTCTTTGCCGCTCAATGTTTGCGCTACTTGGACAATCGCCAACACCACTACAGTAGCTTTAAGGCTTTTACTAAGTATGGGTGCTAGCATATCATCCATTTTGCTCGGAGTCATAGCTGCGCGCCTTTTAAGCCAAACAGTTGGAGCGTCTACAAAGAAGATTGCAGTCATGGCGATGCAAACGGTAATTAGCACCTCAATACTGGTCATTACAAAGCTTTCTGCTGCTCCTAATTCGATTACTTGCACGCCCGCCAATAGGCCAATAGTGAAAAATACTAGTAACGCCGCTCGTGAGCTTGCAGATAGAACAGATGCAGTAATGATTCGCTCGTGTTTAATAAGCAGTGCTCGCTTTTTTAGAACTATTTTGAGAAGCATCCCTGTGCTAGTACCAACAAGTAATAATAAAAACAGGCTTATGACTTGCGACAGAGTGTTCCCAGTAAAAGCGACTAGTGTATCCAGCGAATTCATACTAATTTATTGCGATTTCAGTACGCAGGATTTATACCAGAAAGTATATATACTTACTATATCTACTAAAATTAATTGTTGTAAACTTACAAGTCTCTCAAGCACTTGACAAAACGTTACTCTGAGCGCCGTATTTATAAATGCAAAATCCTAGTCCTGAACATAATCTAGATCCTACGGACCTACCCGATGCTCGTGGTCACTTCGGCAAGTATGGTGGTATGTACGTTCCTGAGACTCTCATGACCCCACTATTTGAGTTGACGGAGGCCTACCATGAGGCACGCCAAGATCCTTATTATCAAAAAGAGCTTAATTTTCAGTTAAGAGAATTTGCAGGGCGCCCGACCAACTTATATTTTGCTGAACGTTTAACAAAGCACTGTAGAGGCGCTAAAATATACTTAAAGCGTGAAGACTTGTTGCATACTGGAGCGCACAAAATAAATAATGCAATTGGTCAAGCTCTAATAGCGAAGCGCATGGGCAAGACTCGCATTATAGCTGAGACTGGAGCTGGGCAGCATGGTATAGCTACAGCTGCTATTTGCGCTAAGATGGGATTCGAGTGTGTCATATACATGGGGGAAGAAGATATGCGTCGTCAGGCTCTTAATGTTTTCCGCATGCGCTTATGCGGTGCTAAAGTACGTGGCGTTACTGCAGGACAAAAGACACTTAAAGAAGCTGTTAATGAAGCCATGCGTGATTGGGTCACTAATGTCCGCACAACACATTACATTATTGGTTCAGCTCTAGGTGCGCACCCATTTCCGATGATGGTTCGAGATTTTCATCGTGTGATTGGTGAAGAGTGTAAACGGCAAATACTAGAATCAGAAGGTCGTTTGCCAGATGAAGTGACTGCTTGCGTAGGAGGTGGTTCCAATGCGATTGGTATTTTCTTTTCATTTTTAAAAGACCTTGGAGTACGCCTAACTGGGGTGGAAGCCGGTGGTCGCGAAATATCTCTAGGCCACCACGCTGCTCGCTTTGCCGGCGGTCGTTTGGGCGTACTGCAGGGTGCAAAGACTTGGATATTGCAAAATAGCGATGGGCAAATTGATCGGACTCACTCTGTTTCTGCAGGCCTTGATTATGCCGCAGTTGGCCCAGAGCATGCTTATTATAACGAAAAAGGTCGAATTGACTTTGGCTATGCAACTGATTCCGAAGCGTTGCAAGCCTTTCAAGACCTTTGTAAAATTGAAGGTATTGTTCCTGCACTCGAAACAGCACACGGAATTGCTTATGCTATGCGGCGTGCGCGAGAACTCTCATCCGATAATATTATAATTTGTAATCTTAGTGGGCGTGGCGATAAGGATGTGCAAGAGGCTGCTAGAGTGCTAGGGCAGACAACGCTCTAAGAATTTAAACGTAAGCTATGTTACTTGTTATAGATAATTACGATTCTTTCACTTATAATTTGGTGCAGTATTTTGGCGAGCTTGGGGTTAAGCAAAAAGTTTACCGCAATGACTCGATTACAGTAGATCAAGCAATCGATCTACAACCTGAGCGAATTATGATTTCACCTGGTCCATGCTCCCCGAACGAGGCAGGAGTGAGCCTAGATATTATTGAATCTTTTGCAGGCAAAGTGCCTTTGCTTGGTGTTTGCTTAGGCCATCAAAGTATTGGCCAGCATTTTGGCGGGAAGGTTGTTCGCGCGGACCGTCTAATGCATGGCAAGACAAGTCCAGTACTTCACCAAGAAAAAGATCTTTTTAAAGGCTTGCCTAATCCTTTTGAGGCAACTCGTTATCATTCTCTGATTATTGAACCAAAGAGTTTACCTGAATGTTTGCAAGTAACTGCTAGGACTAAAGAGGGTGAGATTATGGGAATTGCGCACAAAGAATTACCCATTTGGGGTGTTCAGTTTCACCCTGAGTCAGTCGCTACAAAAAAAGGGATGCGAATATTGGAAAATTTCCTGAATCTTGGGTAAGACCTCTACTAGATATAGGTTGAATGCAATTAAGTCACTAAATATAGTGTTTACAGGGAACCTCTCACTATATGTTGTGTCTACTTACATATCATGCGTTGCCCTAAATGTACATCCGACAATACGAAAGTTCTAGACACTCGAACTAGTAAAAATGAGACATCGATTCGTCGTCGTCGCGAGTGTCTCCAATGTGGTTATCGCTTTACTACTATTGAGGAGGTTCTAAGATCAGATTTGCAGGTAGTAAAACGCGATGGTCGCCGTGAAGATTTTGACCGCGCTAAAATGCTTGGAGGGTTAAAAAAAGCGGTGGAGAAGCGTCCCATTGATGTAATGCAAATTGAAATGCTGATTGCCGATGTCCTAGTGGCATTGGAGAAGGAATACGATCATGAGGTTCCTTCAATCGCGGTAGGTGAGCAAATTATGAGTCGCTTAAAAAATTTAGATCAAATCGCTTATGTTCGCTATGCGTCTGTTTATAAAGATTTTCGTGATATTTCTGCATTGGCACAGGAGGTGAATGCACTCAAAGATTCTATTAAGAATGGCTAAACCTAATCCGCTTGATCAGCTACGTAGCTTGAATGAGATATTTGCTCGCGCTGGATCTTCTAATGCAGAGCAAGCAGAACATGCTCGTAAAGCGATTGATTTTTATGGAAGTGAGCAAAAAAATAATGCTGATTGTAATCCTTCCCTAGAATCTGGCGCTGCAACGCTTGCCCAATTGCATTTAGGTAAAGCCACCACTAGCGAAATTGCTTATTGTCACTGGCATGTAGCCAATACCGAATCGACTAGTCCTTTATGGATTCGTCAGGCGATTGTTGCCGAGATGAAGAAACTCGCAGGTCGTCGCTATGCTTTATTGCTAGTCACTGGTTTGCGGGAAGCAATTTGTCCAGAGGGCAAGCGATGGACTAATGCTCGGGAGTGCCAGTTTCGTCTAGTGCGTAATTGGATAAATGAATTAGCTTGTGCATGGGCTTCACGAGAATCGAAGCTTCAAGTTGTTATTTTATAATAATTTTTTTGCATGACTACATTATTTGAAAAAATCATTAGTGGTGAGTTGCCAGCTAAGATCGTATTCGAAGATGCGCTTTGCTTTGCTATCAATGACATAAATCCTCAAGCGCCAACGCATTTATTAGTTATTCCTAAAAATCCCCTTCCTCGTATCGCTACTGCTCAAGAAAGCGACAAAGGGTTGCTGGGGCATTTATTACTTACTGCCGCAAGTATTGCAGACTCTATGAATCTACACCAAGGTTACCGTTTAGTCATCAATAATGGCTCTGATGGGGGTGAATCCGTACCGCATTTGCATGTACACCTTTTAGGGGGCCGTGTTATGCAATGGCCTCCTGGATAAATTAGCGGTCTTTGAGTATGTGTAGATTTGCCATGGAGATACCGCTTAGCATAGCTCCTACGATTCCAAGAAAGCCCTGATCAGTGCCTGCGATAAAAAGGTTTTCCAAGTGCGTATGTCCCTGCTTTGACTTGTTAGTGGCTCCATATATGGCACCATTTAAGTGTCCCGTATACTTTCTTACTGTTCGAGGAGTGAACATATCTTTAGCAATGCAGTGTGCATTAAGATGAGTGTTTGCAATGTCATTGGGAAGTTCGGGCAAAATTTTTAGAGCTACTTTTTGTAATTGTGCATACCAATTCGTTTTCTCTGCTTGGTAATCTGATTCTTCTAGTGCGCACCAACCGTCATGATTTGCCATTGCAGTGATACGTAAGAATCCTTCACTCAATTGTCTTTCGCCGTAGTTGTAATTATTAGGTATGCAAATGACACCACTTGTTGGGTCCACTAATCCATCCTTAACTTCGGCATATCGGAAGCGGTTGCGCGTATTAAAGAAAATAATAGTATCTTCCCAGCCTAGGTTTACTGGCTGTTCATCAAGCACTGTGATTGTTTCAGCAAAGCTTAGTCTGCCTATATTATCTATACCATAATCCTCTTGCTTATCTGCACAAAGCCGGAGTGTCTCAACAACTCCTGCAGTAGAGATGATTTTATCAGCGCTGATTATTTTTCCTGAATCAAGAGTAAGAGCAGTTGCGTATGTTCCATCGGTATGAATCTTTTTAATTCCACACTTCATCTGTCGCACACCGCCTAATTCGCGGTATTTATTTTGCAGTAGACGAATAATGACTCGCACACCGTCGAAGGGTCGAGCAAAGCCCTCAAAAAACAAGGAACGAAACATAACTGCGAATTGATTAAAATCCATATCATGCTCTTGCGCACTTCCATAATACATCACAGGACAAAAAAGCATGTCTTCTAAGGTATCATCATTAATATAGCGCTTTACTGCAAGCCGAGCAGAAACGCAGGGCGCTCTAAGATTGTAGGCATCTAAATGGTGGATTTCCTCTACCAATGATTGGAATCCATCGATCTGGCGCGGGAAGGAACGAGCTACTTCGTTTTCGAGTAAGCCAAAATCGTTGGAGAATTTAAGATCATGCTCTGGGAAAGAAATTCTCGAGCCAAATTGTGGACAAAGGTCTAGAGAGTCATAAGGAATGCGTAATTGCCTTAATAGTTTTGCCAAAGGTGTGCCTTTAGTGCCTTTGCAGACAAAGTTGGTCATTGCATGTAATCCAACGTCGTATTTACGGCCGTTAATACTGTAGAAAGAATTGAGCCCACCTGCTGCATTGTGGCGCTCTAAAATTATTACTTTTTTACCTGCAATCGCGAGGCGAATTCCGGCGGCAAGTCCAGCCATGCCAGCACCAATTACTACTGCCTCAAAATGCTCCTGTTCGGTTTCTTCTGAGGTCATTGGTTCTTAAAACTAGACAGCCGAGGTTAGGTGCCTCGATTCACATGTTAATAATACGCCGCTAGCTAATCACCTGAATCGTTAAATTGTAACACTCCATGAATTATTTAGCGTTAAATTTAGGCGTTAGATAGTTAGCACAACTATCCAGTGAAGCGAGTTCAGGATAGTCAGCTTCTGGGACTTCAATCCCATGCTGTTTGCGTAGTTCCATGACTATATCTAGGAAATCCATAGAATCTAGGTCCATTTGTTCGCGTAAGTTAATCGCACCTTTTAGATCGGATGTGTCTTCGTCGGGAGCAATTTCATTGATTATGTCGATTACGATTTGTTTTACCTGGTCTTCTGTCATTTTTTGTAGTGCTTTGTCTAAATAGATTGAGAGGTTACTTAATTTTCGAATTTTTGCACGATCAGTGCAGAATTGATACCAAGCATACCAAAAGAGTTGTTGAGTATAATTTTGACCGCGTCAACCTTGAGAGGGTTGTTTATTACAAGATTTTTTAGTGCGCATTCAGGATCGAGTTCCTCTATATTTATAGTTGGGTGTATTATATTATCCTGAAAAGAAGGAAGATTTCCAGCTAATTCTAGAGCTCCTGCCGCTCCCATTGCGTGGCCAATAAAGCTTTTGGTATTGTTAATGTAGGTTTTCGGACTGGAGCCAAATACAGTTTCAATCGCTTTACATTCCTGAATATCGCCTTGTGGCGTTGAAGTTGCATGAGTGTTTACCAGATCAACATCATACGCGGATAAGCCAGCATTTTCAAGTGCTGCATTCATACATTCTGCCTGGCGATCTGGATTGGGTAATACATAGTCGCTCGCATCTGAATTAATTCTATAGCCAATTATTTCGCCTAGTATTGTTGCGTCGCGAGCTTGTGCATCTTCTAACCGCTCTAATGTATAAATAGCACCACCTTCTGACACAACAATGCCATTTCGACTTTTGTCGAATGGACGACTTGCTTTACTCACATCGTCATGACTGCCTAGTGCGCCTTGACTTTTAAACCCAGCAAATATTCCAAAAGACTGTATACTTTCACTTACCCCACCAGCTAGTGCTAGATCTACTTCGCCTAGACGCAGCATCTGTACCGCTTGAATAAGGCCAGCGTTACCAGCGGCACAGGCCGCACCAATCGTATAGTGCGGTCCAGTAATTCCCATATTGATTGTAATCTCTCCAGCTGGATTATTTGCCACTGTGCGAGGATTATGATGATGTGTCCAGAAGCGCGTATCATAATCAAACTTAGAAATATTATAAACCTCGTTTTCAGTCTCTACATTTCCATGCTCAGTTGTGCCTACATAAACGCCTACTCGCGTCTTATCGATTGATTCCAATGTGATTCCTGCATGCAGTACAGCTTCATGGGCAGCATAGATTGCAATACTGCCAGCGCGAGTGCCGACTCGTAATTCTTTACGTGACTGATATTTTTTGGGGTCAAAGCTACATATTCCAGCAGGTACTTTACCCATATATCGCATGTCAATTAGTTGTACCCCTGCGATCCCATCTAGAAGGTTGTTTCGATATTCCTTTAAGGTGTTTCCATTTGGAGATGTCAGGCCCACGCCTGTTATGACAATACGACTAAGCATTTATAAAGATCAACGAGTAGCGTGGTCAAAAGTGTACCTGTCAATCTTGTAAAAAGATAGAGATTTTGAAAATAAAGAATCATTAAAATAAACAGATTTAGTGCGCTATTTTCTTTTCGAGATCCTAAAGAGTGAACATAACTTAAAAGTATGAAAGTTTTAGTCGTTGGAGGAGCCGGTTATATTGGTAGCCATTGTGTACGTCAATTGCGAGATGCCGGTCACAATCCTGTTGTATTAGATAATTTAGTTTTCGGCCATCGCCAGGCAGTAGCTAGTGATATTCCTTTTTATGATTTTGATTTAGGCGACTATGATCGCGTTGCTCAAATTCTAAAACATGAAAAAATTGAGATAGTCATGCATTTTGCCGCATTTGCCTATGTTGGAGAGTCCGTCACGGATCCACGTAAATATTACAAAAATAATTTAGTTGCAACTCTACGCCTACTTGAAGCGATGCTCGATAATGGTGTTAAGAAGTTCGTTTTCTCTTCTACGTGTGCTACATATGGAGAGCCAGATACTCTACCGATGCTCGAAAGCTTACCGCAGGCTCCAATTAATCCGTATGGGCAAACTAAATTGGACGTAGAAAATTGTTTAAAAGCATTTTCACAAGCTTACGGATTAAGCTTTGCTGCTTTTCGTTATTTTAATGCTGCGGGAGCCGCTCAGGATGGATCTATCGGCGAGGACCACAACCCAGAAACACATTTAATACCACTGGTTTTTGATGCGGCCACTGGACGACGAGAAAATATTAAGATATTTGGTACGGATTATTCTACGCCTGACGGCACTTGCTTAAGGGATTATGTTCACGTTGATGATTTGTCGCGCGCACACATCGCAGTTTTTGACAAACTCAAGCAACCCAGCCTAGGGTTATTTTATAATCTAGGTACTGGACGGCCATATTCAGTAAGAGAGATTATTAATGCGGTTCAGGAGGTTACTGGCCTAAATGTCCCTTTCGTAGAAGTAGATCGTCGAGCTGGTGATCCACCTGCATTGTTTGCAGACTCAACTAAGGCTCAAAAAGAACTTGGTTGGCAGATTCAGTATACGAATATTCAGAGTATTATCGCCAGCGCTTGGAAATGGCACAAGAGTAACCCAAATGGTTTTAGTGATAGCTGAGTGCTACCTTATTTTCGTTAATAGATATTAGCAAAAGCTCTTATGTTCTCAAAATTTCATGATTATCTAGCGTAAGGATAAGTGTTGACTCTCTTTATTCTGTACGGAGTCATAACAGTGTTTCTATGAATGACTCGGAGCAGGCAGAACAGATCGCCACAGTTGGTGAGGTAGGGATAGTTGAATTCCAAGACTTTGTCTCTTCTGTACCTTTTGTATTTGAGTCTGGTGGTACGATACCAGAGCTGACGCTGCGTTATGAAACCTATGGACACTTAAATGCACGCAAAGATAACGCCGTTCTTATTTGCCATGCTTTGACTGGCAATCATCATGTTGCTGGCGTATACGGTTTGGAGGAGCGTAAACAAGGATGGTGGAACTTTATGGTTGGTCCAGGTAAGCCAATAGATACTTCAAAGTACTTTGTTATCTGTTCTAATGTACTGGGTGGATGTAGCGGATCAACCGGCCCCGAATCAATTAATCCAATTTCAGGTAAGCGATATAATCTAGATTTTCCTAAGCTAACGGTAGGTGATATGGTTGAGGCTCAAGCGCTGTTAATTGACCAAATGGGTATTGATCGATTGCACTGCGTGATTGGAGGTAGCATGGGTGGCATGCAGACATTGCAGTGGGCAATTAAACATCCTAATCGAGTGGGAAGCTACATTGCACTTGCTTGTTGTGCTCGTCATCATGCGCAGACAATCGCATTTAACGACACTGGTCGCCAAGCAATCATAAGTGATCCTTCTTGGCTACAAGGTAATTATCCTGACGGAGAGCAGCCTGTTCATGGGTTATCAGTTGCTCGTATGATGGCACACATTACTTATTTATCAGAAGCAGGGATGGAAGCAAAGTTCGGCAGAAAGCGCCGAGATAGTGTTACGCGTGAGCCTTTTGAAAATTACGATGTTGAATTTGAAGTAGAGAGTTATTTGCGCTACCAAGGACAAGCTTTTGTTTCTCGCTTTGATGCCAATACTTACCTGTGCCTAACAAAGGCCTTGGATCGTTTTGATTTATACGGTACAGCAGGTACGCTCGATGAGGCACTAGATCACGTGAACTCACCTGGACTGGTAATTAGCTTCACTTCCGATTGGTTGTACCCTCCTCAGGGCAATCGGGATGTCGTTGAAGCTTTGCTTCGTTTAGGTAAAGACGCCTCATACGTGGAGTTGGAGATGGATGCGGGCCATGACTCTTTCTTGCTTTGCTCTCCAAAGCTAGATGCTTTGATCCGTAGTTATCTAGAGCGATAATTGTACTATGAATACTAGCACTAAGAAACGTAATGTAGACTTTCAATTCATTGCTGAATGGGTAAAGGACGAAGACCGCATTCTTGATTTAGGTTGTGGTCGAGGTGTTTTGCTTGAGTACTTAAAACATACAAAATCTGCATATGCAGTAGGGGTCGACAACGAATTTGAAAAAGTACTTAGCTGTATTAAGCGAGGCGTGATTGCATATCATGGTGATGTAAATAGTGTTTTACCTCGATTTGAAACAAACAGTTTTGATCGGGTCATTCTTAGTCGATCGGTTGATTTAATTAATGACCCAGATGCAATTTTGGGGGAAGCTCTAAGGGTAGGAAAACGAGCTACTGTTGGCTTTATAAATCATGGATTTTGGAAAAATCGCTTCAATTACTTCTTTCATGGCCGCCGAGTTATTAATGAGATATATCCTAAGACTTGGTATGAATCAAATCCGTCTAATCCATTTTCAATAGAGGAGTTTGAGGACTTCTGTGCAGTTCGTAAAATTTCTATAATGGACCGTGTTCATTTGCGTGGTGACTGGCAAAAGACTTGTCAATTTTTACCGAATTATATGTCTGGGTATGCGATCTATGATTTGTCGAAGTAGCCAGATACATGACCAGATACAGGACATTCTAATTATTTTATGCATGTATTAGCTTGATATGCTGTTCATCTAGAACTGCATTTGCTCGTCTAATACTTCTTGCTTCGACTTTTGCAGAGCTGAGTGGTTGACGGATTCTGCTAATTTACGCGCCTCCTCATGCCGCCCTAATTTGCCCAGCACCCGGGCAGCATGCAAATGGATGATCTCTATCTGATAACTTTCTTTGAAAGTTTGGTTTGGCTTTTGCCAATGCCTTAGTGCAGCCTCCCAGTCTGGACTTGCCTGATCATTATAGGCAGCGCCCAATCTTATATAATAATCAAAACTTTCTGGGTGCAGTAAAACAGCATTGCTAAAGGCTTTGATCATTGCACGGTCGATTGCATCACGCGTGTAAATCTCTGCATTAACAAATTCATCACAAAACCGATATAGTAATTGTCCTAGGCTAAAATTATAGACTGCAGAATCAGGTTCATATTCTACGGCTTGTTGATAATATAATAGTGCGGCCTTACTTTTGCCTTTTTCAGCTAGGTAGGTACCTATCTGTTGCTTAACTACGGCAATCTGGGGATCCAACTGGTCTGCACGCAAAAATACTTGAAATGCAGCTTCTACTTCTCCTGCGCGTCGCAATAGCTTACCATATAAGATAAGCGCTTCAACATCATCAGAAGTATTTTCTAAGTAGTTTTGATAAGCTTCAATTAGTTCAAAGATCCGCCTCTCAATGTCTGCATCACTATAAAAATCTGGATCTTCGGCAATTTGCTTGTAAATAGCCTCTTCTTTAGCGGCTATCTCAAATAGTCGCTGGGTGGTTGCCTCGCTTTGCCCAAAACTAAGCGCTGTGCTTAAGATGAAGCTGATATAGAGAATATATAGGGTAACGCAGCCCATTAACTACTATAATATGTAGACTTTATTACTATCTGCAAGCGTCAGATGTGTGGATTAATTTTTATTTTACTTTCCTCCATGAAGCGTCTTACAAAATCTTTAAGATCTTCTAAAATATTATAGAAAGCTGGAACAAGGAGCAAGGTCATGAACGTTGCAAATAACACTCCAAAGCTAAGAGAAGTGGCCATTGGGATGAGGAATTGTGCCTGTAAGCTAGTTTCAAAAAGCAGTGGTAAAAGACCGACAAATGTAGTGAGAGAGGTAAGGATAATTGGCCGAAAGCGCTTCGCTCCAGCCGATTCAATCGCCTTTCGTATAGGCGAGCCATTTTTTCTTTCACTATTTATAAAATCAACCAAAACCAAGCTATCATTGACTACAACTCCTGCTAGAGCAACAAATCCAAGAATAGATAAAATACTCATTGCTTGCCCCATTATCCAATGTCCTAAAGTTGCTCCAATCAATCCAAATGGTATTACAAACATAACTATAAATGGTTGAAGATATGATTTCAGTGGGACTGCTAGTAGTGCATAAATAATAAATGCAGCAATTACTGACATACGCCCAAGGCTCTTAAATATATCTGACTGCTCGCGCGCTTCTCCCTCAAGTGACCAAGCTACGCCAGGATAGGCCTTTAGTAAGTCATCCATAAATCCGCTTTTACCCTTCTTGCCTATCAAATCACTTTTAACTAGCTCAAGGTTGGCAACTTCTTTGTCAGCGTCTGCAGTAATATTTAACACACGCCTACGATCGATTCGATTAATAGTTGAAAATCCACTCGCTATTTCAAAATCGGCAACTGCTTCAAATGGAATAGCATTTCCACTATTTGCTCGAATGTGTAGTTCTTCCAGGTTTTTGACGGATGCACGCTCTTTATTTGGATAACGAACCATTACCTTTATATCATCACGACCACGTTGTATACGCTGTGCTTCTACGCCATAAAATGCAGCCCTTACCTGATTTCCAAGATCGCTCTGCTTTAGACCCAAGTTTTGCGCTGATTGCTTGAGTGTTAGCTTAATCTCGCGCTTGCCGCTAGAGTAATTGTCGCGAATATCGAACAGACCTTCATAGGTAGCCAGCTTAGATTGGATGAATTTAGAAGCTTCTTGCAACTTATTAAAGTCGCGACCTGTCAATTGTACGTCGATCGCGCTACCTGCTTGTCCAGCTGCGTCAGCGTTAAAGCTAAGTTCTTTTACTCCTGCTATTGGCTCGATATGCTCGCGCCAGCGATTGGCTAGATTTGGAGCAGAGAGTTCTTTAATATTCCCTCCATCAGCTAAGTCTTCACGCTTAATAAGCTCTACAGCGATCTCTGCTTTATTAGCGCTTACAGTTTTGGTAATGTTCCCCATGGGACCGCCACTAGCAGCAAATGGCTGACTGCCAATTGTTATTACTACATTATCAAAGGGCTCTCCATAGCCTTGCTCTCTAACTTCTGCGCGTAAGTCTTCCAACCCATCATGCATTTTAGCAATTGCATCTTTGGTGAGTTCTATAGGAGTTCCCTCTGGCATTACAAGCTGCGCAACGATGTAATCAGAAGGCACACTAGGAAAAAATACGAAGGGCATGTGTTTGCCTAAGAGCATACCAGCCATGATCATTAAAATCCCGACAAATAGTGCTACGGTCGCATAGCGCATTTCAATAGCTTTGCTTAACAATGGCCGGTAGTGATTTTCAATAAAATACTCGAGACTATCAGCAATCATACGTTGCTTACGACTTAGCCAATTCATTGTCTTACGTCGNCCCCCCTCAAAAGTACATAATGTTAGATGGTAAGGGAGTATCAACTTTGACTCAATAAGTGACCAAATTAAGGTTGCGATAACGACTACTGGAATTGGATAAAAAAACTTTCCAAGAAAACCTGGTATTGTAAGCACGGGAATAAAGGCGACAATCGTAGTTAAAACTGCGAAAGTTACGGGTATGGTTACTCGCTTGGTTCCTGCTACAGATGCGTCGATTCCGGGGCCTCCATGCTTTTGAAACTGCGTAAAGACACTTTCTCCTACAATTATTGCATCGTCCACAACTATGCCTAAAACTAAAATAAATCCGAACAAAGAGGCAAGGTTGATACTGATGCCAAGGAAGGGCAAAAATAGCATTGCCCCTAGAAAGGAGATTGGTATACCAAGCATAACAAAGAATGCTAGGGTGGGTCTTAGAAATAAGGTAAGAACAAGAAAGACCAGCAGTAGCCCAAAAATGCCATTTTCAATAAGCATTTGCAGTCGGCCTTTTAAGTAGTAGGTAAAGTCCCGAAAAGGTTCAATGGATATGCCTAATGGTAGTTCATTTTGGAGGTCTTCTGCAAACTCGCGCACCCGATGTGCTACATCTAGTGCGCTTTCATCACCAAGTGCATAAATGTTTAGGAGTATTGCTCTTTGACCATTAAATTCTGTTATTAAGGGAACATCGACATAACCATCATCAATAGTTGCCACATCCGATAGAGTAACAAGAGTACCATCAGTATTAACGAGTACTGGTATTTTCTCAAACTCTGGCCCTGTATATGCCTTCGCAGTAGTACGCACTAGTATCTCTCCACCTTGAGATTTAATTGCGCCGCCTGGAATATCTACTGAATTACTTCTGATTGCTTGAACAATATAATCAAATGAAAGACCGTATTCTTGCAAAGATTTTTCAGACAGATTAACAGATATTTCGTACTGCGGAGCACCATTGAGTTCTACTTGGGTAATACCAACCCTCACATTTAGTTCGTCCCGGGCGTATTCACCAATACTTTTAAGTGTTCGAACATCAGAGTCACCGTAAATAGCTAGTGAAATGACTTCATTTCGGATCAATGCTTCTTCTACGTTAGCCTCTTCGGCTTCCTTCGGGAAATTAGTGATCGCATCGATCCTAGCCTTTACTTTATCGCGTAGTTCTCTTGCTTCGTAACCGCGCTCCACTTCAATCGTAACAGCCCCATAACCTTCAGTAGCAGTAGCTCTCAAGCGCTTTATACCATCTATATCTTGTATGCGGTCTTCGATTAGTTCAACAATACCGCTTTCCACCTCTTCTGGAGCTGCCCCTGGGTAAACAACCCCTATATTTACAATGTCTAAGTCTAGTTCGGGGAAGAGTTCTAGCTTGATACTGGTAGCTGTAAATAAGCCAGCCACTACAACGATAGCAGCTAGCAGGTTGGCTGCTACACCATTACTAGTAAACCAGCGGATCATATTAATTTTCGATAAGATTGACAGGCATGTTTTCTACGAAATAAGCAATTGGGCTAACTGCTACTTGATCTCCGGGTTCTAGCCCGCCGTCAATGATCACGCTTTTTGTACTACTTTTTACGACATCTACAAGTCGTCGCTGAAGTGTATTATTTTCAGTTAGTACATAAACGGTATCGGATCCGCGCAGAGCGAGGCGTGGAAGTACATAGGCTTCATCTAAAATACGACCTTCAATTTCTGCTTGCAGAAATTGACCACGGCGCAATTGGTTTGCCCCATGAAAAGGATTCGCAATTAGGGCTACGCCGTGTAGTAATCGACTCTTAATGTCAATGGTTCCCTCCAGTCTAATCAACTGAGCTTGCCAAGAAGTAGAGTTATCTCTCAAAATAACTTTAGCAGGAAGTAGTTTTAAATCAGCTAAATATGCTGCCTCTTTTTGTGAGAGCGGTAAGCGGATTTCAGCAAAATCTGTAGCATAAATTTGTGCGACTGGTGTATTGTATGATGCACTCACTAATTGCCCCAAGTCGACGCTCTTTGTTAGTACGCGCCCCGCATAGGGAGCCTTTACTTGCGTGCGTTCTAAATTGAGCTTAGCAAGATCTAATTGTGCTTGCGCGCTAGAAAGCGCTGCTTTTGCTCGTTTGAGTTGTGGTTGGCGAAGGGTAAGAGCGCTAGGAGTTTGCTCATTTCCAGTAGCATTCCAATCGGCTGCAGCTTGTTCAAATAAGGCTTTTTCTTTTGCAAGCGTAAGTTCTGCTTGTGCTAATTCTGCTTGTTTAGATGTTACAGCGACTGTATAGTCAATCGGATCAATTTTAAAGAGAATATCACCTGCATCGAAATGGCCACCCGGTCGGAAATTATCAGCAACTTCTATTATGCGACCACTGACTTGTACTGCTAGAGCAGATTCAGTTTTAGGCAGTACTGTTCCTTGGCTTTGGATTTTTAAACATACTGATTGAGGCTGAACTGATACGACTTCTACACTAGCCTTTGGGCGTTCGGGCTTTTTCGCTTTTGGTTTTGGCTCAAAAAATAGAAGCAGCGCTGTTACACAAATTGCTGCAGTTAGAATGATGGGTGGAAGAAATTGATTTTTCATTTCTTGTTTTAAAAAGAGCCGCCCAGGGCGAGGTGAAGGTCGATACGGTTATTGAGAAGGTTACGATGTGCTACCAAATAGCGACTTTGCATAGCAATAGCGTTTCTTTCAGATTGAAGCATTTTTGAAAAACTTAGCGATCCACGACTATATTGTTGCCTAGCTAGCTTTAGAGAATCTTTTGCAGTATTGGCTGCTTGCATCAATTGCCGAGCCTCTACGCGTAGTAAATTTTCTCCAGCTAGGGCGGACTCAACCTCAAGAAAAGCTTGTAAAGCAGTGCTGTGGTAGTTCGCAATAGACTGGTCTTTTTCAGATTTTCGTCGGTCTATATTAGCACGAATACGGCCGCCTTGAAAGATAGGGCTTATTAGGTTACCTGCTACAGCGCCAACTCGAAAATTACTATCAAGTAATTGATCAAATTCACTTGTTGCTGTGCCAGCACTACTTGTTAAACTTAATTTTGGAAGCAGATCTTTTTTTGCAGCGCGAAGAGTTTGATTAGTAGCAGCTAGGCGACGCTCTGCTGCGATTAAATCAGGTCGACGTAAAAGTAACTCTGAGGGCAAGCCTGCTGGTATAGACTCTGGCAAGGAAGGTAGATCGGTTGCCTTTACTAAGCTAGCAGAAGGATAGCGTCCTAGAAAAATTTCAAGTCTACGAGCAGCTTGGTCTAGTTGGCGTCTGCGCGATGATAGGATCGCCGCAGCATTGGCGGCTAAGTTGCGTATTTCGCGAATTTCAAGCCCAGTACGTATCCCAGATCTGTACCCCGACTCCAAAGCGGCTAAATTTTTTTCATGATTAATGACGTCAATTTCGGCGAGTTGTTCTTGGGCAGCAGCTTCTTTGAAATTAAACCATGATTTTGCAGTTTGTGCAGCTAGGGATAAGCGAGTTGCTGCGTAATCGGCGGAGCTAGCTTCAGCTTTTGCTAGAGCTGCTGAACTGTAATTATTTAGTCTTCCCCAGAGGTCGATTTCCCAGCTTAGGTTTAAGTCTATATTATTATTGTTATAGTAAATACCATCAGTTTGTTGAGGCCCGAAGTTACTAATTCGCTGGCGAGATCCTCCTAGGCCAAGTGCAAAACTTGGAAGACGATCAGCGCCTGCAATTTTTGCTTCTGCAAGAGCGTGATTTAGGCGCGCTGCTGTAGCGATCAAGTTGGGATTATTTTCTAATGACTCGGCAACAAGAGCTTCTAAAGTAGGATCGTTAAAGTCGAGTAGCCAGTAGTTTTTTACAGCGCCATCTGACCTTATTGAGTTTGACCATTCACTTGGTAAGTCGGCGATAGGCAACTCTACACGTTCATGTACTGAGACACATCCTGCTAAGAATAGTAGGATAAATAATAGTTTAGGTAAGAAAAATAATCGCATTTACTTTTTACGCACAACCAAAAGCTGTATTTTTTAGCTAGCTAATTACGCACACCATTTATCGATTATACAGTCATAAAACTTACGAATCAGTCCACCCTATCTATAAAATAGTTTCGCTTGGAAAACGTCATATAGTTACTCCACTAGGAGAGACCTATAGCGCCTTTTTGATAAGAATTAATTCTGCAGGTTACAAACCTTAGGATTTAGTATTAACTAATTAGATTTCCTCAAAGCGTCGCTCAAAGAGAGATTCTAACTGGTCTAACATTCTTTGCGCATCTTTTGCAGACCCTTCAGCACGCACCACTAGCTTAGAACCATTACTGGCAGCAAGCATCATTAATCCCATAATACTTTTTCCGTTAACCTGTTCTTTATCTTTTTCCACCCATACATCTCCTGCAAAGGAGTTGGCGATACGTACAAACATTGCTGCAGGCCTTGCATGAATCCCCATTTTGTTTTTGACAATGAGTTCCTTGCTTAGTGATTCGTTGGATTCGGAAGTTGGCATAAATATAATGTTCCCAGCAGTATCTATGAAGATTTGATCTAAAGATGTAATGCATGTGGTGAAATATACGTCACACTACATAATACTGACTGGGCTTTTTCTGCGTCAAGGTGTAAAAATAGTTGAATTTTAGGTTATATTTCTGCCTTTAGGTTTCTTTTTGTGGAATTATCTCATTTTGTTGTAGTAGCTTTGCATAGTGTCCACCTGCGGTGATTAGTGATTCATGTGTGCCGGACTCAATAATTGTACCCCTTTCTAAAACCACAATAGAGCTTGCCTGGCGAATTGTAGACAACCGATGAGCTATGACGAGGACGGTGCGCTCGCGTACCAATCTATCAAGCGCTAGTTGTATTTTACCCTCGGTTATAGTATCTACGCTGGCAGTAGCTTCATCTAAGATAACTAAGGGTGGGTTTTTTAATAGTACGCGGGCTATGGTGAGGCGTTGTTTTTCGCCTTGGCTAAGGCGGATACCTTTTTCTCCTATGTTTGTATCCATTTTTTCAGGTAGTTCAGATACGAAATCCCAAGCACTGGCTTGCTCGAGAGCTTTAATAAGTTCGTGTTCGCTAGAGTCTAGTTTAGCAAGTAGTAAGTTCTCACGTATACTACCTTCGAACAAGAATGGTTCTTGTGCTACATATCCAATCTTCTCATGGAGCTGTTCGAGGCTAAGATTGCGAATATCGATACCGTTCAATCGAAGGCTTCCACTTGTTACATCATAAGTGCGCATTACTAAATTCGCGATGGTTGATTTTCCTGCGCCTGTATGACCGACGATTGCAGTTACTCGGTTTGGAGCTATTTGTAGATCTAGGTCTTTAATTACGGTTGGTCGACCCTCGTATTTAAACGACACTTTCTGGAAATCGATTTTAATAGAGCCTTCAGCTAAATATTGAGGGTTTGGCGTTTCAGTTACTTCAACTGGTGTGTCTAGAATTTCAAATACACGCTCTCCAGATGCTCGTCCGGCAGCAAGCAAGTGGTTCAGTCCGTGTATTTGAGAAATTGGCATATACAGCATATTGGCGTATAAGAAAAATCCAACTAGCTTTCCCATACTAAAATCTGTCGAGTCCTGCAGAACTAGATAGCCACCAACTCCTACGATACTAAGAAAGCCTAATTTAGTCACTAAATTCGTAATTGGGTGATAGATCGACCAGCGGAACATAGCCCGCAATGTCTTGTAGCGCAGGTCATCAGCTTTAACTTCAAAGCGCCCCGATTCTCGCTTCAGTAAGCCAAAGGATTGAATCAATCGGTTGCCTTGTATGTCCTCTACAAGCAAGCTATTCAATTCAGCTGAGCTTTCACGTACCCCTTTCCATATTATGCGGGAACGTTTTGCATAAAGGCTACCAATTAAAATTAAAATTGGAACTGGCAAAAAAACGTAGCATGCTAGTGCAGGCTCTTTCGTAAATAAGATCGCTGTAATACCAATAATCATCAGGGTTGCTCGTGTGCCTTGTTCGGTTCCATCAAGCAGAGCTCTTTCTACCTGCGCGACGTCCTCAATGACTCGTGAAGAAATTTCGCCGCTTTTTCGTTGATCGTAAAATGCAACGGATAACTGTAGTAATTTTAGGTGCAAATCACGCCGCATTTCCACTAGCACGCGCTGTTCTAGGGTGTTGTTAGCTCGAATGCGCAGACAATTAAAGGCTTCGCTAGTTACATACAAGGCAGCGATTAATATGACACCCTTAACGAGTCCTTCAAGCGCACTAGTTTTCTGGAACCCATCTATTATATTCATCACAGCTAATGGCACCGCTATTTCTAGCAAAGTCATCGCGGCAGCTAGAGCAATGGTCAGCCAGAATAGACCTTTGTAGCGAAATAAGTAGGAGGATACGCGTAGTATCGCGGATTTTTTTCTAAGTTTTTTATTACTCATTTAAAACTTAAGCAATCTAGAGCATGATAAGATAGCAAATCCGAAACTATAAATTAAGTATTGTCAGCAGTCACTAAGCTACACTTGCTATATATGGTTTTTATTAACTAGTATCAATAACTTAAATTTTTCTTATGTCCACTAGGCTCTACGTAGGTAATCTCTCATTCGAAGCAACTGGCGACGATTTAAACGAAATTTTTTCCCAAACCGGTAAGGTAGAAGAAGCAATTATAGTAACTCGCCCTGGCGGTGGTCGTCCGCGAGGCTTTGGCTTTGTGACTATGGCTGATGAGCAAGATGCAGCAGAGGCAATTCGACAACTAGATGGACAAGAACTTGGAGGTCGTCCGCTTAGAGTGAATGTTGCGAAGGCTCGGCAAGAAAGTTAGGCAATAAATTTATAGCTTTTCGAAATATACTATAGTCTTCCTGTTAGGTATCTAGTATTCTACAGTTAGAAACTGCTAGCTCTTACGCGGTAGTAGGAGTATTTTTTTATTGCCCCACTATTATCTCCTATATTCGTGGTGGTTGTTTGTGTAGCCAATACATTTGGGTTTGCAACAAGCCATGCTCTCGCGTACGTTGAATATTGCTCGGTTGAGGTATATTTGATGCCGATTCGAATTGTGGTGCCATCTATATTAGACAAGTCACTTTGAAGCGTGTAGGTTCCAGTGGCAGAGCTACTCATCGATTTATTTAAGTCTAGCTCGGCGTTCGCATCCATTAATTCTACCCAGTTAGTGGAGCTTGGATCAGATGTATATTGATTGGTGTAGTAAAGTTTCAGCCCTGTATCCATAGGGTCGAGAAATCGGCTACGGTACTCGAGGCTCAATATTTCTTCGGTATAATTATCTAAATTAATTTCAGGAAATATGAGCCAATCTTCTTCATCTGGGTCTCCCCAATCACGATATATTACGGCATAATTATTTTCACTTTGGATATCCCAAGCGTTATCTCCTGCAATGTCTTCTGCAGCAAGTTCACTAATGCTATCAACAAGAGTTACGTTTGTAGTACTTACTACAGTAATAATTGAATCGCTGGTAGATGCTAAGCTTAGCTGAACACTTTCTTGGTTCTCGTTTAGTACTTGAGTACTCGCATTCGATAAATCAACAGAATTCCAATTAATAAGATCTTCACTTTCCTCTAAAACAATATTCGCATTAATATTTTCAGTGTTTCTTGCTCGGGTAAAAGTTATCAACAAATCTGTACCGGATACTTCCACGGTGACTGGCTTACTCACATTGACTGTCTTTGGATTGGAGTAAATGGCTCGTTCCATAAGATTTGAAATACCATCTTCATCTGGATCTGCTGAGTCTCCTGAAATGCTGGAATCATTCAGCTCGGATAATGAAAAGTTATCCAAGCGCCATTTTCCCCATGAGGGACCCTCTATCCATATCTTATCCGCAAATTCGGGGTGATCAATATAGGGGTTTCTGTTATTTTGATAAGATTCGTATATTTTTTGATTGTTGGTGATTTCATTATCTGTGGGTGGAAATCTTCTATTCCAATTAAGAAGGGTACTTAATTGTGCCATTCTATTGCTAGAACTATCTGGTGCAGGTGACGGTGGCGTGTCGACTAATTCTAAGTCATCATATCTGGTATCCATATATAGTATTGCCCTAGCGACCCTTCCTTTTTGAGCATCGCCAGGTTCAAAAGTATCACTGTTTGAGGTGCAATTTGGCGCTAAGACGTTCGCGGGATTACTATATTGAGACTCATTAGGGTCTGAGTTATCGAAATATTTGTTTCCCCTAGTGCTATTCACGCTCTTATAGGCAGGAACTAGGCTGTGTAGATCGGAGTTATCATCCCCTGAGGTACCTACTCCATAACTTCTAGGCCATAAGTGTTCGCGGTTAAAGTAAGTCCCTGGGTCTCCTCCAGCATCTTGGTCTTCATTGCTAATACTCGCTTGGGAGTAGAACAATATTATGTTATCTGAATTATTTGGATCTCTATACAAGTCTTTATGTGCATTCCAAACCGCTTCATATGAAATACTAGTATGATTATCTATAATGTTATTAATCGTTTGCTTTAGCTCGCTGCCAGACAACCCATAAACACCACTGTAGTAATTTTCACTCTGAGCGTTTAAACTATAAGTCGTAACTGTACCCAAAAAAGCCGTAATTAACAAAATTCTATCTGCTAATAAAGTAACTTTAAAATAACTTACGATATGATGAAACATTAAGACTTTTAGGTTCTGTAAATAATACTCCTCTTATTTACATTAATTTAAAGTCATTTTACGACTTATTTAACTAATAAGTTTTTAGCATGTTTTTAGCGTATCTGGCTTGGTAGCATAACTACTGCCTTCGTCTGACTGGATTCTTTACAGCCATGGTTGCTACGCAGTATTTACGTAATACTTCTTTCCGCTTGCCAATATGCCACCAGCGATCTCATATCCTGATAGTTGTTCTTTGCCTAGCTTATGGATGCTCATTTTTATCCATAGATTCTGTTTAGGAGTTCTGTTTTTGTGGTGAATCCGGGTCAGTGTCTGGGTGAGTCATAGCTACGGGCCTGTAGCTCAGCGGT
>JAKVCN010000015.1 GCA_022448585.1 Puniceicoccaceae bacterium | reverse complement strand
CGTTTTAATTCTCCACAATGGCTTTGAGCACGACCTAACATAGACCACACTTCAGGAGTAGCTTGAATACCCTTTAATGTAAGGATTTCTAGTATAGGAATCGCTTGATCATAAAGTCCGACTAGTAACATAGTTTTGCATATGAGTACGGACTCTCGAGGCGATAAAGGCCTGAAGCCTGCCTCCAGCGCGTTTACTATTTCTTCTTTAGCTTCACTGTAACGATCTAATCGACTAAGGCATACTCCCCTGTAGAAGTACAAAGATGGCATTAATTGACTATTTTCGGTACTGCGTTTCTCTAAAGCTGCTTCAAACTGTGCCCTAGCTCGTCCCACACGGTTCTGTCCGAGCGCTACTCTTCCACTTAAGTAAAGTGCAATATCAGATAATTCTGGATTACGCGCGATTGGATCAATTATTGTTTCGAGTAGCCCCCATTTATTTTCAATCGTATAAAGCGAAGCGAGGAGTAGAAGTACTTCCGTGTTGTTATGGTGCTGCATCTTCAAATTCTCCAACACAGTGATCGACGCGTCTACTTTACCGGTCTGGCTTAGTAAGCGCGCTTTTAATAATTTTAAGGCTAGGCGTTGTTCGCCTTGTTTATTTTTAAGTCCGCTTACATCTCCAGCCTTTAATGGCATGGGATGCTCTGCTAGAATTGCATCCAAGGATGCCAACGCTTTTTCGACTGCTTGAAGGTCTATTTTTTGAATATTATTATGAATCTTTGTCGGTGTTCTTCTAGGATTTTCTTCTGTATGCTCTACTAGATTTTTACTGTCATCTTCCAGTAATAAAAGACTCAGCAATTCACTTGCGCTGTCAGATTCGCGGCTATTGGCTTCGGCTTTAGAGACGACAGATCGAACCATTTTGAGTGCCTCTTTTTTGCGATCTAGTGCTCGTAAAATAAGTGCTTTTAGTAATTGAGCCTCAAGGTTGCTTGGTTCGATCGTTATTGCCTGTTCAATATTATCCAATGCCTCTGGTAATTCTAATCGGTCTAGATAAATGCGAGCTTTGAGCAAATATGCTCGGCTATAGTTTGGATTGATGCGTAGAATTTCGTTTAGATCGCGAAGTGCACGATTGTGATCACCAATCAGGTAGTTGCCTTGAGCTAATCCATAAAACAATTTCACCTGCTTTTCTGCAATGTCGACTGCGCTAGCAGTATGCAGACAAATAAGGCTCAGCAAAAAATAAGCTCGTAGGCGCATATACTACGCATGAAGCAGTTATCTGAGACGATCAAGCTTACGCTACGATGAAAGACTGATNTNAGAAAGGAGCGAGCTTAAGAAAGCCAAATTGGCCGTTATCTATTGCAACAATTGCCCCTCCGTCGCTTGTAAGCGCGATATCTTCTGCTGCCCAATCTCCTNCNAGNCCAAAGTCNCNGCTACTGTAAGANGCTTNCCACTGNANATTGCCAGAGGCATCTATTTTGACAATATAAGCTTCCCACTCATCGGAACTGGCGCCATCTAAGGTGGCTGAGTACTCATCATATTCATCACCAGTGCCCGCTGCTATTATGCAACCACCGTCGCAGGTCGCTTGAATGCCCCAAGTTTCATCGTGTATCCATCTTGGATCAAAGCCACGAGGGTTTCCGCTCTTGGTCTCCCATAGAACCGAGCCATTTTCATCGAGTTTAATGGTATAGGTATCCCAATTCTCTGTCCCAGATAAAGTGTGCCCTGTTAAAAATATAGATCCATCTAACCCAACATCCATACCGAAGCAGTGGTTTTGATCGCTACCGCCGTATTGGTTGTTCCAAAGTACATTACCAGAACTGTCTATTTTTATTGCAGCATAGGTTAAGGTTTCTGTTGGCGAATAAGTCGTTCCGGATATATAGTAATTGTCATCTTTAGCTTTTATTCGGTAGGCGAGCGATAAGTAGTTGTTCAAGCTTTTCCCAGAAGCCCAGTTTAACGCAGAATCATGATAACCAAGATATCCCCTTCCTTCCGTAAAAAAAGTATTATTCGGATCTTCAGCATTGGTGTATCCCACCACGATGTAGCCATTCGGATGTAAGGCGATGTGCTCATATGCATCGGTGCCTCCATTGTCTCGTATTTGACTAAAAATTAATGCGCCATTGCTCTTATCTAACTTTAAAATAGCGCTGTTTCTATTAAGCATACCGCAGACTAAGTAACCATCAGACACTTCAATTGCAGAGTTGCCCATATTACGGTTACCTGAACCAAATTCCTCTTTCCACTTAACCTCACCCTTCGAGTCAGTTTTTACGACTAATATTTTTGCATCTGCTCGACCAACAATACCGGTTTCGCCAATCTGCAGAAAGCCCCCATCTTCACAAACTAGTATAAAGTGTCCGTGCGACTCTTCTTCCGAACCAGATTTTTCTTCGACCTTGAACCAAGTGTTGCTGTCATTCACACTAGGTGCAGTACTGATTTGTGAGATCTTAAAAAAGTTATGGGGTGAATTCGTTACCTGCGCGCTGACTGTTGAAATATTTGTATCTAAGGAACTAGCAAAAGGTAATGGTGGATCAAAAGTAGCTAAATCAGAGCTAGTCTGTAGCTGGTATTGTTTATTTGGATCGCTATTAAAAGTGAGCTCTAACTCTGAGCTTTCTGATTTCCAATCCGTTGCGACTATATCAATCTTAACGCAATTAGCTGATGCTGAATAAAAAACGCATAGTACTAAAAGAGTGGCGACTCCATAGTGTGAACATTTATTAAAAGTAAAGTGCTTCATATTGTATCATTCGTCTTCTGCTTCTAAATCAGCATATCGCATGACTTCTTCTAAGGTGGTTTGCCCATTTTTTACATGGCCCCAACCACTATGCATTAAGCTTTCCATTCCTTCTGAAATGGCAGTTTTTCGTATCAGTCTAGCGGAGTCACGTTTGACGATATGCTCATGGATCCCTTCACTAATACGGAGAATTTCGAAAATGCCAATTCGTCCACGGTATCCTAGTGACCGACAGCGTTCACAACCTACAGATTGATAGGCTAGATGACCATTTGCTACTTCATCTAGCGGTAAGCGCATGGTTGCTAAGCAGCTTTCTAAATATTTATTATCGTACTGGGCAGGTATGCAGCAACTCTGACAAAGACGCCTTACAAGTCGCTGCGCCACGATCATCTCCACAGAGGATGCGATTAGAAAAGGTTCGATGTCCATATCAATGAGACGTGTCAGTGCTCCAGGAGCATCATTGGTATGCAATGTACTGAGTACCAAGTGCCCAGTAAGAGAAGCTCGAATTGCAATATCTGCGGTTTCACGATCACGAATTTCTCCAACCATGATAACATCTGGATCTTGCCGTAATACGGAGCGCAGAGAATTTGCAAAGGTTAGTCCGATGTCCGGTTGAACCTGTGTCTGGTTAACCCCAGGAACTTCATATTCTACTGGGTCTTCGACAGTAATTATGCGCCGTTCCGGTTTATTGATGAGTCGTATGTAGGCAGTCAGAGAAGTAGATTTACCTGAACCAGTAGGACCCGTTACTAAGATGATGCCATGGGGTGTTTCTAGTGCGCGAGTTAGTTTATTTGAAGCTTCAGTAGCTAATCCAAGCTCGGTCATTGAAAGAGGTTTTGATTTTTGGCTTAGTAAGCGTAAAGAGACGCTCTCCCCGTACATTGTTGGTATTGTTGAAATGCGTATATCTAGCTCATTTGCGCCGCTACCAAAAGAGATTCGACCATCTTGTGGTCGGCGCTTTTCGGAGATATTTAATTTCGCCATTATCTTTAAACGAGAAATGATTGCACCTTGAAATTTGATTAGATTATCAGGTACACGCACTGGTATCAGTTCTCCATCGATGCGATAGCGAATTTGTAGATCCTCACGTAGCGGTTCAAAATGTATATCTGTGGCTCGATCAGCCATTGCCTTATTGACGACTTCGTTTACGAAGCGAATCACCGCAGCATCTTCGTCTTCTACTTCATTTCTCTCAGTTACATCTGTAATAATTTCCGATTCATCCAGGCTTCCAGCGCCAACACCGAACTGCTCAGTAATGGTGTCACTTACAACTTCAGGATGCATAAGTTGCCACTCTGCATGGCGACCGCTCATTGCATAAATCCAGCGATTCATTTTTGGCTCTGGTGGCCATAGTGTGACCAATCGCAAGGGTGTGTTATCGTTGTCTTCTCCAGTAGATCGGCTCTGATTAATAGATTCAATTCTTTCAGTACTTTGGACTGGAATGCATTGATATTCATGGATGAGTCGTAGTGGTAATACGGCGCTTGGATTTTCTACTAATTCAATATTTTTAGCGACTGGCAGACCAGATAGTTTGGCAAGCAATGCGACTAATTCACTGACCTCAACATTCTTAATGGATGCTATTTTTACCAGTCGCTCCGCACGCGGTAGTGAAATGACTGCAGAGCGCTGTTGTTCAGTTAAATCAGTGTAGAGGCTGTTTAGATCCATAGGGTTTAGCGTATGTATTTATCAGTGTAATGAGTGCACGAATGTGGCAAGTTTCAAAAGCAATAGTTGTTTTACATTTTTATCTTTGGTTATTTACTATCAATTATGCTTTGGTTTTTCTAAAAATTCCTTTACCCAACGCCGATGCGGACCGGAAAGCGTGATACTATTAATCCGTTCGAAGCAGATCCACTGGTGCTTGCTTTTATATGATAACTTTTGGTCACGAAGTGATGCTTCACTATGGATACGTTCTTTGATTCGCTTATTGGTTATGGCTCTAGTTTTAATTGCTAAGGGCTTATCATTTGGCGCCTTAGCACCTAGGCTCTCGAGGCTTGGTAATTCATATTGACCTGCAAGTTGATGTGCGTTTGCAGGATGACGGTATAGAAGTAGACGATTTTTATTCTCTAGCCAAGCTCTGTCGACAGTAACGCTGCGAGTTGCTGTTCTATTTATTCTAGGTAGTACTTGCGGATCTCCTTGTGCGCTAGCTAGGCACAAAGTTTTAACTGGGCATTGACTACAATTTGGATTTGTTTTTGTGCAATGAGTAGCTCCTAGTTCCATCATTGCTTGGTTATGCTCACCGGGAGAGGTATGGTTCAAAAGTTTTATTGCAATAGGAGTCATGGTTTTGACAGCATTTGCATTGTTTTTAAACGTTCTGCAGTCATTGGTTATACGTGCGATTAGTCGTACCACGTTTCCATCGACTACGGCTTCTGGTAAGCCTTGAGTTATTGAGCTAATAGCTGCTGCAGTGTAGGGTCCTACGCCCGGTAGTAATTGCCATTTCTCTGCTGTTTGGGGTGCTAGGTCCATACATATAATTTTCTTAGCTAGAGCATGAAGATTTCGAGCGCGACTATAATAACCTAGTCCCTCCCAGTGCTTTAGTACATCTTCACTTGTTGCTTTAGCGAGCGATTCAAAGCTTGGAAACCGCTGCATCCATCGCTCGAAATATGGTAGCATTGTCTTAATTTTAGTCTGCTGAGCCATGAACTCGGAAACCACTGTTTTGTATAGACTAGGATTTACTCGCCAGGGTAGTGGACGTTGCTCTCTTGTATACCATTCAAGCAACTGTTCCTGTAGGGAGGTAATTACGCCATTATCTAAGGTCATTACTGAGCATAGTAGACCATGTGAGTGTGTCCGTCGAACTTAGAATTCACTGCTGGCTTTTGCCTGTAGGCATTCTACTATCACCCGAATATTAAGATGACTGCCTCCACCACCAAAATAAGTACCAATTACAGGCGCGACGTCACGGTAATCACGCCCGTAAGCGAGCACAACGTAGGTTTCATCGACTACCTTACAATTGGTTGGATCTAATCCTATCCATCCATATTTTCCTGCATATATTTCAACCCATGCGTGCGAAGCCTCTGATCCGCGAAGATTTTGATCTCTTGTTGAATCATAAAAATAGCCACTCACATATCGAGCAGGAATATTTATACTACGGCAATAAGCAGTCATTGCATGTGCAAAATCTTGACATACTCCTGTGCGCCCTCTGATTACTTCGCTTGCATGAGTGGTTACTTGGGTCGCACCAGAAGCATAAGTAAAGTCTGAAAATATGAAATTCATAAGCGCATAACTGGTCTCGAAAACATCATTTGAGTCTGCCCTAATATCGAGAGCCTCTTTCCAAATCTGCGGTGTTTTCTCAACAAATCGACTATCTTGTAAGTAGGTATAACAAGCGTCAATTTTTGTGCATTCCTTTAATTGATCATGCTCGCAACCGTATGGAAGTGAGTCCCGAGCAAAGGGCTTTTTTGTTTCAACTGTAAATCGGCTGTCTATGACAAGATTATCGTGCGCTTGTGGGACAGTAAAATAGTGTACTCGATTAAAGTTTAAGTCAGTAAACCGTGTCAGACGAGTGGCGGGAAGTACGCTAATAAAGTTTGATTCGACCTTTTGATTCGACGTTAATTTCGGACTCAAACGTAGCTCATTACTATTGCTAGATACCGGGTTAGTATATGCGTATTCAGTGCGATGGTGTACTTTTAGGCGCATTGATTAACTATTGTTGCTGTTGCTCTTGTTGCTTTTGATGAAATGGTTGCCACCGATGACCACTAGTAATTTCACTGCGTATTTCTAAAGGCAGAAGTATGTAGTTATCAAACACCTGTTGCCCAATTTCATTGAACTGTTTTTGCAATGAGTCGATATAATCGTGGTAGCCAACTTGTAATACGTTTAAAGGACTGGAGAAATTAAGCTGGGCTAAGGTGCTTCCATTAATACGCTCAGCCTCATTACTGTAACTTCCAGTTGGGCTTCCAGATACAGCATGCAGGTGGGTATCAAGTTGCTGGATGCAAAAGCGCACGGAACGTGGAAATGAGGGTGAAAATAAAAGAAAACTCATTGCATTTTCTAAGCTTATACCACTACGGTACTCTGCTTGAAACGCATTAAAAGCCGAGCACGATTTGAGAGCTGATGCGAGTTTAGTGCGCGGAGCTTGTCCTTGGTAAGCGAGCATATCTAATACACGAGTTGTCTTATCAGCTCGTTCAATGAATTTACCTATTTGCATAAAGTGCCAACCCTCATCGTGTAAGACGGTGGCGTGTATTAGTCCGGATAGAAGCATGCAAAATTCAATTGTGCGGCGGTGAAAAGTTTCCGGTTGTGTTTGCCACAAGTGCGATGCATCATTGGACTTAATGAATAGATGAAAGCGGTTGAGTTCACGCCAAATTTCTTCTGAAATTTGGTCGCGTACCATGCGCGCATTTTCCCTCGCTTGCCGAACACATTCACGAATGGAATCTGGGTTGTCCTCCGAAAAAGAAATAAACATTCCAACATCAGACTCTTCGGATTCATTGAAGCTATCTTCTGTGCAAGTTGTGTATAGTAAGGGGCGCCATGGATTTGGGTCGCTATTTTCTAGGGATTCATAGCGGTTGACCTCGACTAAGCGTGCTAAGTTTTCAGCTCGTTCTAAATATCGGCTTAGCCAGTATAGGCTATTTGCAACTCTTGAAAGCATAGTTAATAGTTTGCTTAGTAATTTAACACCCAAGTGTCTTTGCTTCCCCCTCCTTGAGAGGAATTTACAATTAAGGATCCTTTGTTTAAGGCGACACGTGTAAGCCCTCCAGGAATAATTTCTATTTGATCGCCGTATAGCACGAATGGGCGTAAATCAACATGTCGACCTTCAATACTCAAGTCATCGCATATAGTTGGATGCCTTGACAAGGAAATGACTGGTTGCGCAATAAAATTTCTTGGTACACTTTTTATTTTTTGAGCAAAATCAGCCCTCTGTTTTTTTGTAGCGATAGGACCCATCAACATCCCATATCCGCCGGACTCGTTCGCTGACTTCACCACGAGTGAATCGAGATTATCTAGTATATAATCGCGGTCTTCTTTACGCCATGCTAAATAAGTTGGAACGTTCTTTAAGATCGGTGATTGGTCGAGGTAGTATTTAATAATCTCTGGCACATAGGCATAAATAACTTTGTCATCTGCAACGCCTGTACCAACAGCGTTTGCTAAGGCTACATTGCCTCTCACATAAGCGTCCATTAATCCAGGTACACCTAGAGTTGAATCTTCGCGAAAGCACAAAGGATCAATAAAATCATCATCTAAGCGTCTATATATAACATCTACCTGCTCCAGTCCTTTTGTTGTTCGCATATAAACATAGCTTTCGTGCACAATCAGATCGCGTCCTTCGACGATTTCTATACCCATTTTGCGCGCCAAAAAAGTATGCTCGAAATATGCACTATTATAAGCACCCGGAGTAAGTAAAACACAGACGGGTGATCGCCCCTGTCTGGGTGATAGATACTGCATTGTTTTCAGCAGTAAATCGGGATAATTGTCGACTGGCCTAACACTATACTGGCTGTAAAGATTTGGAAATGCGCGCTTCATTGCTTCGCGATTTTCTAGTAAATAGGAAACTCCTGATGGACACCTTGCATTGTCTTCAAGACATATATAATTTCCTGCTTCATCTCGAATTAAATCAGTGCCGCAAATCTGGATGTAAATATCTTTTGATACTTTTACACCATGCATTTCAGGTCGATAATGAGTTGCTGTTTTGATGACCGATTCTGGCACTACTTGATCTTTTATGATTTGACCTTCATGGTATATATCATGAAGAAATAGGTTAAGTGCAATAAGGCGTTGCGTCAGTCCCTCTTCAATTAATTGCCATTCATTTGGTGGAATGATTCTAGGAATTAGATCAAAAGGGAAAATCCGTTCGGTTCCCTCTGTGTCGCCATAAACAGTAAAGGTGATCCCTTCTTCTAAAAAAGCATTTTCGATGAGGCGCTGTTTATTACTTAAGCTTTCAGCATTGTAGTTCGTGTATTGCTGTAATAATCGCTCATAGTGAGTGTAGGGCAATTGCCCAGTATCACTGAACATTTCATCAAAAAAAGGGCCTTTCTCATAGGTATCAAACACAGATATTATTAAGCACAAGTTATGCCAGAGGAATTACTAAGCTTGAATTACCGCTTGCGCCAAGGCAGGCAATATACACTTAATTAGATATGCCGAAGAAGTCACAGAGGGACGAGGATATAGGTCCTAAAGTTAAAACCATTTATACTATTAAGCTAAACGACGCTCAATTGGATCAATTAGCCGATTATTTAGAAGATGGTAAAAAAGGCCCTTGGTTTCATTATGATGTGGCATACTCATTATTCGCATTTAAAGGTGATAAAGTTAACGTAGTTGGATATCAAAGTGGAAAGCTTGTCGTCACTGGTAAAAAAACAGAGGATTTTGTGCGGGATATTTTAGAAGCCGAAATTACTGGTGAGGCGAAGCTAGGATATGATGAGGTGCACAATCCTGAGTGGTTTGAGCTACATGCTGGGTGTGATGAGAGTGGAAAGGGTGACCTTTTCGGGCCATTGGTTACCGCCTGCGTTGTTGCAGATGGCAATATGGTGCGTCAATGGATAGAGCTTGGCGTAGCTGATAGTAAAAAATTGACTGATAGTAGTATTTTAAAGCTAGATAAGGTGATTCGCCAGACAAAAGGAGTTGTCTTTAAGACTGCCTTTGCGCGTATGCCAAAATACAACGAACTCTACAATAAGTTTGATCGTAATCTTAACAAGCTTCTTGCTTGGTACCATGGGAAGTCTCTTTTGCAAGCGCTCGATGAGAGGGCAGCGCCTTGGGGATTATTGGATCAATTCACAAAACAAAAATTGGTGGATGCTTATGTTAAAGACCGCAAGGATTTCAAATTAATCAGTCGCACCAAGGCGGAGTCCGATCCTGTAGTTGCTGCGGCCTCCATTATAGCACGTGCAGTCTATGTTCGTGAGATGAAGCGTCTTTCTGAACAATTTGGCGAACCATTGCTGAAGGGCGCTAGTGGAAAAGTCTTAGAGCAGGCTAAGCTCATTGTTAAAGATCAAGGAGCAGACGCACTGAGCAATTATGCGAAGCTTCATTTTAAAACGGCCTATGAGGCCCGTGGTTTGGAGCCTCCAGCAAAGCCTAGCTGGTATAAATATTAAGTAATATGAACCGCTTTGATTTATTTTAAGTGTTTGTGGTTAGTACATATTAGGCGATTAATGGATGACTCCGCATATTTGTAGTAATTGCAGGCACTGATCTACACTTCGTTTTATTTGTTGGCGCATTAATTAGGCGTGTTGTATTTCTTTTCTATGCCACTCTCAGCACTACAAAAGCATGATATTTCATATTTCTCTGGAAATGCTTATTTATTGGGTATTGATGAGGCAGGGAGGGGATGCCTCGCTGGTCCAGTGGTGGCAGGCGCTTGTGTTTTACCAGCTATTTTTTTTGAAAATTCTGACGCGCTCGAGCTTACCGCTAAGATTAATGATTCTAAGCAGCTGAGCGCGTCAGCTAGAGCAATCCAATTTGAGGTTATAGAGTCACTTAAGGCAGCAGGTCTAATAGACTTTGTAGTTGCTGAGGCTTCAGTCGCTGAAATCGACAAGTATAATATACTAGGCGCGTCACGCCTTGCGATGCAGCGCGCCGCAGAGCTACTCGCAAAAAGAGCAAGTGATTGGATTCTGCCCTTGCCCGCCGTAGACGTAGATTCATCGGTGAGCCCCAGCTCTATTAAATTACTAATTGATGGGCACCCGCTTCGGTCATGGCCCTACGCTCATAGGGGCATCGTCAAAGGTGATGGCAAGTCGCTGGCAATAGCAATTGCAAGCATTGCTGCAAAACAGATACGTGACAAGTGTATGCAAGAATTGGCTAAACAGTACCCATTGTATAGCTTGGAGAAGCACAAAGGCTATGGAACAAAGTGGCATTGCGAGGCGATACTTAAATACGGACCATGTGCTGCGCACAGAGCATTGTTTTTGAGAAAATTATTGGGATAAACTATAGATTGATCTGTTACGTACATCGATCCATCATATAGCTTAATTTTGATTTATATCTGGTGTAAGTGGACTAATGCTTAAAATTACGGTTCTTATGAACTAATTTTGTCTGAACATGCACTGAATTTAGTTTTTTTCGAAATTAGTGTTGACTGGCTAAAAACGGAAGATCACTTTCCCTAGCTTCCTAAATTTTCAACCCATACGGCTATTTGAAGCCCGAATCCTCAAAATTCATTACATGATGTGCCCTTGTAGCTCAGTGGTAGAGCGCATCCTTGGTAAGGATGAGGTCGGCGGTTCAATCCCGCTCGAGGGCTCCATTTAACGAACACAATATCTCTAACTCAATCTCTTAATACTAAACAACTCGAAAACATGGCTAAGGAAACATTCGAAAGAACTAAACCACACGTTAACGTAGGTACTATAGGTCACATTGACCATGGTAAAACTACAACAACAACTGCTATCCTCAAGGTGCAAGCCGACAAAGGTCTCGCGGAATTCAAATCCTATGCGGATATCGCGAAGGGTGGTACAGTTCGTGATGAAACTAAAACAGTTACAATAGCAGTTGCTCACGTTGAATATGAGACGGACAATCGCCACTATGCTCACGTTGACTGCCCAGGACACGCTGATTTTGTCAAAAACATGATCACTGGAGCAGCCCAAATGGATGGAGCTATTCTCGTAGTTTCTGCAGCAGATGGTCCTATGCCACAAACACGTGAGCATATTCTTCTTGCTCGCCAGGTTGGAGTTCCTGCAATAGTTGTGTGGCTTAATAAGGTAGATTTATTAGATGATGAAGAATTGTTAGAGCTCGTTGAAATGGAGGTTCGCGATCTTCTTTCCAAATATGACTACCCTGGTGATGATATTACCATAGTACGTGGTTCAGCAACTGCAGCATTGGATGGTAAGCCAGAAGGAGTTGAAGCGGTTGGACAATTAATGGACGCAATAGATGCAGACATTGCCGAACCAACACGTGAGGTCGACAAGCCATTCCTCATGTCTGTCGAAGATGTTTTCTCCATAACTGGTCGTGGCACGGTAGCTACTGGTCGTATCGAGCGCGGTCTTGTTAAAGTTGGCGAAGAAATCGAGATCGTTGGAATGACGGACACTCAGAAAACAACAGTTACAGGTGTCGAAATGTTTCGCAAACAGCTTGATCAAGGTATGGCAGGCGACAACGTCGGTCTACTTCTTCGTGGAATCGACAAAGAAGCGATTGAGCGTGGCCAAGTTTTATCCAAGCCAGGATCAATTACTCCACATACGACTGCTAAGGCTGAGCTTTACGTACTCTCAAAAGATGAAGGTGGTCGCCACACCCCATTTTTTGACGGCTATCGCCCTCAATTCTTTTTCGGTACTGCTGATGTCACTGGCATCATTAAGACTCCCGATGGAGTTGAGATGGTTATGCCAGGAGACAACATTACGGTTACTGTAGAGCTCGGTAAGTCCATTGCGATGGAAGCAGGTCAACGCTTTGCTATTCGCGAAGGTGGCCGTACCATTGGTGCTGGTCGTATCACCGAGGTTGAAAAATAATCCTCGTCCGTAATTTATAGTTGCGCCGATGGCTCGATTGAGCCTTCGGCTTAACTGTCTCAAACTCCACAACAGGTGATCAAACAGGAGAGTAGTTCAATTGGTAGAGCAACGGTCTCCAAAACCGTAAGTTGTGGGTTCGAGTCCCTCCTCTCCTGCCATGTATTACAATGAAAAATCCATTTACTAGTATTCGTCTCTTTTACAAAGAGACGATGACCGAACTTAAAAAAGCTACATGGCCGACGAAGACCGAATTGCGTGATTCTACTATCATTGTTCTGATAGCGACTGTGCTTTTGGGATCTTTTATAGCACTAACAGATTTTTCATTAATGAATGGTGTGCAATTACTGACTGACTGGGTTCGTTAGTTTGAAGCAATCATTTTAATAACTTTTTAAATACATCGTTATAGTTACTATTAACTCAGCTCAAGATGTCTAATTCATCCAAATTAACAGGTCCTCAGTGGTACGCTGTACATACGCTCTCGAACCAAGAGCAAAAGGCTAAGAAATATCTCGATAAGTTCATCGCTATCGAAGAGATGGAAGATTATGTTTTCGAGATTTTGATGCCAACAGAAACGATTACTGAGGTCAAAAGTGGCAAGAAGAAGACAATTACTCGAAAGTTTTATCCAGGATATGTTTTTGTAAAGATGCGTCTTTATGATGATGATGGCATCCTTCTACAAAAGCCTTGGTATTTTGTTCGTGAAGCACACGGGGTGATCAATTTTGTCGGTAACGATAGACCCTCACCTCTTAAAAAGTCCGAAATTGATCGTATTATTAATCAAGTCGAGGAATCCGAAGGTAAGGAAAAGCCAAAAATTGAGTATGAAGTTGGTGAGATGGTTAAGGTAAATGATGGACCATTCATGAATCTTGTCGGCAAGATTGAAGATATCGATCCCGAAAAAGGAAAACTTAAAGTTTCTGTATCTATTTTCGGGCGCTATACGCCTGTTGAACTTGAATACTGGCAAGTCCAGAGAACTGAAGAAAGCTAATGTCTAAGAAAGTAACAGGAGAAATTCGTCTACAATTACCTGCTGGATCTGCAAATCCAGCCCCACCTGTCGGTCCAGCATTAGGTGCTCAAGGCGTCAATATAATGGGTTTCTGTAAAGAGTTTAATGCGAAGACTAAAGATCAAGCAGGCATGATTTTGCCGGTAGTTATTACTGTCTATGCAGATCGCTCCTTCACATTTATTTTAAAGAGTCCGCCTGCTGCGGTGCTACTTAAAAAGGCGGCTGGGATTGCCAAAGGATCTGGAGTACCGAATCGCGATAAGGTCGGTAAAGTAACACGTAAGCAAATTCTTGAAATTTGTGAAATTAAGAAGAAAGACCTAAATGCCAACAACGAGGATGCAGCATTCCAAATAATAGCTGGAACCGCACGCTCGATGGGACTCGAAGTCATCGATTAAATTATTTTTAAGCTAACCAAAGGAGATTATCATGCCAACCCAGCAAATCAAGGGAAGCAAGCGCTACCGTCAAGCAGTCGAAATGACTGATATGACGAAGACCTACTCGGTCGCTGATGCGTCTGCGTTACTAAATACATTACCAAAGGCAAAATTCGATGAAACTGTTGAAATATATGCCCATCTTACAGTAGATCCGCGAAAGAGCGATCAAATGGTGCGTGGTACACTTAAACTTCCGCATGGAAGCGGAAAGAGTGTTCGCGTCATCGTATTCACAGATAATCCAGACGAAGCAAAAGCTGCGGGTGCAGAGGAAGCTGGCTTAGATGATCTCATTGAGAAAGTTTCTAGTGGTTGGACAGATTTTGATATTGCACTTTCTACTACAAGTGCGATGAAGAGTGTTCGTAAGGTTGCTCGTGTACTTGGACCTCGTGGTCTCATGCCGAATCCCAAGTCTGGTACAGTTACTGACGACATTCCTGCAGGCATAAATGAAGTAAAAGGTGGTCGTGTTGAATATAAGATGGATAAGACTGCAAATGTAGCTATCGTAGTTGGTAAGCGATCGTTCAGTATCGAACAAGTCGCTGAAAATGCCGATGCAGCAATTCGTTCCCTTTCGGAAGCTAAACCGAAGGGCACAACAGGTAAATTTATCAAAAGCCTTGCCCTTAGCGCTACGATGAGTCCGAGCGTCAAAGTAGATGCAACACCTTATAACAAGAGCTAACGAAGAAATAATAAAATGAGACCAGAAAAAAAATATCTTGTTGAAGAGGTAAACGAACACCTCAGTAAATCAGATTATGTATATTTGACTAATTATGAGCGTATTACGGTTGATGAAATTGCTGAATTACGGGAGCAGTTAGCAGAGCATGATGCGGAATTTCACGTAGTTAAAAATACAATTTTTGGAGTAGCAGCAGAGTCAAGGGAGCTACCTAATATGGCGGAGCATCTGACTGGACCAACTGCCATTATTGTTGGAGGTAACAATCCTTCCGGAGTTGCTAAGGCACTTGGAACCTTCTTTAAGAAAAAAGAGAAGGTTAAAATCAAAGCTGGAATACTCAATGAGAAAGCGCTTGATAAGGCACAAATTGAAGCTCTCGCTAAACTTCCAGGTTTAGAGTCGCTCCGCGCGCAATTACTAGGACTACTTGCTCAACCTGGTACTGGTCTAGTTCGCGTACTCAATGCTGTGCCGCAAAATGTAGTCAACATTCTTCAAGCTAAAGTCCGCAAGCAAAACGGGGGTAACTAATCTAAACCATCAATTCATAATACTAATTTATTGCATTCGGTCTATTTGGTCGTATGCACAAAAAACAACATCAACCGAAAATACTGCTAGGAGGAATTCACCTCTTAAACTTCCCATACTGGGTACTAGCTAATTGAAAGTTAAAAATCATGTCCGATATAACAAAAGAACAAGTCGTTGAGTGGCTTTCTGCACAGACAGTGCTAGAAGTTGCTGATTTAGTTAAAGAACTCGAAGAGAAGTGGGGCGTTAGTGCTGCTGCTCCAGTCGCTGTAGCCGCTGCTGGTGGTACCGCAACTGGTAGTGATTCTGCCGCCACGGAGGAAAAAGATGAATTTGATGTCATCTTGACTGAAGTCGGCGGTAATAAGATCGCTGTCATTAAGGAAGTTCGTGCTATCACTGGTCTCGGTCTTAAGGAAGCGAAAGACCTTGTCGAAAGTGCTCCCAAGCCTGTAAAGGAGGCTGCCTCTAAGGATGAAGCTGCTGAGATCGTTAAGAAGATTGAAGCAACTGGCGCCAAAGCTGAACTCAAGTAACTTGATACCAAGATCATTTTTTTAAATAATCTATTTTACACAGTTAAGTGGACTCACTTTCAACAAAGTGAGTCACGCTTAGCTGTTTTCGTTTTTCTGCCAATTTACATGGCAATACTATAATCCACCACACACTTATCACTGTCATACCAGACATCATTATGTCAGAGCGCATCAATTTCGGGCAAATCAAGGAAGTCATACAACCGCCGAATCTGATTGAAAATCAGATCGACTCCTTCAAAGAATTTCTACAAATGGACACAGCATCCAATCAGCGTAAGCAGGTTGGCATAGAGGCGGTGTTTTCTGAGGTCTTTCCGATCGAAAGTTATGACAGTCGCTGTCATCTTGAGTACGTTAGTTACAATGTGACTGCACCGCGTGAGTCTGAAATAGAAGCCATTCGTGAAGGTGTGACTTATTCCACTTCACTTTATGTAAAATTGCGACTACGCGAAGAAGACCACATTAAGGACGAAGAAATATATATGGGAGAACTCCCAATGATTACTGAGCGTGGTTCTTTTATTATTAACGGTGCCGAGCGAGTAATTGTTAGCCAATTGCATCGCTCTCCAGGTATTGCTTTTGAGGAGAGCGTTCACACTTCTGGCAAAACCTTACATGCGTTTCGTATCATTCCGGATCGTGGAACATGGCTCGAGGTCCAATTTGACCAAAACGATTTACTATACGTATACTTAGATCGCCGCCGCCGCCGTCGTAAGTTTTTACTAACTACATTGCTACGTGCGATGGGTTACAGTTCTGATGCAGATATATTAAATTTATTCTACAGTCTTGATGAAATTACTGTAAATGAGGCGTTAAAGCGTGATACAGTTTCAAATCTCGTGCTTACTGAAGACATTGTTGATGCCGATAAGGGTGTTGTACTAGCGCGCGCCTTTGAACCACTTACTAAGACTATTGTTCGCTCTTTCCAGAAGGCGGGTCTTAAAAAAGTCGTTGCAATAGATACCACCGTCGATGATGGCGCGATTATTCGTTGCCTCAAAAAAGATCCTACTCAAAATGAAGAAGAAGCGCTCAAGGATATATACAAGCGCCTTCGTCCTGGTGAGCCACCAACAACAGCTAATGCAAAGGCATTACTCAAGCGTCTTTTCCAAGATCCAAGACGCTACGATCTCGGTCGTGTTGGACGTTATAAGCTTAATCAGAAGCTAAAAATGGATACAGATCTAGAGTTTCGTGTTATCGGTGCGCAAGATGTAGTAGAAGCAACTAAGTACCTCACTCGATTAAAGCGCGGAGAAGGTACTCTTGACGACATTGATCATTTAGGTAGTCGTCGTGTGCGCACGGTAGGTGAGCTTATGGCGAATCAATGCCGAGTTGGTCTTGCTCGTACGGAACGCTTAGTAAAAGAGCGCATGACACTCTACGATCAAAGCGTTGACTCGATCAGTCCGCAGAAATTAATCAATCCGAAAGCCTTGAGCACCGTGATTCGCGACTTTTTTGCCCGCAGTCAGTTGTCTCAGTTTATGGATCAAATCAATCCTCTTGCTGAGTTAACTCACAAGCGTCGTTTATCTGCCTTAGGGCCTGGTGGCTTGAATCGGGAACGCGCAGGATTCGAAGTTCGAGATGTGCACCCTTCGCACTATGGTAGAATTTGTCCGATTGAAACACCTGAGGGTCCAAATATTGGGCTTATCAATTCTCTATCGCTTTATTCGCGTATCAATGAGTTTGGCTTTATAGAAACTCCGTATCGACGTGTAGTTAAAGGTAAGGTTCTCGAAGAAGTTGAATACTTAAATGCGGACCAAGAGGAGAATCATCTGATCGCGCAGGCAAATTCAGAAATTGATAAAGATGGTCAATTAATTGGGCGCGTTACATGTCGTCGTGAAGACGAAGTTCTTGAAGCTACTGGCACGGATGTCAATTACATGGATGTATCTCCTAAGCAGTTAATATCTGTGGCAGCAGGCTTAATTCCATTCTTAGAGCACGATGATGCAAACCGTGCTCTTATGGGCTCAAATATGCAACGTCAAGGGGTTCCATTACTGCAATCTGAAGCACCTTTTGTCGGCACTGGCATTGAGAAGCGAGTGGCGGTTGATTCTAAGACGGTTGAAGTTGCTGATATTGATGGTATTGTTGCAGCAGTAGATGCTAATCAGATCATTATTACTAAGAATGGCGAACTTCCCATTCGTGCCAAGAATATGAAGACGGATTCTAAAAAAGAAATTTATGTCTACAATTTACGAAAATTTATGCGCTCTAACGCTGGCACTTGTTTCAATCAAAAGCCGATTGTTAGAAAGGGGCAGTCAATTAAAAAAGGTGATATTATTGCTGATGGCGCTTCAACTGAAGGTGGTGATTTAGCGATTGGACGAAACATACTCGTGGCATTTATGCCTTGGAACGGATATAATTTCGAAGATGCTATTTTGATTTCAGAAAAAATTGTTAAAGAAGATATCTTTACTTCGATCCACGTAGACGAGTTTGAGGTGACTGCGCGTGATACGAAACTAGGACCAGAAGAAATTACACGAGATATTCCTAATGTTGGTGAAGAAGCCCTAAAGGACTTAAACCATGATGGTGTCATTCGCATCGGTGCAGAAGTCAAACCTGGAGATATTTTAGTGGGTAAAATTACGCCTAAGTCAGAGACTGAGCTTGCTCCAGAAGAAAAACTTCTTCGCGCAATTTTTGGTGAAAAAGCAGCCGATGTAAAAGATACATCACTGGTTGTTCCTTCTGGTGTTCGCGGTATTATCATGAACGTTAAAGTATCAGCGCGCATTGACGGCGAGCCAGAGCAGATGTCGGCATCTGATCGACGTCGTCAAATTAAGAAAATTAACGAAGAGTACCGCTCACAAAGTGATAAACTTCGCGAAGATTTAACGGAAGCTTTATCGAATATTCTACTTGGTGAAAAGATTCCGCTTGATGTTAAAAATGGTGACACCGATGAAATAATCATTCCTGCGAATCGTAAGATTACAAAAACTTTGCTTCGTCGTTTAGCTGCAGTGTCGAAACATATCGAGATTGATCCATCACCGGTAAAAATTAAGATTATGGAGATCGTAAGTAACTATCAAGGTAAGTTTGACGAGATTGATTATGATCGGGAGCGTAAGATAGAGGGAGTCGAGACTGGAGAAGACACCGATCAAGGCGTTGTGAAAAGCGTAAAGGTTTACATTGCCAAAAAGCGTAAAATGCAAGTTGGTGATAAGATGGCTGGTCGCCACGGCAATAAGGGAGTAGTAGCCAAGATAGTACCTGAGGAGGACATGCCACATTTACCAGATGGCACACCTGTTGAAATCTGTTTGAATCCACTTGGAGTTCCCTCTCGCATGAATGTTGGGCAAGTTTTAGAGACTCACTTAGGTTGGGCTTGTAAAAAACTTGGCCTAAAAATGGCAACTCCAGTGTTTGACGGAATTAGTGAAAAACATGTTCGCGGCTATTTGGACCAAGCAGGTCTTCCTTCTACGGGTAAGAGTATGCTGTATGACGGACTTACTGGCGAACAACTTCATGAAGAGGTAGTAGTTGGATATATGTACATGCTTAAGTTAAATCATTTAGTAGCCTCTAAGATTCACGCACGCGCAGTGGGTCCGTATTCACTAATTACACAGCAGCCTCTAGGAGGTAAGGCTCAGTACGGTGGACAACGTTTCGGTGAAATGGAGGTTTGGGCACTAGAAGCCTATGGTGCAGCATACACTCTTCAGGAATTGTTGACTGTAAAGTCTGATGATGTTGCTGGTCGCACGCGTATTTATGAATCTCTAGTAAAGGGTGACAATAGTTTACAAGCCGGGACTCCACAGTCGTTCAACGTTTTGATGAAGGAAATCCAAAGTCTTTGTCTCGATGTACGACTAGGTTCAGGAGGAGATTTCGATCTTTCTTCTGCCGCCTCAGTTGTTGACGCTTAACAAGTAATAAACTGATAATTCTAAAATAAATTTAAAAAAATGAGTACTGAAGTAGCACGCGACGTCCTTGGTTATGAAGCCACAAAATCCTTTGACCGAGTCAGCATCACCGTTGCCTCGCCGGATTCTATCCGCGAGTGGTCACGAGGAGAGGTTAAGAATCCTGAAACTATTAATTACCGCACATTCAAGCCAGAACCAGGCGGGCTTTTTTGTCAGCGTATCTTTGGACCTGTACGTGACTACGAGTGCGCTTGTGGAAAGTATAAGCGCATAAAGTATAAAGGTGTGATCTGTGATCGATGTGGTGTCGAAGTGACTGTATCAAGAGTGCGACGTGATCGCATGGGGCATATTGAATTGGCCGTTCCAGTTTCTCATATTTGGTTTTTGAAAAGCATGCCTAGTCGTTTAGGGCTACTCCTTGATATAACTGCTCGAAATTTAGAGCGAGTAATTTACTATGAAAATTATCTTGTAATTGATCCAGGTAAGACACCACTTGAAGAGCGTCAGTTACTCACTGAGCAAGAGTTTTTGCAGGCTCAAGATGAGTACGGTGAGGATTCCTTTGTTGCCACTATGGGAGCCGAGGCTGTTCGAGATGCTTTGACTAGAGTTAATCTTGAGTCCACAGTCGCTGAATTGCACGAGCAAATGCATGCGACTCGATCGAAGCAAATTAAGAAGAAAATTTCAAAGCGTCTAAAAACAATACAAGGCTTTATGCAGTCTGGTACTCGCCCAGAGTGGATGGTTTTAGAAGCTCTGCCAGTTATTCCACCTGACTTACGTCCGTTAGTGCCGCTTGAAGGGGGTCGATTCGCAACTTCTGATCTAAATGATCTGTATCGCCGCGTAATTAATCGTAACAATCGATTAAAGAACCTACTACAACTTAAAACGCCTGACGTGATTATTCATAATGAAAAGCGAATGCTGCAAGAAGCAGTGGACGCTCTCTTTGATAATGGCCGACATGGTCGTGCTGTTACAGGCGCTGGTAATCGTCCACTCAAGTCTTTGTCGGATATGCTCAAAGGTAAGCAAGGACGTTTTCGCCAGAACTTATTAGGTAAGCGCGTCGACTATTCAGGTCGTTCAGTTATTGTGACTGGTCCTGAATTAAAGCTTAATCAGTGTGGTTTACCAAAGAAAATGGCCTTGGTCTTATTCGAACCATTCATAATTCGACGCTTAAAAGAATTGGGCTTTGTGCATACCGTTCGCGGAGCACGAAAAATGATTGAGAAGCAATCTCCCGAAGTATGGGATATACTCGAAGAAGTTACTAAGGGGCATCCTGTCTTACTTAATAGAGCGCCTACCTTGCACCGTCTCTCTATTCAAGCGTTTGAGCCGGTTCTGATTGAGGGAGATGCTATTCGCGTACATCCACTTGTATGTACTGCTTACAACGCTGACTTTGATGGTGACCAAATGGCTGTTCATGTACCGTTATCTTTGGAGGCAATACTGGAGGCGAAGACACTCATGATGGCTACACACAATATCTTTTCCCCATCCTCTGGAAAGCCTATTTTGACGCCTTCTCAGGATATCGTACTGGGCTCTTACTTTCTCACAGTACAACCCCGCAAAAAGCCATCTGCTGATCAGCGTCTTCCATTGCTAGTAAATGCTGAAGAAGTTGACACTGCCATGGCTGACGGTGCATTGCGCGTTCATGATTGGATTAACTATATCAATCCTGATTTCGAAGAAGAGCGATCGGTTTACGGTTCTTCTGATAAAAAGGTTATTCTTACGACTGTAGGACGCGTTATCTTTAACACTATATGGCCAGAAGAAATAGGGTTCATTAATATGCCAGTACCGAAAGGAAAACTGGGTGATATTATTCTTAACACTTATAAAACAGTCGGTAAAGCGCGCACAGTAAAGACACTTGATACGCTTAAGGATGTTGGCTTTAAGGTAGCTACTAATGCAGGTGTATCAATTGGTATTGATGACATGATTATTCCTGAAGCGAAGCCTGCCATTGTAGCAGTAGCGCGTAAGAAAATCGATGAGGTAGAGGCACAATACAATAAGGGTATCATTACCGAGGGAGAGCGTTACAATAAGATTATTGATATCTGGACCGGTACAACGGATGAAATTGCTAAGGCAGTATTTGATGAGCTCCAGCACAATGGCGGAAAAAATAGCGTTAACCCAGTCTATCTGATGATGGATTCAGGAGCGCGTGGTAACAAGCAACAAGTCCGCCAGTTGTGTGGAACTCGCGGACTAATGGCGAAGCCTTCTGGTGAAATTATTGAGCGTCCGATTCTGTCTTCATTTCGTGAAGGACTATCGGTATTAGAGTATTTTATTTCGACGCACGGTGCGCGTAAAGGTCTAGCCGATACGGCTCTGAAGACTGCGGATGCAGGTTATCTAACACGTAAATTATGTGATGTAGCAATGGACTGTATCATTGAAGAAAGCGATGATGGTAATCGTGATGGTGTTTGGAAATATGCAATTTATGAAGGTGATGATGAAATCGTTTCTCTTTATGACCGCATTGTTGGACGCTGCTCATCAAATGACATAAAGAACCCACTAAGTCCCGATGAGATGCTTGTTGCCAATGGTGAATTAATTACTGAAGAAATAGCATCTAAGATTGAAGAAGTCGGTGTTGAGCGCGTCAAGGTGCTCTCATCGCTTACTTCTCGAAAAAAGGTCGGGATTACCGCACTTGAATACGGCATCAACCCAGCTACAAGTTCAATGGTTGAGCGTGGATCTTCAGTAGGCATTGTTGCAGCGCAGTCAATTGGAGAGCCTGGCACACAACTAACTATGCGTACTTTCCACATTGGTGGTATTGCATCTGGCGTCTTAAAAAATCCAGAGATTAAGGTTCGCACTGGTGGTAAAGTTAAATATAAAGGTTTACGTATTGTACAGACTGCTGAGGGTGCCAATATTGTCTTAAATAAGACCGGTTCGGTACAAATTTTGGATGCGGATGATCGTGAGATTGAAATCTATAAGATCGTTGTAGGTTCGCTTCTGACCAAGGGCGATGGCCAAGCAATTGATAAGGGTGAAGTTCTAGCTATGTGGGATCCGCATAATATTCCAATTTTATCCGAAAAAGCTGGCCGCATTAGTTTTAGCGATATGATTCCAGGGGTAACTGTTAAGCGCGAGCTTGACGAGTCAACAGGTCGTATTGCGACAATCGTAATTGAGCATAAGGACGATCTTAACCCACAAGTAGATATTCTCGATGATAGTGGTAAAATGATTGCAACTTATGCGATTCCAACTGGGGCCCAAGTTTCTGTTAACGAAGATGACGAAATAGCTCCAGGTTCTATGTTAGCTAAAACGCCTCGCCAGGCATCAAAAACTCAGGATATCACTGGAGGTTTACCACGAGTAGCTGAGCTATTTGAAGCGCGTCGGCCTAAGGAGGCAGCGGAAATGGCTAAAATAGACGGCGTTGTTTCACTCGACGGCACTGTACGTGGCAAAAAGAAGCTTCTGGTTACGGATCCAGAAACAGACCAAGAAGAAGCGCACTTAATCCCTCACGGCAAGCAACTTACAGTTCAAGTCGGTGACTTGGTTCACAAGGGGCAGAATCTTACGGATGGTGGCGCAGACCCACATGAAATCTTAGAGATTTTAGGACCATCTGCTGTTCAAGATTACTTAATCGCTGAAATCCAGAAGGTCTATCGCTTACAAGGTGTTACTATTAATGATAAGCACATTGAGGTTATCATTTCTCAAATGCTGAAGAAAGTACGCATCACAGATCCAGGAGATTCAGATTTCTTCTGGGGCGAGCAAGTAGATCGCTATGAGTTTATGACAGCAAACGATGAAATTGATGAGGCAGGTGGTAAGGCAGCTGAAGGTGAGCCAGTTTTACTTGGTATTACCAAAGCATCGATAGAAACAGAGTCGTTTATTTCTGCCGCTTCTTTCCAAGAAACAACACGTGTACTTACGGATGCTTCGACACTTGGTAAGAGTGATGAACTTAAGGGCTTCAAGGAAAACGTCATTATGGGTCATTTAATTCCTGCCGGTACAGGTCTTCCGGCTTACCGAAACTTACGTATCGACACGCTTGGAGCCGAAATGGAAAAGCTTTCCTTGGAAGAAGCTGCTGAGCGAATTGAGGGCGTATCTACGCCTGCACCAGAGTTTCCGGGTGAAGGTTCTACTAAGTCGGACGAACCATCTACTGAAGATGCAGAAGTATCCTCTGCGACTAATCAGTTGGACGATTTGGAAGTATCTGAGGAAGAGACCGGATAAATTGTTCTAACGTTTGCTTTGCGCCTTATGCATTCAGCAAATGAATCACTTAAAAAATTGCTACAAAAAATCTTGCACGAAGGATTCGAAACGCTACTTTCTGCGTCTTTCTCAAAATTTAGTGACTGAAATTCATGCCAACTATCAATCAGCTTGTTCGTAATCCTCGTGTTGTGCAAAAAGCACAATCGAAGTCACGTGCGCTCAAAAATAATCCCTTCCGCCGTGGCGTCTGTGTACAAGTCATGACTCGTACACCAAAGAAGCCTAACTCAGCTATTCGTAAGGTAGCTAAGGTACGATTAACAACAGGTATCGAGGTGATTGCATATATTCCCGACGAAGGGCACAACTTACAGGAGCACAGTATTGTGTTAGTACGTGGTGGACGTGTGAAGGACTTACCTGGCGTGCGTTACCACATAGTGCGTGGCACTTTAGACTGTCAAGGAGTAGAGAAACGCCGACGTAGTCGCTCCAAATATGGCGTTAAGAAACCTAAATCCTAAATTACATTATTTTTCTAAGTTTCCAAGTAATTAACTTTAGCTTTTATTTTATATGTCACGCCGCCGCCAAGCTGTAAAACGTCCAATTATTCCGGATCCTCGCTACAATAGCACACTTGTCACCACTTTGGTGAACATGATTATGGAGCGCGGAAAACGTACTCTTGCACAGCGCGTAGTGTATACTGCTTTTGAGAAGGTAAGCGAGAAGTTAGAAAAGGGTGATCCAGTCGATCTAGTTATGGGCGCTCTTGAACATGCTCGTCCAAAGCTCGAGGTTAAGAGTCGCCGCGTTGGTGGTGCTACTTACCAAGTTCCGGTTGAAGTGACTTTTGAGCGCCAGCAAAGTTTAGCCTTCCGCTGGATGGTTGCATCTGCGCGTAAGCGTAAGGGCGTGCCAATGGCAGAAGCGCTTGCAGATGAAATTGTTGATGCCTATAATAATACTGGCGCGGTCGTTAAGAAAAAGGAAGAGACCCATCGAATGGCTCAAGCAAATCGAGCATTTGCCCATTTACGATGGTAAGCTTATCGTCTAACTGATCAAGTATACTTGGTCTGCACCTAACTCCCGTTCTTTTACAGTCAAATCGTTTCATGTCCGCAGCAGCTATAGCATCCGTTAATTCACCAAAACGCCAGTTTCCGTTAGAACATACGCGTAATATTGGTATAGCGGCGCACATTGATGCAGGCAAAACAACGACTACAGAGCGCATACTCTTCTATGCTGGTGTTGTCCATAAAATGGGAGAAGTCCATGAAGGAAGCGCTGTGACTGACTGGATGGAGCAAGAAAGAGAGCGTGGTATTACCATTACATCTGCAGCAATTTCATGTAATTGGACCAATGAGCATGGCTTATATGCAAATCAAGCACATCGAATTAACATTATAGATACTCCAGGTCACGTTGATTTTACCGCTGAGGTAGAGCGCTCTTTACGAGTACTAGATGGCGCGATTGGTGTTTTTTGTGCAGTTGCTGGAGTGCAGCCACAGTCGGAAACTGTTTGGCGGCAAATGACAAAATATCATGTGCCACGAATTGCTTTTGTTAATAAGATGGATCGAACAGGTGCGGATTTCTATGCGGTCGTTCAATCGATGCGTGATCGTCTCGGAGCGAATGCACATCCTATCTTTTTGCCAATTGGCAGCGAAGAAGATTTTAGCGGTTTAATTGATTTAGTAGCAATGGAAGCATTGGTTTATGATTCCAGCGATGCAACTGGCATGACAGTGTTAAAAAATCCTGTCCCGACTGATTATTTTGAGAAGGCAGTCGCTTACCGTGATCAATTAATTGAAGCCTTAGCAGACTTTGATGATGACTTAGCGGAGTCATTTATTGAGGGAAAAGATTTATCCAAAGATATGATCCGAAGCGCTATTCGCAAAGCCACTGTATCCATTAATTTTTGTGGTGTGATTCCCGGCTCAGCTTTTAAGAATAAGGGGGTGCAGACACTACTCGAGTCTGTGGTTAACTATTTGCCCTGCCCGTTAGACTTACCGCCAATATCAGCAGAAAATAGTCGGGGAGACTCTATATCTGTTGTTCCAGATGATAGCGCGAGAGTAGCAGGGCTTGCTTTTAAGCTAATGAATGATTCTTTTGTGGGTAAATTGATATTTTACCGAATTTATTGCGGAGAACTGCGAAAGGGCTCGGTATTATTGAATACTCGTACTGGAAAAACCGAGCGCATTTCTCGATTGTTAGTAATGAAGGCAAATATGCGCGAGGATATAGACGTTGCTCATTCGGGCGATATATGTGCTTTAGTTGGTGCGCGCAATGTCGTTACTGGCGATACGCTTTGCACGAAGGGATATGATATCCGTCTGGAGCCGCCCACCTTTCCAGAACCAGTCATCTCGATGTCTATTGAGCCAAAGACTTCTGCTGACCAAGATAAGATGGCGACTGGCTTACTACGCCTTTGCGAGGAAGATCCCACTTTTGTTGTTACAACTGATGAGGAGACTGGCCAAACATTAATTGCTGGAATGGGTGAATTACATCTAGAGATTATTCGTGACCGCTTGTTTCGTGAATTTAAAGTAGGTGCACAAGCGGGAAGACCTCAAATTGCCTATCGCGAAGCCTTTGGTGGAGCTTGCCAAGCAGAGGGTAAGTTTATTCGCCAAACAGGAGGTTCTGGCCAGTATGGAGATGTTCGCATTAAAATTGATTTACTCGAGCGTGGCCAAGGTGTCGAGATTATCGATAATACTGTGAACGGTAGCATACCTAAAGAGTTTATCCAGCCAGCGCTTGATGGTATTCGCGAAGCTGCTCGCAATGGTACAATTTGTGGTTACCCAGTAGTCGATTTTAAAGCGACTCTGTGTGGAGGCTCTTTCCATGAAGTGGATTCTTCTGAGATGGCGTTTAAAATGGCTGGTACATATGCATTTCGTGAAGCAATGGAAAAAAGCAGTCCTATTGTACTTGAACCTATGATGTCGGTAGAAGTAGAGACACCACAGGAGTACCAAGGAGATATTATGGGTGATCTTAATCGCCGCCGTGGACAGATTCGTAATATTGCTAACAAAGAGGCATTTGCTCAGGTATCAGCGCTAGTTCCACTCGCAGAAATGTTTGGTTACTCAACGATTGTTCGCTCATTGAGTAAGGGCCGCGCTTCCTATAGCATGGAGCCTGAGTGTTTCGAAGAAGTTCCACCAAATATCCTTCAAGCTATTAAAGAAAAGAGGTATGGATAGACTACTTTTTGGATCTCACCCATAAAACCATTATTAATCAGAGAATTTTTTTAAATTTTAATTCAATATATTAACAAATAAACAATTACATTAAACCCAGTATAAATTATTATGAGTGCACCACGTATCCGTATTCGCCTTAAAGGCTTTGATTATCGCGTTATAGATCAGTCTGCTTTGGACATCGTAGAAACCGCTAAGCGCTCTGGGGCGCGTGTTTCTGGGCCTATTCCAGTCCCAACTCGTATTGAGAAGTTCACCGTTAACCGCTCGGTACATGTCAATAAGAAATCTATGGAACAATTCGAAGTGCGTACACACAAGCGTTTAATTGATATTATTGAGCCGACCGCAGCAACTGTAGATGAGCTTAAAAAGCTTAATTTGCCTGCTGGTGTTGATATTTCTATTAATGTTTAGTTGACGAGCGCTCAAAAAGTCCTTTTTTTCGCCCGCTCGCTATCACTAAAAGCGATTTTTCCATATTTTAACTCCCTAATGCAGGTTTAATTTAAACGGCGCTTACGCACCACCTGCCACTTAGTATTATGAACATAGCCTTACTCGGTAAAAAGATAGGTATGACACAGGTATTCGATGATTCTAATCGTCTCGTACCTGTTACAGTCATTGAAGCAGGTCCCTGTCCGGTCACCCAAGTTAAGTCATTGGATCTAGATGGGTATGACGCAGTTCAAATAGGATACCGTCCACAAAAAGAAAACCGTCTTTCTAAGGCAGCGGTAGGTCACTTTAAAAAAGCTGGGGTAGAGCCACAGTCGGAGCTTCAAGAGTTTCGCACGAACGGTGAAGGTGAGCTAAATGTTGGGGATGTTCTAACTGTAGAGAAGTTTGAGGCAGGACAAAAGATAGATGTCGTCGGAACATCGAAGGGCCGTGGCTTTCAAGGCGTAGTTAAGCGTTATGGTTTTGCAGGAGGCCCAGCCTCTCACGGTTCTATGTTTCACCGCCGAGGAGGTTCTTACGGAATGTGCCAATGGCCGGGTCATGTTATTAAGGGCAAGAAAATGCCAGGTCACATGGGTGATAAACAACGAACTGTTCAAAATCTTACTATAGTTAAGGTTGTCCCAGAAAAAAACTTAATTCTTATTAAGGGTAGTGTTCCAGGCTCTCGTGGCAGCATGCTGACCGTCCTTTCTGCAGTTAAAAACAAGACTGTATAGGCTTTATATTAGGAGATATATTAGATGAAACTTAAATTATTTTCTACGGACGGGACTAAGAGCGAAGACAAAGATTTTGCCTCATTCCCCACTTTTGACGATGACAAAGGTGTTGCTGCATTACGCCAAGTCGTGATAGCACACCAAGCTAACCGTCGTCAGGGTACAGCCTCGACTAAGACTCGTGCAGAGGTAGCAGGATCAGGAAAAAAACTCTTCCGTCAAAAGGGTAGTGGTACAGCACGCCAAGGTACACGTAGAGTCCCTCATCAACGTCATGGTGGTATCGCACATGGTCCAAAGCCACGAGATTTCTCGCAGAAGATAAATCGTAAGATGAAGAGCTTAGCCTTCCGACGTGCTCTTTTTGAGCGTGCGACAGATGGTGGTATCTCTGTTATTGAATCGATTCAAATTAATGAACCAAAGACTGCATTATTTAATAAAGTGCTAACTTCAGTTTTACCAAAACATGGTAAAGTGTTAATTATTGACGATACTTTCGAAAACAATGCCGCACTTGCTGCGCGAAATATTGATGGCGTATCAATGACAGAAGCAGGCAATTTAAGTACACTGGATGTCGTGCGCTACCAGAAAATTCTCGTCAGTGCCAAGGGCATTGAAACTATACTAGCTCGTGCTAACGGAGGCGAATAATTATGATCATTCCTGATAAAATTCTTCGCGAATATCGCGTCACAGAAAAAGCTGCTAATTTAGCTGCTAATTTAAATCAATATACTTTTGAAGTAACACCCAATGCCAATCGTAAGGAGATAGCTGAGGCTGTCGAAAAACTCTTTAATGTAACTGTAACAAACGTTAATACCCTTATTAAAAAGCCTAAGGTTAAGATAGACAGATCGCGCCGCGGACGTCCAGGCACTAAAGGTGGTCACAAAAAAGCTATCGTCACCTTAAAGGATGGCGATGCTATCGAATTAGTTTAAAATATAGGAGATAATACAATATGCCACTTAACAGCTCCAGACCTTTGACCCCCGGTCAGCGTTTTCTCACTCGTAATAAGCAAGAGGTGAGTAAAAAGAAGCCGGAACGTCTACTTACCAAGGTAAAGCACATTAAAAAGGGCCGTAATTGTTATGGCCGTATCACCTCGCGACGTCGTGGAGGTGGTCACAAGCGTGCGTACCGTCTTATTGACTTTCGTCGAGATAAGCTAGATATACCTGCTAAGGTTCAAGCCATTGAGTATGATCCTAATCGCTCTGCTAATCTAGCTTTGCTTGCTTATGCAGATGGTGAAAAACGTTATATTTTAGCTCCCCGTGGTGTCAAAGAGGGTGATGTTTTACTAAATGTAGACAAGCGTGTGGAGTTTTCTTCAGGTTACAATATGCCCTTATCAGTTATTCCACCAGCAACAAAAGTTCACGCGATAGAATTACATCCGGGGCGTGGTGCACAAATAGCACGCTCAGCTGGCCAGTCTGCTCAATTAGTCTCCATCGATGGTGACCGAGCTACTATAAAATTACCTTCAGGTGAAATACGCTATCTTAATAGTCGGTGCAGAGCCACTATTGGAGAGGTTGGCAATCATGAGCATCAAAATCAGAGCCTTGGTAAAGCAGGTCGCAACCGTTGGTTAGGTCGACGCCCCAGAGTCCGTGGTGTTGCAATGAATCCTGTTGACCACCCAATGGGTGGTGGAGAAGGACGTACCTCAGGTGGTGGTCATCCACAATCTCCTTGGGGTCAATTATCGAAGGGATTCCCAACTCGTAAAAAGTCAAATCCGACAAATTCTCAAATCCTCGTCCGTCGTAATGGACGTCCGATGAAACGCAAATAATTACTGAGTTTAAGTTATGTCACGTTCCGTAAAAAAAGGTTTCTTTGTTGATCCGCATCTAGCTAAAAAAGTCGAAGCAGCGCAGTCCAGTAATGATCGTAAACCGATCCAGACTTGGTCGCGCCGTTCGACTATCACCCCTGATTTCGTAGGGCTTAATTTTAGTGTCCATAATGGTCGCAGTTTTCTGCCAGTTTATGTCACTGAAAATATGGTAGGGCACAAGCTAGGTGAATTTTCACCAACACGTACTTTTAAGTCACATCAAGCTGGCAATAAATAAGTTAATTTACTTTTACCATATTTTATAATGTCATTTGCATCTACACTTCGCCAAATAAAGCTATTGTGCTTGCTTGCCCTAAGTGGTGCAGTGCTTAGTAGTAGCCTTATTGTGGAAGCGGAGCGTCCTAACTTCGTTAAGGAAACTATCTTTAGTCCTAATACCGCTACAGTCGCATCAATTGTTCCATCACTTAATGCAGATATCGTTATTCTCGATGGTGGGCTTGTGCAAGGACTTCGTCACGGTATGGTTTGTTCCATTAATCGCGGATTTCTATCAATTGGAGAACTCATTATCATTGAATCCAGAAGCGAATGTTCCGCAGGGCTAATTTTAGAACTCGTCGAAGATGCCACCATTCAAAAGGGTGATATTGCTCGAGTTAAAGTAATAACAACTATTTAAACTACAATGCAGGTCAAAGCTTACACTAAATATGCTCGTATGTCGCCGGTGAAAGTGCGCGAGATCACGCGTGCCATCCAAGGACGCAATGCAGCCGAAGCAGTTGAAATATTACGTTTTATTCCACGTAAATCTGCACGACTTGTTAGTAAGACACTACAGTCAGCGATAGCGAATGCAGAAAACAATAATAATTTATCTTCGGATACGCTGACGATTGAATCAGCAACTGTTGAACAGGGTCCAGCATTCAAGCGCTTTCGCCCTGTTGCACGTGGCTCGGCGCATCCGTACAAAAAACGCACAAGCAACATCCGAATTGTATTAACCGATCAAGCTTAGACTTTAAACAACGACTTTATGGGACAAAAAACTCATCCGATTGGCTTCCGCCTCGCAGTAACACGCGATTGGGACTCCCGCTGGTACGCATCCAAGCAGGATTTTCCAACCTATCTCAAAGAGGATCACACGATTCGTACTTTTCTCGAGAATAAGTTACGTTATGCATCGGTGCCACGTATTTTCATTGAGCGTGCTTCGGGGCGAATACGCGTGAAGATTTTCACAGCACGTCCAGGTGTTGTTATTGGCCGTAAGGGTCAGGAGCTCGACAAGTTAAAGATGGAGCTCAATAAAAAAGTTGGTAAGGATGTCATGCTTGATATTCAAGAAGTGAAGCGACCTGATTTATCTGCGCAGTTAGTAGCAGAGAATGTAGCTTTACAATTAGAGCGTCGCATTGCCTTCCGCCGTGCTATGAAGCGGGCAGTGCAAACTACGATGGCAATGGGCGCTGATGGAATTCGCATTCAATGTGGCGGTCGACTTGGTGGAGCTGATATTGCCCGTACTGAGCAGCAACGTATGGGTAAGGTTCCACTGCAAACATTACGGGCGCAAATCAACTATGGGTTCAGCGAAGCAAGCACTGTGTACGGCATTATCGGGGTAAAGTGCTGGATATGCTTACCTGATGAAGAAGAAATTTAACCTAATTTATTTTAACACTTAATATTAGCTATCCATGGCATTACTTCCATCACGCACTAAATACCGTAAGGTTCACAAGGGCCGTATTTACGGAACTGCACAAAAAGGCAACACCTTGTCTTTTGGTGACTTTGGGATTCAATCTCTTTCTCGCGGGCGCATGACTTCTCAACAAATTGAAGCAGCACGTGTAGCAATGACACGTAGCCTCAAGCGAAAAGGTAAAGTTTGGATTCGTGTTTTCCCTCATAAGCCAGTCACAAAAAAGCCAGCCGAAACGCGTATGGGTAAAGGTAAAGGTGGAGTAGAAAGATGGGTTGCAGTTATCAAGCCCGGCACTATGCTCTTTGAGATTGCCGGTTGTTCGGTTACTGCAGCACGTGAAGCTTTGCGCCTAGCCGATACAAAGCTACCTTTTCGTTGTCGTTTTATTTCCCGAGAGGAAAATTAGCACTCTATCACATAAAATTTTACTATTTGATATTATTATGAATACGAAAGACATACGAGAAATGTCAGAAGCTGAAATACAAAAAAAGCTGCGCGAAACCCGTGACTCTCAAGTTACTTTGCGTATGAAAAAGCAGACTGGTCAGGTGGAACACCCGCACGAATTCACTCAATTACGCCGTGACATTGCGCGTCTTGAAACGATACTTACAGAGAAGAAATTGGCTAGCGCCAATGCCTAATCACAAGCCATTAATTTGATATGTTAGAAGCTACACCCAATACTCGTAACTCTCGAAAGTCATTGATTGGAGAAGTCACCAGTTCATCTGGTGATAAGACAATTAAAGTTACCTACTTTTACAAAACACCGCATCCACTCTACCGCAAAGAGATTAAGCGAAAGACTGTTGTTCATGCGCACGATGCAGAAAATGAATGTGGCATCGGCGACAAGGTTGAAATCATGGAGACGCGCCCCTTAAGCAAACTGAAGCGCTGGCGTGTGACTCGTGTAATAGAACGCGCACCTAAGATTGGTGGAGATGCTGCTTAACTTACTAACAATTTGTTATATAATTAAATACCTAAACGGAGAATTTAAGCCATGATTCAAATGAATAGCCGCGTATTTATAGCGGACAACACCGGTGCTAAATCTGCCGAAATGATCCGACGTCTAGGGCAGAATAAGAAGACTGCCTCCATTGGTGACGTGATTGTATGCAATGTTAAGGAAGCCTCGACGGATTCATCTGTAAAAAAAGGTGAGGTGGTTAAGGCCGTGGTTGTGCGCACTGTAGCACCTATACGCCGAGGCGACGGAAGTTACCTGCGTTTTGACAACAACGCCGCAGTCATTATTAACACGGATGGAAATCCAAAGGGAACACGTATATTTGGTCCTGTAGCTAGGGAGCTGCGCAGCAAGTATATGAAGATTATCTCACTAGCACCCGAAGTACTATAGTTATGGCAAAAGTAATCAAACGCGAACAAGAAGTAGTGGTAATTAGTGGTGCTCACCGTGGTAAGCGAGGTAAAGTACTCGAAGTTAAGGCGGGTGAGAAGATTCTCGTTGAGGGGGTTAACTTAATTACTAAGTATGAGCGCAAGACACAAGATAATCCTGATGGGGGATCGGTAGAAAAAGAGGCTCCCTTACATTACTCAAATGTTATGCTTGCAGAAAAGTATGACACCAAAAAGAAATAATTTACGAAACACTTTCATACTTATTGCATTAACTATCTTAGACATCATCAAAAACTCCTAACCGCATCCCGGGTCGGTAATCCGGTTGTATTAAAATGGAACAAGCACTACTACATAAACATTACAATGATTCAGTCGTTCCCGAACTTAAAGAAAAGTTTGGCTACTCAAACGGGCACATCGTTCCTGCGGTTACTAAGATCGTTATCAATTCAGGTTTTAGCGCAACCGCAGATAAAAATCATGCAAATTATGTGAACGATGAAATCACAAAGATCTCTGGCCAGCGTCCAGTAATTACAAAAGCCAAGTTGAGTATATCCAACTTTAAGTTAAGGGAAGGTCAACCAATTGGTTGTAAGGTTACATTACGCGGACGCAGTATGTATGATTTCATGTTGCGATTGGTTAATGTAGCATTGCCTTGTATACGTGACTTTCGCGGAGTCCCTGTGAAGTTCGATGGTCAAGGTAACTACACTTTAGGAATTTCTGACCATACTATATTCCCAGAAGTTAGTGCTGAAGGTACTTCCGCTACAATTGGCATGGATATATCATTTACTACTTCCGCCAATTCTGATGAAGAAGGCCGAGAACTACTTCGTTTATTTGGTATGCCCTTTCGTAAATCTTCTTCAGAAGTTGCAGCGGAAGAAGCTGCAGCTAAAGAGGCAGAAACGGTTGACGCATAATTTCAATACTTTTTATAACATGGCTAAAATATCTGCAATTCACCGAAACAAAAAGCGCGAGCGTCTAATTGCTAAGTTCGCAAAGAAACGAACTGAGTTAAAAGCAATCTTGGCAAATCCTGATACCTCTGATGAAGAGTTTTATAAGGCGCAGTCAAAATTGTCCAAGCTACCTAAAAATAGTAGCCCAATTCGAGCGCGTAACCGTTGCTCTGTCACGGGTCGCCCCCGTGCTTTCATCCGTAAATTTGGTCTTTCTCGTATCACATTTCGCGAGCTTGCCTCCCAGGGTAAGATTCCAGGTGTGACAAAATCCTCTTGGTAATTTTTATTTTACCGATTAAATTGATTCATCTGAAAACCCAGCAGTAACTACTATGGCAGTTCACGATACCATCGGTGATTTTCTCACCATTATTCGCAATGCAAGCGCAGCGCGTAAATCCTCAACGATTACGCCGCATTCAAAGATGCGTGAAGCATTATTAAAAATCCTTAAGAATGAAGGCTACATTGCTGGATACTCTGAGGGACAAAACGAAAAGGGCTTTAAGACGCTAGAGATACACTTGAAATATGTTGGTAACATACCCGCTATTACAGGTATACAGCGTCACAGTACGCCTGGAAGGCGTTTGTATTACGGCGCTCGTGAAATACCAAGAGTACTCGGTGGGCTTGGTGTTGCAATCCTCACTACTTCTAAAGGCGTTATGCGTGCACGCGATGCTCGTGAAAACGGTGTTGGTGGCGAATTAGTATGCAAAGTTTGGTAATTGAAAGGTAATTAATATGAGCAGAATTGGTAAACTTCCTATTCCCGTCCTCGATACTGCAAAGGTTGAAATCGATGGGCAAACTGTACGTATTGAGGGACCTAAGGGTAAACTCGAAAAGACATTTGATCGCTCAGTGAAAATTGAGTTAAGTGATAATGTAGTGCGTATTTCTCCAGTTGGTAATTCTCGCCATGCTCGTGCAATGTATGGCACCGTTCGCTCCATTGTTAACAACATGGTTAATGGTGTTGTAAATGGATATAAAAAGGAACTTATGCTCAAAGGAGTTGGCTTCCGCTGTGCCCTCAAGGGTAAGGTGTTGGATCTAGCATTAGGTTATTCTCATCCTTGCTTGCTAGACATACCTGATGGGATTACTATTACAGTTAATGAAAATACAAAGATCAGTGTGGAGGGAGCCGACAAGCAAGTAGTCGGTGAAGTAACTGCTTCAATTTTTGCATTTTATCCTGCAGAGCCGTATAAAGGAAAAGGAGTACACATAATCGGTAAATACGTTCGTCGCAAGGAAGGTAAGAAGTCTGCATAAGCTTTAGTAGGGTTACATATATGAAACTTGATAAGAAAAAATCTCTATTACAGAAGCGTCGCTGGCGCATTCGTAAAAAAGTTAATGGCACTGTTGAGCGTCCACGTTTAGCCGTCTACTTTTCTAATAAACACATTTATGCCCAATGCATTGATGATATTCAAGGTCACACACTGGCTTCTGTATCATCGGTAGCTAAAGGTTCTGAAGCAAAGGCTAATAGTGAGGGAGCCGCCGTACTCGGTAAAGCCATCGCAGAAAAAGCTGTAGCTGCTGGTATCGAAACTGTTGTATTCGATCGTGCCGGACGCCGTTACCACGGCTGTATCAAAACATTCGCAGAAGCAGCTCGTGAGGGCGGGCTTAAGTTTTAAGTGTATAGCATATGAGTAAACAGAAAAGATCTTTCTCTTCCACAAATGAGCCTGAAGAGGCGCCCGAATTCTCCGAAAAGGTAGTTCACATTAACCGCTGCGCTAAAGTCGTTAAAGGTGGTCGCCGCTTCAGCTTTGCAGCACTTGTTGTGGTTGGTAATCAAAAAGGTGAAGTTGGCGTTGGCTATGGTAAAGCTAAAGAGGTACCTGACTGCATCCGCAAGGGTACTGAGCAAGCGAAGAAGAATTTAGTTAAAATAAATTTGCGAGGGGATACTATTCCGCACGCAGTTCGAGGATTATCCGATGGTGGTGAAGTACTACTTCGACCGGCAACGGATGGTACTGGTGTAATTGCTGGGGGCGGAGTTCGCGCAGTACTAGAAGCGGTCGGCATACACAATGTTTTATCTAAATCCCTTGGCTCTAATAATCACCTTGCGATGGTCAATGCAACGATGGCTGCTCTTCAGCAGCTACGATCTAATGAAGAAATTAAAAAACTTCGCTTTGGTGACAAGGTAACTGAACAAGCATAGAGATTAAAATAATGAATCTAGATAAAATCCCAACAATTAAAGGTGCCACTCATACGACTAAACGACTTGGTCGCGGAGAAGGCAGTGGGCACGGCAAAACCTCGGGTAAGGGACACAAAGGTCAAAAAGCTCGTTCTGGTGGAGGTATTCGTATTGGTTTTGAAGGTGGGCAAATGCCCCTTTATCGAAAACTACCACGTCGCGGTTTTAACAATTTTAATTTTCGCACTAGTTTTCAGATAGTAAATGTCGGTGAACTTAGTAAGATTGACGGTGCCGAAGTTGATCGTGATTCTCTTGTGAAAGCAGGCTTAATTCGCGATAATGAAGAAGGTGTCAAACTGCTTGGCAACGGTGAGGTCAAACAAGCATTTACTGTTACAGTGAGCAAGGCTTCCGCTACCGCAATAAGCAAGATTGAGGGCGCTGGAGGTCAAGTAACGATTGCCAATACAGCAGAACAGATAACTGAATCCGCTGAACAAGAAGACGCATAAATAGTTTTTCTCTTACACACTTTAGTCAGCTAGCTGTTTGTTCGATACTTCCTATCAAAGCCGATTATATTAATGCGTTAACGATTTTTTAATCATGCTCTCTGCATTTACTAATTCACTTAAGATACCAGAACTACGACAACGTATTTTCTTTACGTTAGCATTGCTATTTATTGCCCGTGTTGGAGCCAATATACCATTGCCTGGTATGAACATTGGTCCTATCCGAGAGTTCTTTGCGGATCAAGCAACTGTAGGGGGTGGATTAGTTGGGTTCTATAACATGTTTACAGGAGGCGCTCTTCTCAATGGAGCATTATTTGCTCTTGGCATTATGCCGTACATTTCTGCATCCATTATCATGCAGTTAATGGGCGCAGTTTTCCCTGGTCTTGCGCGGTTACAGCAAGAAGGTGATGTAGGTCGACAGAAGATTAACCAGTACACGCGTTATTTGACTTTGGTAATATGCTTAATTCAAGGACTTTTGCTACTAGTTGCGCTGAGCACAAACCCAGGTAGTTTAATTGGTCAGGGTTTTAGTCCAGCAGAGTACGGTCAAGTTGTTATAGCCAGCAAAGCTCAATTCTTAATTACTGGTACTTTGTTCTTAACGGCTGGCTCTATGATTATGGTCTGGCTAGGAGAACAAATTACTGAAAAAGGTATTGGTAACGGAATCTCACTTTTGATCACTGTAAGTATTATATCTGGTTTGCCAGGTGCAGTTGCCGCAACTTATCAGATGTTTAACGCGCCAGTTGGCACAGAAGGACGTCTCGGGTTGCCACAAGGCGTTATTATGCTGGCTTTATTATTTGTTGTGACTGCTGGTCTAGTTGCAATTACTCAAGCACAGCGCAAGGTTCCAGTTCAATACGCGAAGCGTGTTGTTGGTCGGAAGGTATATGGCGGGCAGAGCTCATTTCTACCTCTAAAAGTTAATTATGCTGGAGTGATGCCTGTGATTTTTGCTAGTGCAATAATAATGTTCCCGACGCAGATACTGAGCTATTTAGGCTCCGCAACAGGAATGCGTTTTTTTAATGATTTTGCTGATTCTTTGGGTAGAGGACAATTTGCATATTATGCGGTCTTTGGTTCTTTGATTTTTATATTTAGTTATTTCTGGGTGTCACTTATGTTTAAACCTGTTCAAATAGCCGATGATTTAAAGAAAAACGGTGGCTACATACCGGGTGTGCGTCCAGGTGATCCAACTGCAAAGTTTCTAGATCATGTTATGACGCGCTTGACTCTAGCGGGTGCCATATCGCTTACCTTGATTGCGTTATTTCCAGATATATTATTATTTTCATACAATGTTCCATTTTCTGTCGCCATTTTCTTCGGAGGTACTGGAATGCTTATCACTGTTGGTGTATTGCTCGACACGATGCGTCAGATCGAGACCTTTCTTTTGCAACGCCATTATGATGGATTCCTTAAAAAGGGCAAAATACGCGGTCGTTCTGCTGCGCGTAACAAGCAACTTGTTGATGCTGCTGGCTTGCAGGATTTTTGGACAGCTTGGCGACCACTACTAATTCTCGCCATTATCCTTTTCTCGCTTGGAGTTATTTCCTGGTTTATCAATTTAGGCTAACTTAATTGCGACTAATAAATAAGTCGCAGCGAAAGATAGCTTTTTTTATCTAGCTTTTTTAGCTCATACGTTCTTTGAATAGCATTCACTTATCCGCTTACTGATGAAAACGATTCGTTGTGACAAAGAAATACAATCCATACGCGATGCGTGCAGAATTGCTGCGACTGTGTTAGAGCAACTAGCTAATTCTTTACAAGAGGGAATGACTACATATGACCTGGATCAAATCGGGCGAAAAGCGATCAAACTTCTAGGAGCAGAGAGTGCTTGTTACAACTATCGTAATGGCAATCATATCTTCCCAGCTTATACTTGTATTTCCGTGAATGAAGAAATAGTTCATGGTATCGGCACCTTGAATCGAGTTATTTGTGCAGGCGATGTGGTTTCAATTGATGTAGTAATTCGTTACCGTGGCTACATAGGTGACAATGCACGAACTATATTAATTGCACCTGTATCGGATGAAAATAAACAATTGGTAGAAGTGACCGAACAGTCTTTAGCCTATGCAATAAGTTTTGCTCGTGCTGGCAACCGAGTGGGAGACATATCCAATGCAGTCGAACGCTTTGTTAAGCACCACAGCTTTGGTATTGTTCGGGACTTCGTTGGTCATGGAGTAGGTGCAAATATGCATGAGGCACCACAAATTCCGAACTTTGGTCGTCGTGGTAGTGGTGCTCTGCTCAAGCCAGGTATGACGCTTGCAATTGAGCCCATGATTAACCTCGGTACCCCAGAAATTAAGATGCTCGATGATGGGTGGACAGCAGTTACGGCGGATGGTAAGAACTCAGCGCATTTTGAACATACAGTCCTTGTAACCAATGAAGATCCAGAAATTTTAACAATTCCGAAAAAATAACTTTCCAAATCATTTTAAACTGCTACTTTCCTCAGCTTTTCCTGCTTTTTAGCTGTTTAACACATTATATATTATGCCACGTATCTTAGGAGTCGACATCCCTGCTAATAAGAAGCTCGAATTTGCGCTTCGTTATATCTATGGAATTGGTCCGACACGAGCACAAGCTATTGTCGCCAAAGCTGGTTTTGATGCAGATCGCCGTGCAGGTGATTTAAGTGAAGAAGAGCTCAATCAACTCGCCACAATTGTAGCTGAGAAACAATATATTGTGGAAGGTGATCTTCGCCGTGAGGTGACTGCTAATCTTAAGCGATTATCGGCTATACGCAGTTGGCGTGGTATTCGCCACCAGCGCGGCTTACCGGTTCGTGGACAACGCACAAAAACTAATGCCCGCACACGCAAGGGCGCTGTCAAACCAATTCGTAAATAGATACTGGTTCGCTGAATTGAGAATTTTTATATGAGTGAAGATAAAGTTAACGAGACTGAAGAAGAAAAGGTAGCTCTAGCTGCTGAATCTGCTGATGCTATTCAATCAGATGAGGCTACTAAAGTAGATGGATCTCCAGAGGTAGCTGATGAGAAGCCTTCCAAAAAGGAAGAAACTGCTGAGGATTTACTCAAGAGTGACCTTGAAGGGGTTAAAATTCGCCGTGCCAAGGGCAGTAAGAATATAACTGCAGGTGTAGTGAATGTTTTAGCTACTTTCAATAATACCAAAGTTACCTTTACAGATGCACGAGGTAATGTGATATCTTGGTCGAGTGCGGGTAAATGTAATTTTCGTGGATCACGTAAATCAACTGCATATGCAGCTCAAGTAGTCACTCAGGATGCTGGTCGTGTTGCGATGTCTCATGGTATGAAAGAAGTTGTGGTCAAACTCAAAGGTCCTGGTATGGGCCGTGACTCAGCTGTCCGTGCACTCCAATCTTTGGGTATGATTGTTACTGATATTATTGATGTGACCCCGGTTCCGCATAACGGATGCCGTGCCCCTAAACGCCGTCGTGTCTAATTGTGATTCTGCCACATAGACACACAATAACTAGTAAGCAGATAACCAAATAAACACTATGGCCCGTTACACAGGACCGACGACTCGTATAAATCGCCGTTTTGGCACATCAATTTTTGCGCCAACAAAAGCGTTTGAGCGTAAACCACATCCACCAGGGCAGCATGGTCCTCGCATACGCCGTAAGCTCAGTGATTACTCCATTGGTCTAAATGAAAAGCAGAAGCTTCGTTTCATGTATGGCATGACGGAGAAGCAGTTTCGCTTAACTTTTGAAAAAGCGAAGAATCAGCGAGGTGTGACAGGTGAAATATTTTTACAAATGCTCGAAAGTCGCCTCGATAGCGTGATTTATCGACTTGGATTTGCTAAGTCTCGTTCGGCAGCGCGTCAGTTTGTCGGCCATGGGCATATTTGTGTGAATGGTAAGAAGACTGATATCGCGAGTTTCATCGTTAAAGAAGGTGATGAAATCGAGGTTCGTGAGCGTACTTCATCCCGCCAATTAGCGACCCGCAGTATGGAAGAGAGTCAAGCGCGGACTGTGCCTGAGTGGTTAACACTTAACTCGGACGCATTAAAAGCGACTATTAATCGTTTACCAAATACAGAAGAAATTGAAGCAACAATTAATGTGCAGTTAATTGTTGAGTACTACAGTCGATAATTACCTTACTTTATTAACCTATGATATTCACAATGGATATCGACACATTTTAACATCAACACTAATTCTATCATGCCAAAGCGCCTAGGAAAATTCGAACTACCAAATCGATTAGTTAAAGCTGAAGATACGTCTACCGAGACCTTCGCTATTTTCAATGCGGAGCCATTTGAGACTGGCTACGGTCACACTATTGGAAATTCACTTCGCCGAGTCCTTCTCAGTTCAATCGAGGGGGCAGCCATCACATCTATCAAAATTGAGGGTGTGCAACATGAATTCCAAAGTATTGATGGTATCGTCGAAGATGTTACAGATATAGTACTTAATTTAAAAAAGGTCTTATTTATTGCTGAAACTCGGGATGCTAAAACTTTAATGATTGATATCGAGCGAGATGGCCCGGTAACGGCAGCAGATATTCAAGAAGAATCTGGCATTAAGGTTATTAATCCAGAGCAGATTATATGTACCTTAGACAAAAAACAGCGCTTTCTTGCTGAGCTTGAAGTGCGGGTAGGTCGCGGTTATTGCCCGGGTGAGGATAATAAAAAGCCAGATCAAGCAATCGGGGTCATCGCCATTGATTCACTTTTTAGCCCAGTAAAGTTAGTTAAGTATACTGTAGAAAATACCCGAGTTGGACAGGAAATGGACTATGATAAGTTAATCCTAGAAGTAACCACGGATGGTCGCATCACTCCTGATGATGCACTTAAGCAGAGCGCTGCTATTTTCAAGCATCACTTAGAAGTTTTTGATGAAGTTTCCAAAGAAGATATTGAATTCGAGAGCGAGACTAAGGAAGTTAGTGAAGAGCAAAATCGTTTACGCAAACTACTCAACATGAGCGTTAATGAAATTGAACTATCCGTGCGTGCTGCGAATTGCTTAAATAATGCAAATATCACTACAGTTGGTGAGCTCGCAATGAAGTCGGAACAAGAAATGCTCAAGTATCGTAACTTCGGTAAGAAATCACTGAACGAGATTAAAGATAAGCTTGAACAGCTTGGACTATCTCTAGGAATGAAGATTGATGAGCGACTTCTCGACAATGCTGTGGAAATTTAACAAGCATTTTTAAATTATAGAAATTAATAGACAATGCGTCACAGCAAACGAAGACATCTTCTAGGGGTCACCGGACCGCATCGATCCGCCATGATGAGCAACCTAGCGCTTGCACTAATTAAAAATGGTAGAATTGAAACCACTCTGGCTAAGGCTAAAGCGCTGAGACCATACATTGAGAAGATTATTACCCTAGCTAAAAAGGCTAAAAAAGCCAATGACGCTGCACGAAAACTTCACTTTCGTCGTTTGGCAATCGCCCGTGTTCGTGACAAAAAGGCTGTAGCAGTACTCTTTGATGAGCGTGTCAGTGAGTTTACAGATAGACCGGGTGGCTACACTCGTATATACAAGCTAGGCCAGCGAGTTGGAGATGCAGCTGAGATGGGCTTAATTGAGCTAATTGACAGTAACGACGAAGGCTATGAAAAGCCTACAAAGAAGGCCGCCAAGAAGAAGGCTAAAAAGAAAGCTATCAAAAAGACTGTAGAACAAGAGTCGGAAGAAGTAGCACCTACTGAAGATACAGCTACCGAAGAAGCTCCAAAAGAAAAAGTCGCCGATGAGGTGGAGACACCTGCTGAAGAAAAGCCTGTAGAAGAGGCATCTATTGAAGAAAAATAATTTTTAGATT
>JAKVCN010000148.1 GCA_022448585.1 Puniceicoccaceae bacterium | reverse complement strand
TAAGCGTGATATCATGAACAGCAAAGATGATAGATTACTGCGGATTAGTCTAAGCAGTCCGGTAGACCTCTAGCGCAGCAAATGCAGCATCCTCATCTGGTAATTTTACTCCATGAATTTTAAGCACTGAAGTTAACGACGATAAGGTTCGTAAAATGGCATCTTTACGAGCGTTATATCCCATTGCCCCTATTCGCCATATTTTTCCATGAAGTGGACCAAAAGAAGTTCCAATCTCTATGCCAAAATCATGAAGCATATCATGGCGTATTGCTTCGGAATTAATCCCTTCAGGAATATAAACACCAGTCACATTTGTCATTTTAAAATCCTGATTACCATATAAATTTAATCCAAGAGACTTAAGTCCTGCGACCATTGCTTTGCTCGCAAGAGAATGCCTTTCTAAACAATTTTGTAGTCCTTCTTCAAGTACGCACCGCGCGCATTCTCGGGCGCAGTAAAGCATACTAGTTGCTTCAGTATGGTGATTGAGTCGATCAGGACTCCAGTAAGCCATAATCATAGCTAAATCAAAATAATTGGATTGTATGCGAGATCCAGCACCAGGCTTAAATCCCTCAGGCTCTATGCCTTTCTCAACATGCCAGCGCCTTTTGATTCGATCAGCAACTTCATCGGTCATAGTGACTGGCGCAGATCCAGACGGACCGCCCAAGCACTTCTGTAATCCTACCGTGCAAATATCTATTTGATATTCATCTACAGGTAAGGGATTGCCGACAAGTGATGCAGTTGCATCCACATAAGAAATAACACCTCTCTCACGACATAAACGACCAACATAATCGAGAGGTTGATTCATTGTCGTTGAAGTGTCTCCTTGGCAAATCGCAAGGATACTAGGCTTATGCTGGTCAAGCGCATCCGCGATCTCCTCTTCGGTAAAAATTTCACCCCAATCTTTGTGTAAAGGTATGACAGTAGCACCGACACGCTCTGATATCTCGGTTAACAAATGTCCAAAACGTCCAAAAACTGGTACTAGCACCTTATCACCTTTTTCTACCATAGATACAAGGGCAGCTTCAATTGCGGATCTGCTTGTGCCGTCAATTAGAAAAGTCCAATGGTTTTTAGTTACAAATATCTGCCGATAAAGCTCCATAACTTCATTCATATAATCTGTCATCGCAGGGTCATATTGACCTAAAAGATCCGCGCTCATTGCTCTTTGAACTCTTGGGTCTGCATTAACAGGACCCGGCCCCATCATTAATCGAGGCGGAGGGTTTATCTGACGAAGATTTTTATGAATTTTCATACATTTGAGTATACTATTTAAGAAGGAAATACAAGTTCTGCTACTTAAGTGATTTTATATAGGCTATCATTTGAGAGACTTCATCTTCGGAGAAGGCTTCATCATATCCAGGCATTGCTGGTGCATAGCCGTAGCTAACCTTGGCATTGGACCACAAAATCGACTCCCGCAAATAGGCGTCATCAGCGATGACACTTGAACCGGTGGCAAGGAGACGCTCTGTCCCGTAGATT
>JAKVCN010000147.1 GCA_022448585.1 Puniceicoccaceae bacterium | reverse complement strand
CCAATGCCACCTAAGTGTAATGGCTTTCCATTAGGATCGAAGAATGGGATGTTTTTAGCACGCAGCTCATCGGAAACAACAGAATTAAGGGATGGGTCAGCTAGGCCAATTAGGACTGATTCAGGTTTGGATTCTTTTATACTAGAAGCTAGCTGTGTTCCAACTTTTTGTGGATCGAAAAGTGATTGCATTTGACAATTCCAATTTTCGAAATCGAGCGATCTCTCACTCCATTTAATGGTCAGAGGTCTCCCCCAATCATCAAAAAAGTCACCTTCTTTTGGGCCATAGATCCAAATTTCAATCTGCGTCTTTGTGGCTGCACTTTGGATCGCTCTAAGCGCTAGAGGTTGTGGGTCAGGAGTTGCCGCTAATATAATACTTTTTATATTATCTGGGGCTTCGTAGCTTTCTGCGATGGAGAGCCGAGCATAATTGGGGTCAATTAGCTGTACACGTTTGAGGTGATCGAAGTACAGTCCTTCAAGTCGAGCAAGTTCACGCCAGCGTTCAGATTCAATTCCCGCAGCATTCGCTCGCTCAGAAGTTGCCTTAAGCGACAGTCCATCTTCTCCGAGTGTGTGACACAGTTGCATCATTTGACGTGCCATGCCAATCCTCCAGGTTATCGTTAGTGCTGGTTTTACAGGAAAAAGAGCTTCAAAATGTGTGTAATTTATTTGTTCTAGTACTGTTGCCCAAGCGCTGGTGACGCAGGCTTCATTGGCAACATTCAATCGTTCTAGTTCGTTAACAATCAAGGTGTCCGGGGTCATTATTCTAGGTGGCAACAAGCCACCACCAAGCTTGCCAGCATAGATTGCCAATTCATCGCGTAAGCGTCTTCCAGCTTGTACCGTAGGCACTAGCACGATACGGTCACTTAGATCAATCCACTTAGCAGAGCTAAGAGCACATAATCGATGAGTGACTTCTGCAAGTAGTGCCTGCTCCCAATCTAGGCGTTTGTAAGTGACTTTCATAGATGATATTATAGAGCAATTTTTTAATTATTATCTTAGTATGTTACGCTTAAAGATCTGCCAGCAGGGATCGTAATTCTTCTGCTGGGTCATCATGGTGCTGATCAATTGCTAATTGTAGTGCTTCTTTTAATCGACTCTTTGCTTGCGCCGATTCGCCGTTAGCAAGAAGCGCCTTGCCGAGTAAAATACGAGGTAGCATCCAGTCCGATCGTGATTGCACACAGCGCTCTAAATGAGGTATACAAACTTGAGTTTTTCCTTCATCATAGAGTGCTTGACCAAGACTAAAGCGGAAAAGCATATTATCTGGATTACTGTCAACTTTTGGCTGAAATACTGCAGATTTCTTCATCTCAAATATAGGTTTTATTGGTTGAGCTATTCGGCGGAAGGTGAAATAAAAATACTTTCGCGGTTATGACGATTGAATCGTTTATAGTCACGAGTCGGCAGAGCTTCAATAAATTGGCGACCATACGGCTTGGAGACAATTCTTGAGTCTAAAATAACGATAGATCCTTGATCTTCATGGCGTCGAATTAGGCGCCCCATGC
>JAKVCN010000146.1 GCA_022448585.1 Puniceicoccaceae bacterium | reverse complement strand
TCTGCTTACTTTCTTTATCGTAATGATAGGCAATTAAATTAGCGAGTGCTTCGGTATCGGTATCTGATTCAAAATTATACCCTTTCTCATTGAGAAACTTCTTCAGACTCAAATAGTTCTCAATCACGCCATTATGAACGAGGCCGATTTTTCTATCACTGCTGATGTGCGGATGTGCATTTGCTTCAGTCACATCTCCGTGAGTAGCCCAGCGCGTATGACTGATGCCGAGCGAACCTCCTAGATTTTCTCCAAGCGCGACTTCCAGCTCTTTTACGCGACCAGTCCTTCGAGTGGATTGGATGCCTGCAGCGCTAAGAACGGCAATACCCGAGGAGTCATAACCACGGTACTCGAGTCGTTTTAATCCATCTAGCATGACGCTGCCCGCTCGGTCGCGGCCGATATATCCAACAATTCCACACATATAAGTTTCAATTGAGGGTAAATAGTGTATAATAATCAAGATTATTGATATATATGCTGTATAAGACAACTATATGAAAAAACGTAATATCATCTGTATTATTATGGGTGGCGGACGTGGTTCACGTCTTGTTCCACTGACTAAAGAGCGCTGCAAGCCTGCTGTACCACTAGCCGGCAAGTATCGTTTGGTGGATATTCCAATTAGTAACTGCCTTAATTCTGGATTTAACCAGATCTATGTGCTGACCCAGTTTAATACGGCGTCGCTGCATCACCACATCCAAGAATCGTATAAGTTCGACCCTTATGGAGGAGGCTTTGTCGATATTCTATCTGCAGAGCAGACCGATCATGGAGATGCGTGGTATCAAGGCACTGCCGACGCGGTACGTCAAAACATGCACCACTTTCGTAGCCATGGGGAGGACGACCTCTATGTGATCCTTTCCGGAGACCAACTCTTTCGAATGGATCTTCAAGATGTGGTGCGTGAGCATGATGTCTCTGGGGCGGCGGTTACTATTACAGCCAAGCCAATCAGCATTAATAACGCAGAAGGCTTAGGCTTGATGCGTATCAATGAAGATCTAGAAATTACAGAATTTGTCGAGAAGCCAACAGACCTGAAGATAATACAGGACTTAGCAGTTGGTGAGCCAGTACGCAAAAAGATGAAAAATCCAAGTGAGCAGGCCTATTGCTTAGCCTCTATGGGAATCTATGTTTTTAGCGCTAAAACATTAAATGAAGCATTGCGTTCGGATTCGACAGATTTTGGTAAGGAGATTATCCCGGGAATGTTAGGCAAGCAGAAGCTATATAGCTATGTATTTGATGACTACTGGGAGGACATCGGTACGGTGAAAGCTTTCTTTGATTGTAATTTGCGCCTTACAGACCCAATGCCACCCTTTAATTTTTTTGATGAAGAGGCTCTTATATATACGCGCGCTCGATTTTTGCCCGCTTCAAAATTAAATTCATGCACAGTAGATCGTGCAGTCGTGGCGGATGGCTGTATCGTCAGTGATGCAAATTTAAAGCGATGTTCACTTGGCGTCCGTTCAATTGTCTCAGAAAAATCTTCACTTGAAAATGTTGTGATGATGGGCGCCGATCATTTTGAGACAGTTGAAGAAATTACTCTTAATAAACAAGCAGGGCGTCCTGCGGTGGGTGTCGGCAGAAATTGC
>JAKVCN010000145.1 GCA_022448585.1 Puniceicoccaceae bacterium | reverse complement strand
CCAATGCCACCTAAGTGTAATGGCTTTCCATTAGGATCGAAGAATGGGATGTTTTTAGCACGCAGCTCATCGGAAACTACAGAATTAAGGGATGGGTCAGCTAGGCCAATTAGAACTGATTCAGGTTTAGAGTCTTTTATACTACAGGCTAGCTGTATTCCAACTTTTTGTGGATCGAAAAGTGTTTGCATTTGACAATTCCAATTTTCGAAATCGAGCGATCTCTCACTCCATTTACTGGTAAGAGGTTTCCCCCAATCATCAAAAAGGTCACCTTCTTTTGGGCCATAGATCCAAATTTCAATCTGTGTCTTTTTGGCTGCATTTTGGATCGCTCGAAGCGCGAGAGGTTGCGGGTCGGGAGTTGCTGCTAATATAATACTTTTTATATTACCTGGGGCTTGATAGCTTTCTGCGACGCAGAGGCGAGCATAATTGGGGTCAACTAGCTGTGCACGTTTGAGGTGATCGAAGTACAGTCCTTCAAGTCGAGCAAGTTCTCGCCAGCGTTCAGCTTCAATTCCCGCAGCATTCGCTCGCTCAGAAGTTGTCCTAAGCGACAGTCCATCTTCTCCAAGTGTATGACACAGTTGCATCATTTGACGTGCTATGCCGATTCTCCAGGTTAACGTCAGCGCTGGTTTTACAGGAAAAAGGGCTTCAAAATGTGTGTGATTTATTTGTTCAAGTACCGCTACCCAAGCGCTTGTGATGCAGGCTTCATTGGCTACATTCAATCGTTCTAGTTCGTTAACAATCAAGGTGTCCGGGGTCATTATTCTAGGTGTCAACAAGCCACCACCAAACTTGCCAGCATAGATTGCCAATTCATCGCGTAAACGTCTTCCAGCTTGTACTGTTGGCACTAGGACGATACAGTCACTTAGATCAATCCACTTAGCAGAGCTAAGAGCACACAATCGATGAGTGACTTCTGCAAGTAGTGCCTTCTCCCAATCTAGGCGTTTGTAAGTGACTTTCATAAATGATATTACTGAGCAATTTTTTTAATTATTATCTTGGTATGTTGCGCTTAAAGATCTGCCAGCAGGGATCGTAATTCGTCAGCTGGGTCATCATGGTGCTGATCAATTGCTAATTGCAGCGCTTCTTTTAATCGATTTTTTGCACGCGCCGATTCGCCGTTAGCTAGAAGCGCCTTGCCTAGTAAAATACGAGGTAGCATCCAGTCCGATCGTGATTGCGCACAGCGCTCTAAATGAGGTATACAAACTTGAGTCTCTCCTTCATCGTAGAGTGCTTGTCCAAGACTAAAGCGAAAAAGCATATTGTCTGGATTACTGTCAACTTTTGGCTGAAATACTGCTGATTTCTTCATCTTAAATATAGGTTTTCGGTAAGTTATTGGGCGGAAGGTGAAATAAAGATACTTTCGCGGTTATGACGATTGAATCGCTTATAGTCACGAGTTGGCAGAGCTTCAATAAATTGACGACCATACGGCTTGGAGACAATTCTTGAGTCTAAAATAACGATAGATCCTTGGTCTTCATGACGACGAATTAGACGCCCTATGCCTTGCCGAAAACGTACTAAAGCTTCTGGAATGATGAGATCGTTAAAAGGATTGCCCCCTACCGTATTAATATACTCATTACGTGCTTCACTTACTGGA
>JAKVCN010000144.1 GCA_022448585.1 Puniceicoccaceae bacterium | reverse complement strand
GCAAGTGAGTACGGCAGTGCTGTACACGAAGCTTTTGAGCAAGTAGAATGGTGGGGAGAAAGTACACTTAAGTCCTTAAAGAGCAGCAATCGATCGAAATCTGTAATCCAATGTATGATTACATGTTTCAGCGATCCAGTAATTCGTGAATTATTCACTATGACCGATAAACAAACAGTTCTATGGCGTGAAAAATCCTTCAGCTTGGTTCAAGATGAAAAACTGATCAATGGAGCGTTTGACCGCGTCCATCTACAAAAAAGTAAATCTGGATCTTATGAACAAGCAATCATCATAGATTTTAAAACAGATCGTATTCATAAAGATAATACGATTACCCAAGCAGTTGAAAAGCATCGCACACAAATGCTTACTTATCAGTCAGCACTCTCTGCACTAACTGGAATTGAAACAAACTCCATAGAGCTATATCTACTATTTACTTCAAATACTACGCTATTTGTCCTTTAGGAAATACTAGGCACAGGTACATCAACATCAACTTCAACTTCATAATCGACCCCTTCGATTGCAAAGCCAAATAAATTGAGAAAGTTTTTTTGGTAAGCTGAAAAATCGGATAGCTCAATGAGTGTTTCACTCGTAATTTCTGGCCAAATTTCCTGAACGGCTGCTTGAATTTCTGGCTCCATTTCCCAGTCATCAATGCGAATTCGCCCGGAAGCATCGAGTTGTAAATCACCGCCATATAGGCGCTGATTAAACAATCGTACAGTCTGTTCTATGCAATCCTCATGTTTTCCCTTCGATTTCATAATCTTAAAAAGGATGGAAATATATAGCGGCACTACTGGTATCGCAGAACTAGCTTGAGTAACTACAGCCTTATTTACGGATACATAAGCATCACAATCATATTTAGCGTTAATTGCGACAGCAGATCGTTCAACATCTTTTTTCGCAGCGCCAATGGTTCCATTGGTATAAACTGGCCATGTAATTTCTGGGCCTATGTAAGAGTAAGCCACAGTTTTGGCACCTTGTGCTAACACACCTGCTTGAGCGAGTGCCTGCATCCACAGTTCCCAATCCTCTCCGCCCATCACTTTAACTGTATCTTCAGCTTCCTGCTCCGTCGCAGCATCTATAGTAATATCACTAATCAGTGCCTTATCGGTATCCAGTGTACGATTTGTATAGACTCCCCCTATTGGCTTGAGACAAGATCGATACGTCTGCCCACTAGTTGGATCTGTACGGCGCGGTGATGCCAAACTATAAATGACCAAATCAACTTGGCCTAAGTCTGCTTTTATTGTGTTAACAGTCTGCTCTTTTACTTCTGTAGAAAATGCATCACCGTTAATACTTTTTGCATACAGTCCAGATCTATGAGCAGCTGTCTCGAAAGCAGCTGAATTATACCATCCTGCACTAGCTGGCTTACCCTTTAAGGAAGGTCGTTCAAAAAATACCCCTAAGGTCGCGGCATCCGAACAAAAAGCAGCAGTTATTCGTGAGGATAGACCATATCCAGTAGAAGCTCCAATCACGAGCACATTCTTTGGTCCGCCATTCTGTCTAGCGGCTTTAGCCACCTCAATTTCCTGCTGTACTCTTGCTGCACAGCCCACAGGATGAGCAGTGATACAAACAAATCCTCGAATACGGGGTCTAACAATCATGGCTGATAAAGTCTATTGGTAAAAGTGAAC
>JAKVCN010000143.1 GCA_022448585.1 Puniceicoccaceae bacterium | reverse complement strand
AATCAGAAATACTGTATCCGCATGATGCGCGGATGTCACCTGGTCCGGCATTATTAGCAGCATTACAGCAGGTGATCGCGATGTTTATTGGATGCATGACTCCAGCATTAATTTTTATCTCTGCAGTGCAGCTGGATCCAGCAACACAGAATTACTTAATTAGCATGTCCTTACTATCAGCTGGATTAGGTACTTTTTTGCAAGCACGCCGATTCGGGTGGATTGGTTCAGGCCTTTTATCGGTTAATGGTACAAGCTTCGCGTATTTAGATTTGTTGCTACGTGCTGGCTCCGAAGGTGGGCTTGCGCTTGCTTGTGGCATGGCTTTAGCCGCGGTTCCACTGCAGTTTGTACTGGCATTTTTCCTGCCTTCCTTGCGTCGCATCTTTCCGCCTCTAGTTGCTGGTATTGTCGTTCTGCTGATTGGTCTAACACTTATTCCGGTGGCCGGTTATTATATCACCTCTGGAGCCGATAACGGACAGACATGGTCACAAAACTTATTTCTAGCTGGTGCGGTTGCAGCGATCTTGATACTGACCCAAGCCATAGGTAAGCCTTTACTGAGGGTTGCAGGACCACTTCTAGCCATTGGTATTGGGTATTTATTAGCGGCTCCGATGGGGTTACTTTCTTGGCCTGAAAGTACAAGCACAGCATTTCTAATTATGCCGCAGCCACTGTATGCCGGACTTGCATTTAAATGGGAGCTGCTTTTGCCGTTTGGGATTATTTATTTGGTTTCTTCGATTGAGGCAATTGGCGACTTAACAGCTACTGCTAGCCTGTCTGGTCTGAAAACAACGGGCGATGATTTTTGGAAGCGTTTACGTGGGGGTATTTTTTCTGATGCGATTACGACCACATTTGCCTGTATGATTTCCGTCTTCCCAACTGCGACATTCTCTCAGAATAATGGTGTCATACAGCTGACCGGAATAGGAGCACGGCAAGTTGGCTATTACATTGCTGCGATTCTCATTATTACAGGATTACTGCCGCAGACGGGCCTATTGTTTAGCATGATGCCGAAGCCTGTCTTGGGAGGCGCTACTCTAGTTTTATTTGGCCTTATCGCTGGAGCTGGCTTACGTATGATTAATCAGCAGAAACTTGGCAATCGAGAAGTTCTTATTCTTGCCATCAGTTTGGGCATGGCTTTTGGGGTTCCTACTCAAGACGCTTTTGTGGATTCTTTGCCTAGTGCGCTTGCGGGTATACTGGGCTCATCGGTGGCTACCGGAGGGCTCACTGCAGTGTTACTATGCCTTATCTGCTCAGTAACTCAATCAGAGAAACAATAGAGGGTTTGTCTGCGATTTTAGCCTAATTATTATAATTTTAAAACTATGAGTGTAAACATCCCATATCATGCGCCCAATCTCCTTGAAAAAAGGACGGAGTCGAATTCTCAAGTAGCTATTGATTTTCGTGGCTACACAATTGAGTCTTTTCTAAATGCATATCGAGAGTGTGGTCCTGTCTACCGCACACATATCAATGGATTGGAAGAAATCATTATTGGAGGGCTAGAAGCGAATGATGAGGCTTGGCGTCGTCCTGACCAGTGGAGCTACAGCGAAGCAGTAAAAGTTTTTCGTGAGGAACTTAGCGATCTGCATTTGACGCAGCTCGACCGAGAGCCGCACCGCAGGAAGAGGCGCTTGCTTAATAAAGCTTTTAAGACAAGTTCTGTTATGGAGTACTTGCCTCAGATCGCCGAGGAAATTCA
>JAKVCN010000142.1 GCA_022448585.1 Puniceicoccaceae bacterium | reverse complement strand
TATCCAAACAAGCGCCTATTAGGAAACTTGTTTACCCGCCATATCGCTTGAAAACTGATTCGGCATGAGCTATGCTGGTTAAGCTAACCATTCATTATGCCGAAAGCTATACTATCAGGAAATCATTACGGAGCATCCTCCTCGAATCAAAAAATTAGAAAATTTTTGTTGCACGAGCTAGTGTCAAATGGATGGGAAATTAGTAGTACTTACGGTGACCAGAAAATTACCTTAAGCAATATTGAGGAGAAAGTGCGTGGTACAGATGCCTTTGTTTTTATGCCAAATGCACAGCTAGAAGATATTTTTTACGCTGTATCCATCTTTGTCGGTTACCAAACACTCGATCCGCACTTAAAGGGAAAACCTGCCGTTGTGCTCAACTCCGATGGCTCTTGGAGCCCAATGTTTGAATTATTAGATCAGCTAGAGCTATTTGGCACCATTCGACAAAGTTACCGCAAGTTTTTACTACATGCTACAGAGCCTGTAGAAGCTATCGCAAACTTGTCGTATGCCGCAAAAGTCGGGGTGCCTGATTCGGGTAGAGAAAAAATAATAAGCGACCCAACTGAATCTTTTGAAACTCCTACACCTACAGACATAAAAAGTAAAGTCTGTGTATTTTGCTCTGCCAGCACGAATGCAGAGGATTACATTGAGGATGGATACGCGCTAGGAAAATTGCTCGCAAATCACAACTTTGGCTGCGTATCTGGTGCAGGTACTACAGGCGTCATGGGCTCAGTAGTACGAGGTTCGGTAGAGGCTGGCGGATGGACGGCAGGTTCTAATGTGCCGCATATTATTGAAATTGAAGGACTTCCGAAGGGACTTTCTAGTTTTTGGCTACGCCCAGACATCTATACTCGAATGGAAGTCATGATAGAAAGATCCGATGCCTTTATTATATTCCCTGGAGGCGCAGGTACAGTGCAAGAACTGCTGGCCCTACTAATCTTTAAGCAATCCGGCAATCCGCTGATGGCGGGCAAGCCAATCATTTTGTTTAATCGAATCGATAAAAAGTTGCAGGTGCCTTTTTGGGACAAACTGATTACTCTTTTAAATACTCTATGCGAAAAAGAACTGTTTAATGTTGTGACTGAACTAAAAGAAATTATTACCACTCTTGATCAGACCTTAAAGAAGTGGAGATGACCTTGCAGCTAAGCCTGTTTGCAATCCGCCTGACGACCAATTAGTAAAAATAAAAAAAATGCCAATACTGGGAATGTAACAAAAAAGACCCAAGCAGAGACTCCAAAGAATGCAACCGTCACATATCCAGTTACGCTTGCGAGCATCATCGTTGCAAAGGCATAGGGTAATTGGGTCGCCACATGGTGCAAGTGGTCGCACCCAGTAGCTACAGAAGATAATACAGTAGTGTCTGAAATCGGGCTACAATGGTCTCCAAAAATAGCGCCATCTAGAACCGCGGCAGCTGTCAAAATAAACAATATCATCTGAGCTGGATCCCCCATGCCTAAGGTCCAAGCAAATGGTAGCATAATAGGAATCATGACGCCCATCGTGCCCCAACTAGTCCCCATGGCAAATGCCATACCTGCAGCCAACAAAAAAGTCAGTAGCGGCACAGCAGGCAGTGGTAAGCTATCCCCCACTAAAGAAAGTAAATAGTAGCTAGTGCCTAACGACTCGCAAATGGACTTCATCGCCCATGCCATTGGTAAGATAAAGAGAGTCACGCCTAACGTTGGCAAGGAACCCATATATGCGGACGCTGCCTCTCT
>JAKVCN010000141.1 GCA_022448585.1 Puniceicoccaceae bacterium | reverse complement strand
CTAAGTTGTGCCACACTACCCGTAGGCATTACCGCAATAATCATTAATAGCAGGGCTCAAGCAGGCGGAATTATAATCGCAGATGCCACCATCGAGCTGCGATCAGCGCCGGCTAGCGCCGCACCTCAAACCGGTAGTGCTCGCTCGGCAGAAAGAGCGAGCGTTATTGATTATCACAACGAATATATAAAGGTCAAAACTGAGGGTCAGGCAACTGGATGGATCCCTAAAAAAGCTTTTAAAAGCTTTTAAACATCGAATACAGATGCTTGATTTTAAATAATTTAGCCCTAACTTAAACACTTTTTAAAGAACCCTACTCCACAAACGAAACAAAACTATGAGTCAAAAGACAGCTGCTCCTGAGCGCCACGAATTCCAAGCCGAAGTAAAACAGGTACTCGATATCGTCGTTCATTCTTTATACACAGACAAAGAAATCTTTGTGCGTGAGTTAATCTCCAATGCATCCGATGCTACTGAAAAGCTACGCCATACACAAATCACTGAAAAAGAGATATTTGATGCAGACCTCGATCTCGAGATTCAGGTGACCTCTGACGCAGAGGCTGGAACGATCACTATCTGTGACTCTGGTATAGGAATGACTCGCAGTGAATTGATAGAGAATTTGGGTACAATTGCTCACTCAGGATCCAAGCAATTTCTTAATGCTCTTAAAGAATCTGGAGAGCGTAACGAGAACCTAATTGGTCAATTCGGTGTTGGGTTTTACTCTGCTTTTATGGTGGCAGACAAAGTAGATGTCTACACGCGCAATTGGCAAAATGACGGAGAAAGTCTCCATTGGTCAAGTGATGGTTCTGGTGCCTATGAAATTGCAGTTGTCGAAAACGAACGACGTGGAACACGTATCCTTATTCATCTGAAAGAACAGTACAAAGATTTCGCTAAAAAGGATCGCTTAGAAGGTATCATTAAAAACTACTCTGCCTTCGTGCAGTTCCCGATTAAGGTAGAGGGAGAAGAGCTCAATACAGTGCAAGCCATTTGGCTTAAAAATAAGAGTGATATCACAGAAGAAGAATATAAAGAATTCTACAAGTTTCAGGCAAATGCATATGATGAGCCGCGCTTTTGGTTACATTTTTCAGCGGATGCTCCCTTAGAAATCAATACACTATTGTACGCCCCTACTGAAAATATGGAAGGCTTTGGCTTTGGGCGAATGGAACCAGGAGTATCTCTTTACTGCCGTAAGGTCCTTATCGACAGTGACCCTAAGAATTTACTGCCCGATTGGTTACGGTTCGTACGTGGAGTGGTCGACAGCGCAGATTTACCGCTTAATATTTCGCGCGAATCGATGCAAGACAGCACGCTCATACAGAAGTTAAATAAGGTAATTACCAAACGCTTCTTAAAATTACTGGAAGAAAAGGCTAAAAAAGAGCCAGATGTATACGATGATTTCTGGGCGAAATTCGGTTTATTTCTAAAAGAAGGTGTGACCACTGACTTCACGCACCGAGATCAACTCTTAAAGTTACTTCGCTACGAATCTTCGTACACCGAAGAGGGTAAAACTACGAGCTTAGCTGATTATCTCTCCCGCGCAACAGAAGGGCAAAAAGAAATATTTTACCTTTCTGGAACCAGTCGCACAGCAATAGAAAGTGGCCCGTATTTAGAAGCTTTTAAAGCACGCAAGATTGAAGTCTTGTACATGTTTGAACCCGTCGACGAATTCGTCATGAATCACGCTCGAAGTTTTGAGGAGAAAAATTTCGTTTCTGCAGATAGTGACGATATTGATTTAGATGCCATC
>JAKVCN010000140.1 GCA_022448585.1 Puniceicoccaceae bacterium | reverse complement strand
GCAGCAGCAGCTTCTGGTTTATTGACTTCGACTCCTGTCTCTTCGACGAACACGGTCGTCACAATAAAGAAGATAAGTAGAATAAAGACCATATCGATCATCGGTGAGAGATTGATCTCTACATCATCACGGTCGTCAGAGGCTAGATTTCGTCGCATAATAGCTTGGGGTTAATTTGGGAAATTATAAGAAAGTTTAGTCGAGCTTGAGTTTTGTTAAGCTCATCGCTTCTATTCGTGCAAGTGCCGCTTCAATTGCATGCTTACGGCGTCGTACAATAAGAATAAGAAATATACCAGGAAGAGCAATAAATAGCCCGGTTTGCGTGGTAATGAGCGCTTCTGAAATGCCTTCAGCGACTTTAGCTGCAGTCTCCGAACCACCACCGCTGGAAATGGCTGCAAAGGTGCCGAGCATACCAATGACCGTGCCGAGTAGGCCCATGAGCGGTGCCGCAGCAACCAGTGTGTTGAGAAAAACGAGTCGCCGCTCGATATTGTGAATCATTGACTGACGAATTTCCTCAAAACGTCGGCGCACGTGCTTGGCTTGACTCACGTTTTCTTGGGTATAGCGGATGATAGCTCCGGCTCGACCAGTGGCACTTTTAGGATTATAAATCCATTGCATCCACTCACTTTCTTGGCCCATTTCGGAAGCTTGAGTTTTCAGTGTCAGAAGTAACTGTATACCGTTTGTATATATGAGCGCTGCTAACAATACTAGTGGTATCATAACCCAACCACCACTCATCCATATTCCCCAGCATTTGTACAATATTTCTAGCACGGAATCGATTTCTCTCTAATTTTTTTATGATATAAAAGTTAGAATTTTCTATCCAGCAGCGTTACTTTTAGAAGCCGCGACACCATTCATAAAGCCAACAGCAGTTTGCTCCAAATCACCAATTTTTTGCTTTGCCATACGAGATAGTAGGCCATGTAAGATGAGTGAAGGAATCGCTACAATGAGACCAAGCTCAGTGGTGACGAGCGCTTCAGAAATACCAGAAGATAAACTTTTTGCATCACCAGTACCGAATATAGTTATCAAGTTAAAGGTTTTGATCATACCAGTGACGGTACCCAAAAGTCCTAATAGCGGAGCAGCCGCAGCAGTTAGTGCCATGAAGGATAGAAAGCGCTCAAGCTTTGGACGAACAGCTAAGATTTTTTCGTAGAGTATTTCTTCCAAAGTACCACGTTTTTCATCGGCATGTTCGATTCCAGTGAGAAGTAATTCTCCACCCATTCCTTCAATCCCTTGTGCTGCTTTTTGTGCGCCTACTGTGTTACCGCTTTCCATACTGCTAAGGACTGCTTGTACTTTTTCTGGGTCTGGTGTTTTGAAGGTGGTAATTTCTTTTATTTTAAAGATACCAAGTAGTAAGCATACTAAGCCTAGTGCTATAATTACTGTACCCACACTGCCACCTTTAGCGAGGTGTTCGCCTATGCTGTCATTACCTTCGACGATCTTCAGCGCCTTGCCTAGCGTTGCATCTGCTGGGATGTACCCTTCACCTGACTCAACTAACTGGCGAATACCATCGCTGAATGCTTCGCCAGGCAGCGCAATAGACGCCTCTGCTGCATTTAGCTTGGTGACCGCTAAGCCGGCGACCTCAGTTTGTGCAGATGCATAATAGACAGAGGGGCCAAAGGCCGCAAAGCGTCCTTGTTCTATATTGCCTTCGGGTGTGAGCGCCACGCCAGCGAAACTGTAGCCGCCTACTAGTTTACCAAGACGGTCAATCGCTACATCAATGACATCAATTTGTTTGTTGAAGCGATCTGCTTGGCTCAT
>JAKVCN010000014.1 GCA_022448585.1 Puniceicoccaceae bacterium | reverse complement strand
CTGTTTTAAGATTAAAGCTCATGCCAATCAAGAGGTTATCAAATAACGAATTGTATCAGTATTCATGTCAAACCAATAGCTATCGATGTATGCACGATGAAGCTTAAAAAGTCACATCTAATTCAGGCCATTTAATTAATTTTCTGTGTAAAGTACGTCGACTAATCCCCAGTAAATCTGCAGCTTTCGTACGGTTACCATTCGACTTAATTAGTGCATTGCGCAGTAGGCGCTTCTCATTTTCAGATTTACTTAGCGTCGAGTTACTCGCAATCCCTGAGTGCTCATTTTCAGATGCTAAAGAAGAAGGATTTAATTGATAAATAGGGTCCAAGTCGTACTCATTTATTTCAGATCCACGCTTTAAAATAACTATATTTTCACAAAAATTGCGTAATTGACGAATATTTCCAGGCCAAGTGTAAGCACTGAGTACTGATAAAGCGCCATCACTAAGTTTAACCGCGCTAAATCCATTTTGCTCACTAAAATACTGTGTGTAGTGCAGTAACAATGTGACAATATCTTCCGGCCTCTCTCGTAACGGTGGGAGAGAAATGCAAATCACATTCAATCTGTAGAGTAGATCCTCCCTGAATTCACCACGCTCCACCATTTCTTCTAGATTACGATTAGTCGCGCAAACTAAACGCACATCAACTTCTACTTGTTTAGAACTACCAAGCCGTTCAAAACTACGTGTTTCTAGAAAGCGCAAGAGTTTAACTTGAATAGTTGCATCAATTTCTCCGATCTCATCAAGAAACAAAGTTCCACAGTCAGCAGCCTCAAAACGACCGATACGACGCTCTGTTGCGCCAGTAAAAGCCCCTTTTTCATGCCCAAATAGTTCACTTTCTAACAAGTTTGTCGCCAATGCAGCACAATGTACTGGGACAAAGGCTTTTCGTGAACGATCGCTATTTTGATGTATTGATTGTGCAATCAATTCCTTACCAGTTCCAGTTTCTCCTTCTAATAAGATGGTAGCCTTGGATGGTGCGACTAACTTAACTTTATCCAATACTTCGACGAGACTAGGTGAGTTACCAACAATACCAGTAAAACTATATTTCTGCTCTAGACGCTCCTGTAATTGCACATTTTCACTCTCAATTGAGCGTGTTTTTATAGCGCGCTTAATTACAATCTCTAGCTTCTCAAGGTTAACTGGTTTTGTTAAGAAATCGAAGGCACCCCTTCGCATAGCTTCCACGGCAGTCTCCACATTGCCATACGCTGTCATCATGATACAAATCGGCTGAATTGGAAGCAATAATGCATGATCTATTACTTTAAGTCCCGATTTTCCAGCCATGCGTAAGTCAGTCAGAACAACGTCGAAAGTTTCTGCTTCCATTAAGTTAAACGCTTCCTCTGCACCAGAAGCTAGATATACATCATAACTATCCTCAAGAGCTAAACCTAGCCCTTCTCGAGTATTTTTCTCATCATCAACAATTAATAAGGTTGCAGGCATGTGTGACAATAAGACACATTTTTAATGATTAATCAATCCTTGGTTTTTTACGAAACATTTTACTTTCATTCTTGTCGTAAACCGATGACCTAAAATTATAATTTTCAAGCAAAAATAATCTTAACACATGAGTCAGCAAAATACGTCTAATCATAGCAATCCAGATGCTATTAATTCGCTGGATTGGATTCCCAAATTACGCAATGAGATAGGTCGTGTAATTGTTGCACAAACTTACCTTATCGACCGCTTGATCATAGGTCTACTTGCTGATGGGCATGTTCTATTAGAAGGTGTCCCTGGTTTAGCCAAGACCCTAAGCATACGAACTTTGGCAGCGGCTACAGATGCACATTTCAAGCGTATCCAATTCACTCCTGATCTACTCCCTGCAGATGTCATTGGTACTCTTATCTATAATCCTAAAGAGAGTTGTTTTGAAACTCGTAAAGGCCCCATTTTTGCAAATCTTATTCTTGCAGATGAAATTAATCGTGCACCTGCAAAAGTACAAAGTGCACTACTCGAAGCAATGCAGGAGCGACAAGTAACTCTGGGAGAACAAACTTATAAACTTCCAAAGCCATTCTTAGTTTTAGCGACTGAAAATCCAATTGACCAAGAAGGCACTTATCCTCTACCCGAAGCACAGGTGGATCGCTTCATGCTTAAACTTAAAGTTGATTACCCTACCAAGTCAGAGGAAAGAGCAATACTCGACCGAATGGCATCTACAAACCCAGACACAGAGGTCAATCCAGTCACAACGCTAAAAGAGATTCAAGAAGCCCGAAAAAAAGTTAACGGGATTTACGTGGATGAAAAAATCAAAGATTACATTGTTAATTTAATTTCAGCGACTCGCCACCCAAGCGAGTTCAAATTAAAAATTGGTCAATATTTACAATTTGGAGCAAGTCCTCGTGCAACTATTAGCCTCACGCTTGCAGCTAAAGCTTGGGCAATCTTACAAGGACGAGCTTATGTAATACCTCAAGACATTAAAGAAATCGGTATGGATGTACTCCGCCATAGAGTGATACCGAGCTATGAAGCAGAAGCAGAAGACATCTCTAGTGAAGACTTAGTGCAAAATATTTTTGAAGCAGTTCCTGTTCCTTAAAGTCTTATTATCATACCAAAGATTCGCTAAAACTAGTGATTGCTTCATAGAATTATAACCGTGAAATCGTCCGATATAATTAATAAAGTTCGTCGCTTAGAAATTCGTACTCGAAGTTTGGTGACTGATTCTATTAGTGGTGCCTATCACAGTTCATTTAAAGGAAGAGGAATGGATTTCGAAGAGGTACGTGAGTACTCTTTAGGCGACGACGTGCGCAGTATCGACTGGAACGTAAGCGCTAAAATGGGCAAGCCATTTATTAAAGTATTTCGCGAGGAGCGTGAACTTACCCTCATGCTTGTTATTGATTTAAGCGCCTCTGGAATCTTTGGTTCTGTTAAACAAAGCAAGCGAGAATATGCTGCAGAAATAGCTAGTGTTCTAGCATACTCTGCAACCCTAAATAACGACAAAGTTGGCATATTACTATACACTCATGAGGTCGAGCACTACATACCTCCGAAAAAGGGTCGAAGCCATATTTTGAGACTTATTCGTGATATATTATTCCACCAACCGCAAGGCCGTGAAACCAATCACAAGGCAGCCCTAGATTACTTAAATCGAGTACAAAAACATAAAAGTGTCGTCTTTTTAATTTCTGATTTTTTACAAACTGACTCGGATACTTACGCTAAATTATCTCTCACAAACCAGCGACACGACCTAATTAGCATTGCGTTAACCGATCCTCGAGAGAGCGAAGTACCTGATGTTGGATTGATTACTCTAGAAGATGCAGAAACAGGTGAACTTATCGAAGTGAATACAGCCGATTCGGATGTACGAAAGCGCTACCAAAATCAAGCAAAACAGCGGCAGTACTTATTTAATAAACAAATGCTACAGAAAGGTCTAGACTATGTAGAAATTGGGACCGACCAAGCCTATCTACCAGCACTTCGTGAACTTATGGCTCGGCGCGCTTCTCGCAACTAATACAATGCCATTAAAAAATATTCACCCTGTACCTAATGGTCCGCTTGGTAATTTGCCGATCGGCAATACATTACCTGAATTACCAGAAGGGCCTTCACTGGAAAGAGTAAGAGCGCCGGTAGAAATTATGCTTTTAGAAATATGGCAGAGTACGCTTCTTGTAATCGCTACTGCAGTAGTTATCGCCCTACTGCTATATTTGTTTTTTTGGCGCTCTAGAAAAAGTATTCTCGAGGACACTGAACCGGATCATTACGAAGAGGCAATCCTTCTAAATGCAATAAATCAAGACAGTACTAGCTCTGAATTAGCAGAAAATTTATTGGATGTTATGCGCTTATTTTTAAAGCACTCGTTTAAGATCACAATTAGTGATGGCAGTTATGAGGCGATTAGTTGCAGACTTAAAATAAATAATACCCAATCGCAGAAACTAAGTAAATTCTGGGAAATGTGCAATCATGCAAAATTTAGCCAAGTATCACTGGATTTAAAAGCGCGCAGAGAATTAATCGATATGGCAAAAGAAATTATAGGTGAACTGCAACCAACAATACAGGAGGAACCAAGATAATGGAATTTTTTCATTTCAAAGATCCCGCATTTTTATGGTTGCTGCTTTGTTTACCTTTTATCGCTTTTTTATTTGGAAAAACAGGTCCTGAAGCATCTGTTCAATTTTCCAGTACTGCTTTATTTAAAGAAATCAGTCACTGCAGACGCAGTCGAGCAGGTGTCTGGATGCTAATGATTCGATTATTCATACTTGCATTCGTTATTGCTGCCCTCGCAAGGCCGCAATTAGGAAAAATGAATGAAAGTACAAATGTTGAAGGTATTGATATTGTGCTAACATTGGACCTGTCTGGATCAATGCGAGCTTTGGATCTATCTACACAGGACAATATTGTTACTCGTCTAGATGCCGCAAAAAACGTGGTACTTGATTTCATTGATCAAAGACCACATGATCGAATTGCCTTAGTCGTATTTGCAGTAGATGCCTATGTTGTGAGTCCACTCACCTTAAATCATGACTGGCTAAAAAAGAATTTACAACGCCTCGAACTAGGAGAAATCAATGGAGGAGGCACTGCAATTGGTACTGCAATTGGTGCAAGTGTGAATCGCCTTCGCGACCATGAAGCTAGAAGCAGAGTTATAGTTCTTCTTACCGATGGCGAAAACAATGCTGGGACTATTTCTCCAATGGGTGCAGCAGAAGCGGCTGTTTCCTATGGGGTAAAAATCTACGCGATTGCGACAGGTCAAAAAGGAACTGTGCCAGTCGCTGAAACAGACCGTACTGGGCGTGTTATACGAGATGATAAAAACCAACCTCTATACAGGGGACGCAAAGATCAATCTAATTACGACGAAACTGAGTTAAGTGAAATAGCGAGCATTACTGGCGGTCAATTTTACAGCGCTAAGCGTGGTGGTGAATTAAAAAAAATATACAATGAGATTGATACTCTCGAAAAGACCGAAGTTGAGTTACGAAGTTACGCTAGTTTTACAGAACTATTTATTTGGCCTTGTTTAATTGCTCTACTCCTACTCTCGCTCGAGCAAGGCTTATTGAATACTCGTTATAGAAGATTACCATGACCTTCGCATCCCCAACCTGGCTATATATTGCAGTGTTATTAATTGTCGCTTTTAGCTTACTTCTTGCCTATGGACTAAGGAAGCGTGATTGGCTACTAAGTCGTTTTGCAGCGGAGCGTTTGTTACTTCAATTAACCACTAAAACGAGTCAAAAAAGGCTTCTGCTTAGAGCATTATGCATATTAATCGCTGTCGCTTTTATTGGTGTAGCTTTAGCACGCCCTCAATATGGTGTAGAATGGACCGAGCGCAAAGCACGTAGCCTAGATATTGTCTTTGCGCTCGATAGTTCAAAAAGTATGTTAGCTACGGATCTACGACCCACTCGATTAGATCGAGCAAAACTTGCTATTTTAGATCTGGTCGAGCGACTAGAAAGTGACCGAGTCGGCCTTATTGTATTTGCCGGAAGTGCATTTTTACAAACTCCTCCAACACTAGATTATTCTGCTTTTAGAGAAAGTTTAACCAGTATTGACCCTAAAATTATGACCATAGGAGGCAGTAATTTAGGCAGCGCTATTGAGGAGGCAGCTAAAGCTTTTCCGCCAGATAACAATGTTAAAATCGTGGTCTTATTAACTGATGGCGAAGACCTCACAGGGGAGGCACTTAAGGCTGCTGAAAAAGTCACTACTGAAGGCATAAAAATATATACTATCGGCATTGGAACCAAAGAAGGTGAATATCTAAAGAATCGCAAAGAAGATGGTAGTGAACACTTTGTGCGAGATTCCCAAGGCCAACCCGTGCGTAGCCAACTGGATGAACTCACCTTAAAAGAAATAGCAAATATAACAAAAGCTAGTTACTGCCAGCTTAACGACCAATCGCTCGAGCAGCTCTACAACTCTGTCATCGCTAATCTACCGAGAAAAGAACGCGAGTCTGAGTTACAAGAGCTACGTATCGAACGTTACCAGTGGGCACTTGCCGTGGCATTTATATTTCTGCTCTTAGAAATGACGGTACTACGCCACAAGCGAATGAAAAATATGGTTACTATCCTAGTATCGAGTCTGATTTTTATTCCTAGTCAATCTAAGGGCGCTGGCGAAATATTAAACGACCTAACTAATGATATGGAATTAAGTAAAGATTTAGACAATAACATGGAATCACTTGGGGGAAACCCTAGCACATTAGATGCTCGAGAAATTTTTAATAGTGCTCACCAAATGCTAAAACAGGAAAAATACGCTCTCGCAGAAAAAACTCTAGCACAGGTAGTCCGGTCAACTACAGATCTTCGACTTCAACGAGATGCATTGTACAACATGGGACATTCCAATTTTCAGTTAGGAGAAAAAGCCTACCAATCTCAGGACTATGCAGCAGCGATAAAAAACTGGAAGACTTCCGAAGCGCTCTTTAATTCAGCAAGTGAGATCGACCGAACCGATCTTGCCGCTAATCAAGACGCTGAAGATGTCCGCTTGCGCAGAGAAGCATTAGAGGCGTATTTACAAGATCAAGAACAACAACAACAGCAAAACCAAGAATCCGATCAGAACCAAGAAAATCCAAGCACCCAAGACGAACAAAACCAAGAAAATAACCAATCTTCAGAGGATTCTAATAATTCAGAAAGTGCGCAGGACAGTCAGCGTCAAGAGCAAGAACAGCAGCAACAACAAAACTCTACTGAAGAAGCATCCACACAATCCTCAGTAGAGGATCGTGCGCAAGCAGATTCCGAGCAGTCAGATAATCCAACCTTGCCTGAATCCAGTACAGATGTTTCCCAAGACATGCCTCTGAATGAGCTAACTAGTGAATCGCAGGAGCAAGAGCAGACATCGACTGCCACTGCTGAGAAAGACAGCGCCAGTGAAGCACCAGAAAAGAATGCTGAAGAGGAAACAATCAAGGGTATGTATCTATCGGAAGCTAAAGATTTACTCGACAGTCTACGTGGTAAAGAGCGCCTTCTACCGTACACTGAATCCTCAACGTCCAAGCAGCGCGACAATCGCGACTGGTAGCTATAATGGCATATAAAAACCCCATATTACTCACGCTACTTTGTTTGCTTGGTGCTATTTCTTTATTCGGTGAAATCACTATCAATGCTCGTTTTAATCCAGCAGTAATAGCTCTAGGTGATCGTGCTCAGTATATAGTTGAAATAATCGATTCGAGCGACACATCGATGCCACAATCTGAGTCAGTTCAGTCCCTCCCTATTCCTGTTGTACGTGAGCTTAATTTGGTCAATGGACGCGTATCAAATAGCACACAAACGAACTACATCAATGGCAAAGGACAGTTCTCTAATACGCAAAGTCTAATTTTTGATGTGCGAATAAATCGATCTGGTAGCTATAAAATTCCAGAATTTCAATTTAGCTACAAGGGAGGAATGCAAACTGTAGAAAGTGCATCTATTTCCGTACTCGAACGTGGAGCTGATGCTGCTCCTACGCAAGATGAGATACTCTTACTAAAAGCTGATTTACCAAAATCGATGTTCATTGGACAAAGTTACAGTACTACCCTTGATCTCTTTGTTGAATCAAGTATTAGTTTAACTGGTATCAGTGGATACGAAGGCCAAGCCGATGGCTATGCCATGAGCGAATTAGATCTTAACGCACCGACAGAAAGCATTCAAATAATAGATTCTCGACGCTACCGTGTGCTTTCTTGGCCGATTAATGTAACACCAATAAGAACTGGGCAGCAACCTCTTGAATTCAATTTCACAGTCTCTGTTCGATCGCCGCAAAGTAGAGACCCTTTTAATATACGTAGTCCATTCGGTGGCAGCCTTTTGGATAATTTAGTAGGAAGAAGTGAACTCTTCGATGTAAGCTCTGAATCTTTATCGATTGAGGTAAAAGCACTTCCAGAAATAGGACAGCCTGATAGCTTTTCTGGAGCCATAGGAGATTTTAATCTGCAAGTCTACTCAGACTTGCAATCTATAAAAGTGGACGAGCCTATCATGCTCTCTGTCGAAATCAGTGGTCGTGGTAACTTTGACCGAATTCAAGAACCACCCATTGAAGAGACATCCGAATGGAGAAACTACAGTCCTGAGGTAACCTTCCAGTCAAAAGACGAACTTACGCTAGAAGGTACAAAACGTTTTGATTATATCTTTATACCTCGCCAATCTGGAATGCAAGAATTACCCAAAATTGCATTTTCATTTTTCGATCCACAAACTGAAGAATATACAGAACTCATTAGTCCTCCGATAAAAATTGAAGTAGGTCCCAATCAAGCAGTTCAAAAAGGTGAAATTTCTTCGCCAGAGGAAACCTTAGTTGTGGATATAAAAGATAATGAAAGCTTACAGCTAAGCCGCACGCTTAGCCCAGAAGAAGCGCTACTTACTCTAGAATACAGGCAAAAGGAACCTCTACCCCACTGCGCTGAGATACTACGCTCACCTAATTATTATTTGGCAAATATTCTGGCTTTTATTACGCTGCTCATGACTGGATTGTATTTACAAAAACGCCGCAAACTTAATTGCGATCCAGTCTTCTCACTACAATACGCTGCAAATAAAGAATTTAAAAAAGCATTTTCTGCATCGCTTAAATGTAGAGATATCAATGATTTTTACCAGCTAGCCCTGCTAGCATTACGTCTAGCAGCAACGAGAAAAACTGGGATTAACTTTCGCAACGCGACTGGTGAAGAAATTAAGGGACTAATCGCAGACAAATCGGCACAAGAAATCAGTAGTGAATTCTTCTCCACTGCCGACGCTATTCATTTTTCAAAAAACACTACAAAAGCAGATCTAAAAATTGCACGTGATCAACTTCAAATAATTTTGAAAAACTTATAAACTGATGAAAGCACTCTTTTATATTTTCTTCGTGTTTATTACAGCCGAACTAACATTCTTTAGTACGGCACTAAACGCAGACTCATTTTTGCAAGGCATTACTGCGTATGAGTCAGAAAACTACGAGCTAGCTCTTTCTAAATTTAAAGCTGCTGTAAAAGACAGCCCATCTGCAGCAGCATACCATAATTTAGGACTTACTTACTTAAAGTTAAATAAGCTACCAGATGCCATCTGGCAGATTGAAACTGCGCTTCGCTTAGATCCCTATAATGATCAATATGCTTTCAAGCTTACTACTCTACGAGAACAACGCCTGGGTATTTATGGAGAACCGGTACCAAAATATTTAAAATTCGCTCGATTATTACAAATCAACCAGTGGATCGTAACATGCACCATTAGTGCCTGGATAGTACTAGCAGTCATTCTAATGCCTAAGTTTACTGGATATTCGAGTGGCGCAGTTCTTAAATTACTACTGATTCTAAGTTGTGCCACACTACCCGTAGGCATTACCGCAATAATCATTAATAGCAGGGCTCAAGCAGGCGGAATTATAATGGCAGAAAAACCAATCGAACTGCGATCAGCACCAGCTAGCGCAGCACCTCAAATAGGTAATGCTCGTCCAGCAGAACGAGCTCAAATTATTGACTATCACAACGAATATATAAAGGTCAAAACAGAGGGCAGAGCAACTGGATGGATCCCTAAAAAAGCTTTTAGAAGCTTACAAACATCGAATACAGATGCTTGATTTTAAATAATTTAGCCCTAACTTAGAACTTTTTAAAGAACCCTACTCCACAAACGAAACAAAACTATGAGTCAAAAGACAGCTTCTCCTGAGCGCCACGAATTCCAAGCCGAAGTAAAACAGGTTCTAGATATCGTCGTTCATTCTTTATACACAGACAAAGAAATCTTTGTGCGTGAGTTAATCTCCAATGCATCTGATGCGACCGAGAAGCTACGGCATACACAAATCACTGAAAAAGAGATATTTGATGCTGACCTCGATCTCGAAATTCAGGTGACCTCTGATGAAGAAGCTGGAACGATCACTATATGTGATTCTGGCATAGGAATGACTCGCAGTGAGTTGATCGAGAATTTGGGTACAATTGCTCACTCAGGATCCAAGCAATTTTTAAATGCTCTTAAAGAATCAGGAGAGCGTAACGAGAACCTAATAGGTCAATTCGGTGTTGGGTTTTACTCTGCTTTTATGGTGGCAGATAAAGTAGATGTCTACACCCGCAATTGGCAAAATGATGGAGAAAGTCTCCATTGGTCAAGTGATGGCTCAGGTGCCTATGAAATTGCAGTTATTGAAAACGAGCGCCGCGGAACACGTATCCTACTTCACCTGAAAGAAGAGTATAAAGAGTTCGCTAAAAAGGACCGCCTAGAAGGCATCATTAAAAACTACTCCGCCTTCGTACAGTTCCCTATAAAGGTAGAGGGCGAAGAACTCAATACAGTTCAAGCAATTTGGCTTAAAAACAAGAGCGATATCACTGATGAAGAATACAAAGAATTCTACAAGTTTCAGGCTAATGCATATGATGAGCCGCGCTTTTGGTTACATTTTTCAGCGGATGCTCCCTTAGAAATTAATACACTGCTGTACGCTCCCACTGAAAACATGGAAGGCTTTGGCTTCGGGCGAATGGAACCAGGAGTATCTCTTTACTGCCGTAAAGTCCTGATCGACAGTGATCCTAAAAATTTACTTCCCGATTGGTTGCGGTTCGTACGTGGAGTGGTCGACAGCGCGGATTTACCACTCAACATTTCGCGCGAATCGATGCAAGACAGCACACTCATTCAGAAGTTAAATAAGGTAATTACCAAACGCTTCTTAAAATTACTGGAAGAAAAGGCTAAAAAAGAGCCAGAGGTATACGATGATTTCTGGGGCAAATTCGGTTTATTTCTAAAAGAAGGTGTAACCACTGACTTCACGCACCGTGATCAACTCCTAAAGTTACTACGTTATGAATCTTCGTATACCGAAGAAGGTAAAACCACGAGCTTAGCTGATTATCTCTCCCGTGCAACTGATGGGCAGAAAGAAATATTTTACCTTTCTGGAACTAGTCGTGCGGCAATAGAAAGTGGCCCGTATTTAGAAGCTTTTAAAGGGCGCAACATTGAAGTTTTATTCATGTTTGAGCCCGTCGACGAATTCGTCATGAACCACGCTCGAAGTTTTGAGGAGAAAAGTTTCGTTTCTGCAGATAGCGACGAAATTGATTTAGATGCCATCGCTCCTGAAACGGACACGGACAAAGAAGCTGCGCTAGATAGCGCTGCTAGTGATTCCTTATGTACATTCATCAAAGAAAAATTAGGGGATCAAGTCAGCGAAGTCACTGCAAGTGAGCGTCTCGTTGGTAGTCCTGCCATGATCGTTAGTGGTGATAAAATGATGACTGCACAAATGCGCAAGATGATGAAAGCCATGCAGCAAGATGGCGGTATGATGGGTGGAGAACCACCTGCTAAACTACAAATTAATCCGCGTCATCCTCTCGTTAAAAACCTCTCGAATTTAAGTACAAGTGATAATGAACTGGCTAGCATTATTAGCTTACAAATCCTAGATAACGCCCGCATGGCGGCTGGCTTACTTGAAGACTCGAGTACTATGGTGCAAAGAAACTACGATATTCTTGAAAAACTTAGCGTAGGCACTGCAGACACAAAGAAAGTGGCTAAAAAGAAAGTGGCTAAAAAGAAAGTGGCTACTAAAAAAACTACACGAAAAAAGACAGATTCCTAAAGATATAACATCTGTCAGTTATAACGATATTTGTGCAGGAGATCTTTAGGCAAGTGGCAGGGTTCATTCGGCATTCGCATCAGCCGATCTTGATGCTCAGGCTGACTCTTTACATAATTATCTAAGGGCAATACTTCAACCGCGATATTTCGGCTATCTTCTCTTTGCTCGATAAAATCTCTAGCAATCAGCAGGTGGGCATGGCTCCTACTGTACACTCCTGTTCGGTACTGACTTCCACAGTCGGGTCCTTGCTTATCAATACTATATGGATCAATGATTTCAAAAAGATATCGAATTAAATCAATAACACATAACTGATCAGCATCAAAAATAATACGGACACACTCTGCGTATCCGTCGTATACGCCATCAATCGACTGCGAACTTCCATTTGCGCGGCCAGCTTCAGTTGAAATAACGCCAGGAATGTAGCGGAAAAACTCCTGTACCCCCCAAAGACATCCACCGGCAAGGAATACTTCTTGATTGTTATCGTGTGCCATCAAAAATCTACTTGAGCCAGAATGGACTAAATGCGAACCAATAGAGTGAATTTAGGATTCTAGAACAATTTTGCATAAATTTTCAAATTTTTTACTAATGTTAACCTACTTTTTTAGTTTGTTAACAATTGAACTATTGTATGATTTACATGGAAATATAGATGCTTAAAAAATCAAACACCATAATTTACTCTTTTGCTATTGCAGCACTTGCTACAGGTCTATGCCAAGGCAAATATTCTACAGCTACTATTAATAGTGAAAGTAATTCGATATATACCCTACCTACCCTAACTGTAAGAGGCCAAGAAACTGCCAATATTCGGTCAGCGGCGACATTTAAGTCATTAGTATCGAATTTAGATTTTGATCCACGAATGGACTTCCAGTCGCGTAATATGGCAGAAGCTCAAGGCGATATTAACATTCGCGGAGGAACCTTTGAAGGTACTGGCATTAAAGTAGGAGCTGCCTCACTAATAGACCCACAAACAGGACATTACTCCACAGAATTACCAATTGCTCCAGAAATGCTGCGCAAGGCAAGGGTTTATACAGGCGCAGAAAATGCACTTCGCGGTTTTAACAGTACAGCAGGTACTATAGCATACCAATGGAGCCCAATTGTAAATGTTGGGAGTATCACCATTGGAGGTGGTAATAACCATTTAAATTTCCAACGTATCCATACTGCTTTTAAACGTGATTTAAACAAATATAAGAAATGGAAATGGGGAGCTGAATTGGAATATTCTCGCTCGGAAAGCGATGGCACTATAAAATTTGGAGATCACCATTTCAATAGATCCTCAGCACGCTTTCAGCTAATTGGACCCACCTCACAAACTGATTTCTTTGCTGGTTACCAAGATAAATTTTTTGGGTGGCCAGAACTATATGCTGCTCCATTTGGATCCAATGAAACAGAAGATTTAAATACACAACTTTTTCTAATTAACCACAAGCACACATACGCTGCAGAAAAAAGCTATTGGGAGTCCGCTCTTTATCATCGAATTAATTCGGATCATTATATATATGATCGATTTGCCCCTGATCCAGATAAGCCTTACTTACATAAATCCAAGATTACCTCAATTGCGATGTCTGGTTTTCATGCGATTAATGAAGCCACAGGTGTCTATTATGCATCACAAATAATGGCTGATACTATTGATTCAAACTCACTTACCTTTGGTAACTTCAACTCGCGCACAAATTACAAACTTAGTGTTCTACCTGAATATCAATTTAATCTTAATGAAATTGATAATTTGTCTCTACGTGCTGGCGCAAGCTACGACGGCGGTAATCGTAAGAGAGATGAGCTATCTATAATTAGTGACCTAACATGGGAAAAAGTTGATTCTAACGGCAACTCGCAAAGCATTTATCTCTCTTATTCTGAAGCAAGTAAAGCGACTGGTTACACTGCACTAAACAGTAACCCTAATGGATATCTTTTTGCTGGTAACAAAGCTTTAAGTCGTGAAAAGAGTAATAATTTAGAGTTAGGTGGTCAGATTAATCGTCATGAATGGAGGTTTGAAGGTGCAATTTTTCACCGCTGGGATAAAGATCTTGTCGATTGGACTTATGGGTCGAATGAAAATAACCGTGTAGCTAATGCTGTAGATATTAATACATTTGGTATTGAACTGATCGCTTCAAAGCGCTGGCACACTCTAGAAACGATTGCCAGCTATACATTTTTAGATAAAGATGAAGATTATGGTGACGAAGAAATAATAGGCAGTTTTTACGCCCTTAACTTCGCGAACCACAGGATAACTCTCGGGGCTATATGGATACCCAATGATATAGTACAAGTGCGATTAGACAACGAGTGGCGCTCGCAAGCCGATAACCCAGCGCGCACTAGTAGCAGTAAAGCACTCTACACAAACATTAGTTTAAGTATCTTCCCACCTGAGCATGATAACCTTGAGCTTTTTGTTACTCTAGATAACGCATGGGACGAGGACTACCAAGAGGTGCCCGGTACGCCTGGCCGAGGCGATCAAGCCTCTTGCGGAGCGACCTACCGCTGGTAGTGGTTATTTAAGCGGAGGCTGCACTTTACTGCTCGCATGATTTACTTAGCCATTGTCTCTGTTCTATGGGCATTTTCCTTTGGCTTGATTGGTAGTAAACTAAGTAATGTGGATGCATTCTTTGTTGCAACTATGCGCCTTAGTTTTGCAACTCTAGTACTGCTACCATTTTTTCGCCCAAAATTACTTGGAGGAAAAAACTGTTTCCTTCTATGCATATACGGATCGATTCAATTTGGCCTGATGTACACCTGCTACATGAAAGCCTATCAATTTCTTCCATCACACCTAGTAGCGCTCTTCTCTATTTTCACACCAATGTATGTTGTTTTCATACACAGCATTCGTCAGTATAAGTTTTCTCCTAGGTATCTATTAGCAGCAACTTTTTCTGTAATAGGAGCAGCTATAATAAAAGTGCAAGGCACTCCTAGCGGAGATATTTGGCTTGGATTTGCACTCATGCAAGTAGCAGGGATTTCCTTTGCATATGGTCAGATTGCCTATCGAGACTGGAAACGCTCGCATCCATTTATCGATGACTTAGCAGTTTTTTCTATGCTTACATTAGGAGGAGCGCTTTGTGCAGGCGCATTTAGTCTATTTTTTTCCAATACAGAGTATCTGGTCGTGAGCGCTACTCAGTGGCAGGCAATTTTGTACCTCGGTTGTATCGCTTCAGGGCTAGGATTTTTTCTATGGAATAAAGGCGCCACACTTTCCAATGCTGGCGAACTAGCTGCATTTAATAATGCAGTTGTTCCGCTAGCTGTCATTGTATCTCTATTCATCTTTAAAGAGAGCCAGTCACTCGCACTCGAAGACTTATTTCGGCTACTAACGGGAGGATTTTTTGTGGTCACAGCTGTTATAATTGCAGTCAAAAAAGGGAGCGTTAGTGAGTGAATATCTCTTAAGTAAAGATACTATTATAAAGTTATTTAAGCTTTATTATTAGTCCGCACGAAGTTGGCGAAGTGCTTCGTATGTTGCGATTCCAGCAGCAGTCGATAAATTAAGTGATCGTAACTCATTATTCATATGAGGAATGGTAATTCTATGACCCGTCAATTGCTCATGTAACCATTCTGGAGCTCCGTGCCCCTCGTTACCAAAAACAAATCCATCCTCATCTTTATAAGTAACATCCCAGTAAGCATGATCTGCCTTCGTAGTAAAAAGCCATAGGCGATTAGGAGCGAATTTACTTGCCTTAAAAGCTTCCCAACAGTCGTGGTGATGTACGTCCAGACTGTTCCAGTAGTCCATGCCACTTCGCCTTAAATGCTTCTCACTAATTGAGAATCCAAGAGGATGAATCAAATGCAAACGACAAGCGGTAATAGCGCATAAGCGTCCAATATTTCCAGTATTTTGAGGAATCTCTGGATTAAATAAAATAATATGAAGCATACGACTTAGGCCCTATTGATTACTGCTCTTTCGTTGTTAAATAAATGCTAAGCGATAATGAAATTTGAAAATATATTAATCCATAATCACAATAAAAAAAGCCGAAGGTCTAATCCTACGGCTTTTGTGAAATTCTTAATGAAAGAAAATTAGTTGGATTGTTTAGCTGCGCTATCAATTAAACTAATAAAAGAATCCGCTTTTAATGCAGCGCCTCCAATTAGGCCACCGTCAATATTAGCTTGCGCTAGCAATTCATCAGCATTTTCCGGCTTCATCGAACCACCGTATAGAATTCGTATTTTTTGAGCTGCTGATTCGCCCATTAAACCAGTCAACATAGCACGAATTTCTGCATGAACCGCCTCCGCCATCTCAGGCGTAGCAGTCTTACCAGTTCCAATTGCCCATACAGGCTCATAAGCGATTACTAGAGAATCAGCACAATCCGCACCCAAAGAAGCAAGACCACCCTCCACTTGAGATTGAATCACCGCTATTGTTTGGTCTGCTTCGCGTTGCTCAAGGGTCTCGCCTACGCAAACAATCGGCTTTAATCCAGCTTGCAAAGCAGCTACAGTCTTTTGATTGACCAAACTATCGGATTCACCGAAATATTCACGACGCTCCGAATGGCCTAATATGACGTACTCAACCTCAAGCGATTCAAGCATACTAGCAGAGATTTCACCTGTATATGCACCAGAAACCTCTTGGTGCATATTTTGTGCACCAAGCGAAACCTGCGAACCGTTCACCGTACGTGACACCGCATCTAAAGCTATAAATGTTGGGCTCACACAAATATCTACCGAAGAATTTTGGCTAGCTAGTTGGACAACCTCTTTTGCTAAGGCCGCACTTTCGCTTGCTGTGAGATTCATCTTCCAGTTACCAGCGATTAAGTAATTACGTGTCATAGTAGTTGATTTTAATTTTTATAAAATGAGTTGATGATTAATTTTGATCTAAAGCAGATACTCCAGGCAACTCTTTACCCTCAAGAAATTCTAAGGAAGCGCCTCCACCAGTGCTCATAAAAGTTACCTTGTCACTGTAGCCAGACATCTTGATTGCCTTAACTGAATCACCGCCGCCAATAATAGAAATTCCATCTGAATTTGCAATCGTCTCGGCTACGGCGAAAGTGCCCTTATTGCACGCATCTATTTCGAAGATACCCATGGGACCATTCCAAAGAACCGTCTTCGCGCCGGCAACTTCCTCCTTAAACAGCTCAATACTTTTAGGTCCTATGTCGACACCTTCCCAACCGTCTTCAATTTGCCCTTCAAAGAATTGACTCGCCCCGACAGACCCAGCGCCAAAATCGAGATCTTTAACTGCAAGATTATCGACTGGCAGTAAAAATTTAACTCCCTTTTTAGCGGCCTTCTCCAAAGCTGACTTTGCAGTCGCAATAAAATCTGGCTCACTTAGCGACTCACCAACTTGCCTGCCCTCTGCTAAAGCAAATGTGTATGCCATCGCTCCTCCTATGATAATAGTGTCTGCCTTGTCCAGTAAGGTATCGATGACCTTAATCTTATCGGAGACTTTAGCGCCGCCTAATATGACAGTAAATGGACGCTCAGGGTGAGCAGTTTTTTCACCTAGGTAAGCCAATTCTTTTTCAATTAAAAAGCCACACACACAAGGAGATAAATACTTCGCCACGCCTGCCGTAGATGCATGCGCACGGTGTGCGGTACCAAAAGCATCATTTACATAAGCATCTGCAAGCTTAGCGAGAGCTGCAGCAAATTCAGGATGATTATCAGTTTCGCCAGCATAGAAGCGTACATTTTCTAGCAGTGAAACATCTCCATCGCCCATTTTAGCAATCTCCGATTCGACTTCTGCACCGATGCAATCTTCTATAAAAGTAACGGGCTTGCCAAGTTTAACAGCTAAATTTTCAGCAACTGGCGATAAACTAAAAATCGCATTCTTCTCCCCCTTTGGCCTTCCCAAATGACTACATAGAATAACCTTCGCTTCCTGACTAATTAGGTGCTGAATTGTCGGTAATGCTGCAACTATTCGAGAATCATCAGAAACTGCGCCCTCTTTTAGCGGTACATTAAAATCACAACGCACGAGTACTCGCTTCCCGGAAAGGTTAATATCTTTTATAGATTTGGTAGCCATATAGTTTGGGTGTAGAATTCAATTAGTATTAAAAAAGCCACCGCGATCAGTACATCCTTAATGGAATACTGCCGCGGTGGCCATAATTCAGCAGTTATTACCGAGTACCCCTAGAGGAACTTGGAAACTTTCTGCACAAGCTCAACTACGCGGTTGGAATAACCCCATTCGTTATCATACCATGATACCAGCTTGAAAAATGTATCACTCAGTCCCATCCCGGATCCAGCATCAAAGATCGAACTAAGCTCGTCGTGGATAAAGTCTGACGAACAAACTTCGTCTTCAGTATAACCAAGAATGCCTTTGAGAGAACCTTCTGAAGCTTCCTTCATCTTTTGGCAAATTTCTTCGTAAGATGTGCTCTTTTCAGTCTTCACGGTAAGATCTACTGCAGAAACGGTTGGAGTTGGCACGCGAAACGCCATACCAGTGAGCTTACCTTGCACCTGCGGAAGAACTAACCCTACCGCCTTGGCAGCACCTGTAGTCGAAGGTATAATATTTAAGGCAGCGGTACGACCACCTTTCATATCTTTTGGTGAAGGACCGTCCACTGTTTTTTGTGTTGCTGTATATGAGTGTACAGTAGTCATAAGGCCTTCAGCTATACCAAAGTTTTCAAGGACAACTTTTGTCATGGGTGCTAGGCAATTAGTCGTACAGGAGGCATTGGAGATAAGATCATCCGCTGCGCTAAGCTCATCATCGTTTACTCCAATAACTACAGTTTTAACCCCATCACCCTTACCAGGAGCAGAAATAATAACTTTCTTCGCACCTGCTTCTAAATGACCCTTTGCTTTTTCATCTTGTACGAATAAACCAGTCGATTCGATAACAATATCCACGCCAAGCTCTTTCCATGGCAACGCAGCAGGTCCTTCGCGAACTGCGAGCGTCTTGATCTCATTTCCATTAACGACGATGATGTCGTCGCCCTTGGTTTCAACTGTGCCCTTAAAACGACCCTGAGTGGTGTCATATTTAAGCAGATAAGCGAGATTTTCTGCAGGAACGAGGTCGTTGATTGCGACCACTTCTATTTCGCTTCCGAGGAGACCCTTCTCAACGAGCGAGCGAAAAACTAAGCGACCGATACGGCCGAATCCATTAATACCTATTTTAATTGCCATGATGTGTACTTATTTAAGTTCAGAGAATGATGTATTTAGCGAAGCGTGCACTTGTAGTCACAGTGAATATCAAGGCAAGCGTTATCGATAGAAAAATTTGATAGAAACTAAAAGCAAAGATATACTAAGTACATGCTGTCAAACTATAAGGTGATCTGTCGCTGAGTAGGTTAATTGAGAATGAAATACTTCTAGTTGCAGTATTAACTAATTGGGTATAATATCTTGACAATTTGGCACTCTAAAACACATAAATAGTCCTTAAGACGAACAAAATTGGTTAGGATAATAACTGTCTAACGATATTTAAAAACATGGTATTATCAGCTAAATCATACAACAACAGCACGCTAATTAACTTGCGTATCAAATTCTCTAACACTCCGCTTTGCTATGAAAATTAAAAATTGGGACATGTTTATTTTTGTGGTCGTCTACCACCTGCTACTAGTAATTTTGTTACCAGCTTTCATACAGGTTTTTTCTTGGGCATCATTTTGGCTTTTCCTAGTGACTTATATATTAGGAGGAATGGCAATCACAGTAGGTTATCACCGATTGTATGCCCACAAAGCATATACAGCAAATCCATTCTTTGAATGGTGTGTCCTAATAACTTCTGCACTGTCGTTTGAAATGTCAGCGCTGATGTGGTCTCATGACCATCGCATCCACCACACCCATGTAGATACGGAAAAAGATCCCTACTCCATAGATAAAGGATTTTGGTATGCGCACTTACTGTGGCTGTTTGACTATAAGCGTAAATTTGAGCCAAATTTAGTTCAAGATCTACTAAAAAATCCAAGAGTCGTATTACAGGATAAATATTATCCGCATTTCTTAATAGGTGTGAATCTTGCGATTTTTCTATTTGGTTGGTGGTTAACTGGCAGTGCGCTAGCCTCTTTTTATATGGGCTTCCTAGCTAGAATGGCAATGGTACATCATTGTACATGGTTTATAAATTCACTATGCCATACCTTTGGGGCTAAAACTTTTGCGCGTGAACTTTCCGCTGTAGACAATGCATTAATGGCAGTACTCACCTTTGGAGAAGGTTATCATAATTACCATCATGCTTTTGCTGCTGATTATCGCAATGGAGTTCGTTGGTACCACTTCGATCCAACCAAATGGGCAATTTGGACCGCTTCAAAGCTAGGACTGGTCAGCAATCTACGTTCGATGAATACGATAAACGTACAAAAATCACTTGTACAAAAAGATAAAAAATTGATCCTCGATCACTTAAGCCATGAAGTCGATGAACTTGCTACTGATTTCATGCGCAAGTTAGAAGAGGTTGCAGATACGTTCGAAAAAAAGTCATCCATGCTTGTGCGTAAGGCTCGTGAACTCAAACAATCAAGTGAGCAACAAAGTCGCTTACTCAAAAAAGAGATTAAGGAATTACGCGCTTCGCTCAAAACAACTTGGAATGAGTGGGTTGTCTTGACTCGTCAAGCAACTGAACTCTACGAACTAGGTCACGTACACTAAGTCTAATTTGCTGAGAAATAGCTTTAAATGCATGTTGCCATGCATGTGCGTTGAGCAGTTAATTCAATGTAAATGCACGTTATACAAATTGCTGCAGAGTTAGCTCCAATATGTAAGGTTGGTGGTTTAGCAGATGTTGTTCAAGGACTCTCAAGAGAACTTGTCACACGCGATCACTTGGTAGAGATCATTCTACCAAAATACAAGCATATGCGTTATGACCTTATTACTGAATTAAGAAAGTCATACGAAAACCTTATAGTTAATTGGAATCAAAGACAAATCTCCTGCATTGTTTATATGGGATATGTTGATGAACTGACATGTTTTTTTATCGAACCGCAATCGGAAGATAATTTTTTCAATCGTGAAAATTGTTATGGTGAACCAGATGATGCCGAGCGATTCGCATTCTTTTCCAAAGTATCGATGGAATTTCTATGTAAATCTAACAGACATCCGGAGATCATTCATTGCCATGACTGGCACACTGGGCTAATTCCTGTCTTTAAAAGCGAAGTTTACCAGCACTTGGGTTTAAGAGATAGTCGTACTTGCTACACTATTCATAATTTTAAACACCAAGGCATATGCGGACAAGAAATACTCTGCGCAACGGATCTGAATCGTCCTGAATATTTTTTGAGTCTAGATCGGCTGGGAGACAATAGACACAAAACAGCGCTAAATTTAATGAAGGGTGGAATTGTTTATTCTGAATTTGTAACTACAGTATCTCCTACACATGCAATTGAAGCAAGGAATCAAAACCTAGGATTTGGCTTAGAAAAAACTTTGCAAACACATCAAGATAAATTTAAAGGAGTCTTAAATGGTATTGACTGCAAAGTATGGAATCCGCGTGAAGATAGCTTCATAGCCAAGAATTACTCGGTACAAACAATAGAAAGAAAGTCTCAGAATAAACGGGCACTAAGAGAGCGCCTACACTTAGAAGATAGTAAAAGACCAATTATTGCTTATATTGGGCGCTTAGATACTCAAAAGGGGTTGGAACTAGTTCGTCATTCCATTTTCTACTGCATCAATAATAAAGCGCAGTTTGTTCTTCTAGGAACTAGTCCAGATCCTTCTATTAATGATGATTTCGATGAATTGAAAGCTCTAGTTAATGAAGACCTCAATTGTCATTTAGAAATCCGCTTCGATGAGGAATTGGCTCATCAAATGTTCGCTGGAGCGGACATGTTGCTAGTGCCAAGTCGATTTGAACCGTGTGGTCTCACGCAACTTATTGCAATGCGCTATGGAACAATTCCAGTCGTTCGCTCGGTTGGTGGTTTAGCAGATACTGTTTTTGACAAAGACAATAGTGAAAAAGATCTAGATATGCGCAACGGCTATGTCTTTAAAAATGACGATGTAATTGCGGTTGAAAGGGCTCTTGATCGTGCCATTGCTTGCTTTGATACAGCACCAAAGGATTTCCATTCCCTAATTGTTACAGCTATGCAAGCGGATCACTCATGGAGTAAATCTGGACAGTGCTATATAGATATATATAAGCACATAAGCAGTGGATAACTCACTATTACAAAGCACTAGCGATCGATCAATTTCATATAATTGCCATTCATGTGCTAAAGTGGCATTTGTCTGGCTATTAGTTAGTATAAAATGACTGCTCAAGTCTCAACTATTCCTAAAAAGGTTTAGACGTCACTAACATGATTCCGCACGACTATTCTATACAATCCGCCTTTTGGGTCGGACCAGGAAAGGGTTGTGTTTTACTTTCCAAAAACTGGAAAGAAAGAAGTCTGCCACCAATTCGTATTTCTGGAAAACGGTTATTATTACATAATCTGCAACCAATGCATGCAGATAAGATTGGTGTGTTTACTGGATACTACGAGGAAAAACATTCTATTATCTTTTGCCTCGATCCCGATCGACACCCACATGTCGATTTTAAACATAACCCAGTGCGAGTAGCTGGAATATTTAATAATTGGGGGCGCTCAGAAGACGCCTCTTCATTCGAACTTAGCCCTTCAAATAGTACTAGCGGAAAAGCTTTGTACACAGTAGCAATCCCACGAGATCGACTCATCAAAAACAAAAAAGAGATAGCCTTCAAATTTGTGACACGCAGTTGGCATTGGCTGACTCCGCTGCGCTGCTCGCCCAATTTAAATGAGGATAAAAGCGGACACTTGAACTATACCCTCAATTTTTTTCAAACCGGTCGACATGCATTTACTTTTGAGGTCGCAGAAGCGCGTGGCATGGATCAAAATGCTGAGCTAATCTGGGATAACCATTTAGCTACGCCGATTCGTCCAGGTCTGTCCTTTTATGACTTAAAAAGTAATCTAGAATGTGGTATCATATTCTCTGCAAATACAGTAACATTTAGGCTATTCGCACCTCGAGCTACCAGAGTCTGTCTTGAAATCCATAAATCCGCTGACTGTAACGGATCTCGTCATGACTTAATCTTAAGTAAGGATCAAGTCACTTGGGAGATTGCACTGAAAGGCGATCTTCATGGTAGCTATTATAGCTACTATGTGGATGGTCCTGATGATAAATGTACGACGCATTTTGACTTTGCGCGTGCCCTGCTTGACCCATATGCGAAAGCAACCGTCGGACCCCAAGGACCAGCCATCATTCTGGATCCAGCGAAAGACCATCCTCCGAACGAACAGCACGACCCGCCACGCTGGGAAGACTTAAATATTCTTGAGTGTCATGTGCGCGATCTAACCCAACTAGCGCCAATAAAATTAACTAAAGATCAGCGCCATGGCTTTACTGGGGTGACACAATTACTAAATCAAAAAGGCAATTACTTAAAAGAACTTGGAGTCAATGCCCTAGAGTTTCAGCCTATTCAGCAATTCGATAGCACTCAAACCAGCCATTATCACTGGGGATACATGACAAATGCTTACTTTGCACCATGTGCATGGTATGGAACTGAATCACTCAAAGCCTCACAGAATAGAGAATTTAGTGATATGGTCGAAGCCTGTCACCAGAATAACTTATCTGTAATAGTTGACGTCGTCTATAATCATCTTGGCGAACCACCTAATTTACTCTCCATTGACAAGGCTTACTACTTTCATTTGGACGCAGCAGGTAGACTCATAAATTGGTCCGGTTGTGGAAATACCTTACGTACCGAGTCTGCTATGTCACAGAGCTTAATAATAGAAAGCCTCACCCACCTAATAGAAAACTACGCTGTCGATGGTTTCCGATTTGATTTAGCAGAGCTAATTAGTATCGAGGTACTTAAAAAGATAGGCGATGCACTCAAAACCATCAAACCATCGATTATTCTAATCGCTGAGCCTTGGAGCTTCCGAGGTAGTATACAATGGGACACTCGTATGGCTGGCTTTTCTTATTGGAATGATGGATTTCGTGAATTTGTCCGAGAATATGTACTTGGTCAAAGTGATAGTGCAACTCTAGCTTATTATGCCAAAGGTTGTATTGAACATATGTCTGGTTGGCCATCGCAAAGTATAAACTACGTAGAATCGCACGATGACCGTTGCTGGATTGATCAAATAACAGAGAACCAAGACTACAATGGTGAAATGCCCACGCATAATGATACTCTTCGTACACACATGATGGTTGCTATACTGTATACTTCGTTAGGCATTCCATTACTCTCTAGTGGACAAGATTTCATGCGATCCAAGAAAGGGAGGAACAACACCTATCTAGGTGGTGATGTTAATGCGCTCGATTATAAGCGCATCGAATGCTATCAACGCACACACAATTACTTTAAAAAATGGATCGCATTTAGACAGAGTTCATTTGGTAAGATTTTGCGCTTAAGCAAAAACCCTAAGAGTGGATACCTGCGATTTTTTAATTGTGATGGCGATTGCAGTTCTGCGGCAGCGCTACTTTTTAATGCAGATTGCCAACTTGGAAACACACAAATCCTTCTTGCCCTGAATCCACATCCTATAATCCATAGAATAAAACTTCATAATCTAGCCTGTGAAGGATGGCGACCGGTAGCAACTATTGAGGAGTTTGATCTAAATGGTATCAACGAAACACAACTAAAAAGCAAGGAGGGTTGTATACATATTCAACCTATGAATTTAGGACTCTGGTTACGTGCATAATGAATATAGCATAACTATCAATACAAGCTTGATAAGTATATCTAACAATTGATCAACACCTATTGACGGGCACAGGAGGCATGTTTTAATAATCAAAAATGCAGAAAATTCTTGTTGGTCTTTCCGGTGGCGTAGATAGCGCAGTGGCAGCTTTACTACTTAAAGAGAAGGGCTATGATGTGTCCGGAGCCTATATACGCACTTGGATGAACGAGGAAGCTCCATTTGCCGATTGTCCTGCACAGCAAGACATTGAAGATTCAAGAGCGGTTGCAGCACAAGTTGGAATAAACTATTCTATAGTCAATTTGGTCAATGAGTACCGCGAGCATGTAGTGAACTATTTAGTCGATGGATATAAGAATGGTATTACACCTAACCCGGACATCATGTGTAATCGCGAAATGAAGTTTGGCATTTTTCAAAAGTATGCGCGGGACAAAGGATTTGATGGGATTGCCACAGGCCATTACGTGCGTAAAATCAAGAATTCTAGAGGTAAGTATAATTTGATAGAAGGAGCCGATAATAATAAGGATCAGAGTTACTTCCTCGCGATGCTTGAACAAAATCAGATTACTCATGCCTTATTCCCTCTCGGAGAACTTAAAAAGCCACAAGTACGCGCTCTTGCTGAGCAGCATAATTTACCAAATGCTAAGAAAAAAGATAGCCAAGGAATATGCTTTTTAGGTGATATGAACATTAATCGATTCCTCGAATACTATATTGAGGATAAACCAGGAGATATTTTGAATGTGGAAGGTAAAAAAGTAGGCGAACACAGAGGTCTACATCGTTATACGATTGGTCAGAGAAGAGGTATTGGTGTGCCGTCTAATACTAATAATGAATTCTACGTAGTGGTCGGTTTTAATAGAGAAAGCAACGAGCTCATAGTCGCTTTTGATCAATTGGATGCACCAGGACTTTTTACTGAAAAAGTAGAATTGTATGGCCTGAGCTTTATTGATGAGTCAGTCCGATCTCAGCGCGATCTTTTAGCAAAACCACGATACCGCGACCAGTCTCAAAAAATTACTTACATTCCAATCGATGAATCACATGCTCAAGTCATCTTCAAAGAACCTCAACGAGCGCTCGCCCCTGGACAAATATTGGCTCTTTATGATGGAAATAAATTACTAGGTGGTGGATTTTATAAATAATCTAGTAAATAAGTAGTATTAAGCACCTAAAAATAAAAAAGTGACTTCGATGAAATCTCCTACAGATCTGATATCATGGAATGTGAATGGTTTACGTGCAGTTCTTAAAAAAGGATTTGATACGTTTATCAAGGAGCAATCACCGGATATAATTTGCTTACAAGAAACAAAAATATCGAGCGATTTAATTGCTGACTTCAACTTTGATGGCTACCCTTTCGTCTATTGGAATTGTGCCAAAAAAAAGGGCTACTCTGGAACTGCAATACTATGCAAGTGTCAGCCAATAAGTGTGCAATATGGTATGGGAATTTCAAAGCACGACGCTGAAGGGCGTATAATTACAGCAGAATTCAATGATTTTTACTTGGTAAATGTTTATACACCAAATTCTCAAAATCATGATGAAAACAAGCGCCCTCGACGTATCGATTACCGCACGCTTGAATGGGATGTCGATTTTCTATCCTATTTAAAAGGATTAGAAGTTCATAAATCTGTAATATTTTGTGGTGATTTGAATGTAGCACATACTGAAATTGACTTAGCAAACCCTAAGACTAACCGTAAGAATGCAGGCTTTACCGATGAGGAGCGCGCTGGCTTTGATGCTCTATTAGAGGCAGGTTTTATTGATACATTCCGACACTTGTCACCACACGCTACCGATCAATATTCGTGGTGGTCGTATCGAGCAGCAGCACGCCAGAGAAATATAGGCTGGCGCATAGACTACTTTTGTACTTCGGACGTATTTCGCGAGCGAATAAAAGAAGCAGAAATAATGAATCAAGTTCTAGGCTCCGACCACTGCCCTGTACGCTTAAAAATATAAAGCTGACACCAAAACCTATAGAAAAATGATTTTTACTCAGGAATACGAAGATTCAATTGCGTATCTAGGGGAGCGATCACTTCTTTCGAATATTCAAAAATGGTTAGGCCCATGCACACCTCCAGCGCCGTATGGAATGGGTGATGATTGTGCTGTACTAAACCCTTTTTCTTCAGGAAAGCCCCTTCTGACCACGGACAGCATGACTTATGGGCAGCATTTCGATGCTAGCGTAAGCGCTAAGGATGCCGGAGCAAAGCTGATAAAACGAAATCTAAGTGATATTGCTGCCATGGGAGGTACACCCAGTTCAGCTGTGCTCGCGCTATTATGCGGTCCAGATGTTTCTACCAGATGGTTGCAAAAATTCTTTGAGGGCGTACGTGCTACATCCTTAAACTACAATGTTTCATTGGTGGGAGGCGATGTTAGCCAAGTTAATAAAGGCGCATTTTCAGCTGTTCTAACTCTAACAGGCACTGCATTAGATCCAATTCTACGACAAACAGCGCAGCAAAATGATCAAATCTATGTTACTGGCTTTTTAGGCGGCAGTGCTTTAGGCAAACATTATGCCTTCGCGCCTCGTCTAGTGGAAGCACGATGGTTAGCAAAACAAAGCGAGTGCAACGCTATGATGGATTTAACTGATGGTCTCGGTAAAGATTTAAGCGTTTTTTGCCCTATTAAATGCGCAGCAGAGATTAACTTAGACGCGATACCCATAGATCAATCTGCACATAAAATAGCAAAACTAAGCAAGCGCAAAGCCTTGGAACATGCAATGTGTGACGGTGAAGATTATGAATTGCTCTTCAGTATTAACGGCAACAGCAATCGCAGTAAGTTTGAATCACGCTGGGCTGCCGCATTTCCTGACTTATGCCTCACCAATATTGGAGTATTTGTAGCCGATTCACGAACATCCAAACTACTCGACTCAAAAACTAAAGAAGTACTTTCCATGTACCCCGGCTTTGAACATTTTAAACTGCCATGAACGATTTGGATGATCAAATTAGTGCCCTAGAACAGGGTCAGACTACAATAAATGCAAAGCAGACCGAACAAATCGCTTATGCGCTAGCCTCATCAATTCCAGCCAACCAAGTGCTCGCTTTTCATGGTGAATTAGGTGTGGGTAAAACAACTTTTATTCGTGCGTTAGCAAAAGCCTGGGGGATTAAGGAAAATGTAACTAGTCCGACGTATAATCTATATAAAATATATCAGAGCAACGACCGATGCCTCATCCATCTAGATGCATATCGTTTAGAAAAAAGTGCCGACTTTGAGAATCTCATGATTAATGACTTTCTTAATGATCCATGGTGCCTAGCCATCGAATGGCCGGAGAAAATTGAAGACTCAATACCCTCAGATGCCTGGCATTTTTATCTTACTATTGAAGAAAATACGTTTCATCACCTCCGTCTGGCGCGCTTACAGTAAGCATTCATTTATATTTAGCTTGATACCAAGCTAAATGTTTTTTTATTTATTCAATGACTCTGCATAGTCACTCAATTTACTTATTAAATTAGCAAAATTAGCTCGTTCAGCTTCATCAAAAACTTCGAACAAGTAGTCTAATTCAGAAGAATGTTTCGCAAAGCTTTCTTCTATTAAAGCGCGACCGGTTGAAGTTAATTCGACCAGTACCATACGGGCGTCAAGTTGATTACGAGATCGATCGATAAAGCCTCTCTTCTCTAGACGTTGTACCGCTGTAGTAATCGAACCACTAGTTAACATTACTCTATCGCCTATGGCACTTACTGACATCGGACCTTTGTGTAAAAGAATCTCTAATACTGCAAAATCCGACAAAGACTTAAAGCCTGCCCGACTAATGCTAGATTTCTCATAACACATTACTTGATGCGCTGCCCTCCATAATAGAAGAAACAAATGAGCCCCAGAATGCTGATAGATTTTAGCCATATAAAGAAGTAAAAACAATAAATACTTGATGTCAAGTTATTGGTGCCTCATCTTCTTGTTACATTTTAAATTACTGCACCCTAAATGGCATCTTAAACTGATGTGATCGACCAGTGGGGGTAGGTTGTACCCTACTAATTCTCCTAAAAGCCTCTAGTACAGAGGCGTCAAAGTTGGAGTCTCCAGAGCTAGGGCTAAGCCGAACTGAAGAAATAAGCCCGTTTGCAGAAACCTCAAAAATTGCAATACACATTATGTTTACTGCGGCAATTTCCTGTTGTTTCCAGGCTGCATAAAGCTGATTCCTCAATTGATTTTGGAAATGTAGCAGTTCGTTTATTTGGGTTTCGCTCAACCGATCGTTAGATTGCGAAGCAGTGACTGTGAGCTCTAATTCTTGCCAATCTATTAAGGGTAGCTCTACTTTTTGCGTATTTACTGGTTGCATTCGCGGCTTTGGATTACCTTCTTTTTTAATAAATTGGTCATAGGTTAAGGTTGGCTTCGCTTGCGGTTCTGCCTGGATAGCTAGCTCTTGTTTTGTTCTCGGCGTAGCAGTTTGAAGGATTGGGGACTGCTTGATTGGTACTTCTGCTACAACATTAGACACTTTAGGGTGCGCACTTTGTGGTAGGGCAGTAACGATCTCAAAAACATGCGAGTCTGGTCTCGGCCAAAAATTAACTGCAAGGATATACAATAAGCCTGCTAGCAGTGTAATAACATGTAAAATAACGGAAGCCAATAAGGGCTGATTCCGTAGAAATCTCATTCTATTAATCAACTTTAGTATCTAAACTTATTTTTGATATATTACGCTGTTTTATCATATCGATAAGGGTAACAATACGTTGATAGGGCAATTTTGCATCAGCGCGTATACTGAGTACAGGCACAGAAGGCTCTTTTGCCAATTGATCCAGTAAGACTCCCAAACGCTGAATCGATACTTCCTGACTACCCCAGTAGTGTCGCCCCATAGCATCGATAGAGACAAACTGAAAATCATCTCTATCTTGAGACTGTTCTTTATTGGTTTCAATTGGTAGATCCAACTCTATTGTCTGCTCTAATAGTGGTGTGGTAATCATAAATATAATTAATAAAGCAAAAGCTAAGTCGATTAGTGGCGTAACATTAATCTCTGTAAGAGCCGATAGACGGTCTTTGCGGTGGAAGTTTCGGGCCATAATACGAATTCTTCAGTCATGCAGGCTAGATTAATCACTTACCGTCGCCTGTGCTTCCAGCTCGATACGATCAGCGACAGTGCTCGCAAAATTCTCTAGCTCTACAACTGAAATCTTGGTTTGTTGTAGCAAATAATTATATCCAAAAACTGACGGAATCGCGACTACCAAGCCAGCTACAGTAGTCAGTAATGCACCTGATACTCCAGGCGCTAAGCCTTGTAAACTCGCAGAACCTGAGCCAACCATGCCACCAAAAGCATCCATAACGCCCCAAACAGTACCTAATAATCCAAGAAAAGGCGCTCCGCTGACAATTGAACCGAGCATAACCATCTTTGTCTCATAACGTATCGTTTGCTGCGCTACGGATCGCTGCAAAGCATTTTCTACGTGACCCATGCGCAAGGTCATCCTCTGTACATCGGGATCTTTCATACCACTACCGTATCGACGAAAAGCCTGTAACCCCTCTTTAACTATGGCATAAAAAGGTCCTGATCCTTTACCAGGTCTGTCGGAGTCGAGTGCAAGAAGGTGCCCCTCTTGGCTAAGCAATCGCTCATAGCGCTGGTTTTGTGACCTTAAACGAGAGAGATCCATATACTTGCCAAGCATAACAGACCAAGCAACAACACTAAATATCGCTAAAATCAGAATTATAACTTTACCAGCAAAATTGGACTGCCCAAAATAAGTGAAGACGTTAGACCCTGCGGTTGCTTGTAAGAGGAAAATATTTATTGCAAAGTTAAAAAACATAAGGACTTCAGTGACGAATAATTGAACATTTATAGTAAACTGCTCCTTGAATTACGCGCTAGCATAAAATCCAAACAATTACTGCAAATTTATAAGTATCGAATAAAAAGTGCATTTAAAATGGTTTGCCAGCAACACTTTGTAGCCTAGACCTATAAGATATATAAACAACGATGAATCTCATTGAACAGACAGTATCCGAACTACGGAATGCAGCTAGCTTTGCGGGCAATAAAAAAGCACTTGTTGGGATTGATGGATTTGTAGACAAAATAGTACACCCTGTCGATCAGCGAACTGGTCCTGGCAGTAAATTTACTGCGATTTCTACCATTACAGATTTTGGTGCGCGAATAAGTTCAGCTGCAGGTAAAAGTGCCAATATAGAACTAGCTCCAGTGATTCAAAAGCTAGGTGGCAATGGTCCGATCATGGCAAACGCCCAACACGCACAAGGGATAAAAGTTCAATATATAGGCGCACTAGGTAATCCGTCCATCCATCCTGTTTTTAAAACTTTTGCGCAAAAAACAAGTGCTGTTTCTATTACAGATCCTGGGGTTACTCATGCAGCTGAATTTACCGATGGAAAAATTATGTTTGGCTCAATGGCTAGTCTGGATGCCATTACTTACTCGGCACTAATCGATACAATGGGAATTGATGACTTAACGCAGGCATTCAGACAAGCAGATGCAATATCAATGGTCAATTGGACGATGATTCCGTTCCTCTCCGATATATTTGATAATTTCCTTAATCAGCTACTTCCAAAACTACCTAAAAACTCGGAACGTATCTTCTTTTTTGATTTAGCAGATCCAGAAAAACGATCGGCTGATGATCTCCTGAATGTGCTCAATTTATTTAGTCAATTTGAAGCTTTTGGTAAGGTAATTTTGGGACTCAATTATCGTGAAGCTGAGCAAATAGATACATTGTTAGGATTTGGAAAATTAGAAAAAAATCCAGCCAATTTACAATTAGTAGCCGCTCGAATTCGTGAAAAACTAAAATTAAACACTGTTGTTGTTCATCCTGTCGAATGCGCAGCTTGTGCAACATCACAGGGCACAGAGTTTATTGATGGACCGCTTTGCGAAAACCCTAAAATAACGACCGGGGCAGGCGATCATTTCAATTCTGGTTTTGTCACTGCTCGTATGCTTGGGCTGTCGCCAGCGAGTGCACTGATAGTGGCAGTGGCGACATCCGGCTACTACGTGCGTACTGCGCAAAGTCCCTCTCTAGAGACTATCGCAGAATTTATCTCTACTTGGTAATTGCCACGTGTCTGGACTTTTTATCAGTTTTGAAGGAACCGAAGGTTGTGGTAAATCAACTCAATTAAAGGCACTTGCTGCTCGCTTCTCTGGAGCAGGCTATGACGTTCTAGAAACACGTGAACCAGGAGGTACTATCTTAAGTGAAGCAATTCGCTCGCTTCTACAGCACGAACCTGCAGGAGAAGGAATGTGCCCAGAGACCGAACTACTATTATTTGCTGCTTCAAGAGCTCAACATTCCCGCGCATGCATACAACCGGCAATAAAGGATAATAAAGTCGTCCTTTGCGACCGCTTCATGGATTCTACTACTGTTTACCAAGGCGTCGCACGCTCACTTTCAACTGAAACAGTCGAGGCAATAAACAAATTTGCTGTCGGCGTGAGCATTCCTGACTTAACAGTATTAATTGATCTTGCTCCAGAAATTGGTTTAGCACGCGTCCGATCGCGAGGTAGCGGCGAACTCGATCGCATGGAGCGTGAAACCCTAGATTTTTTTGAAGCAGTACGCGAAGGTTACTTACGCCTCGCTGCAACCCAAGCACATCGTTTCATTATAATTGATGGCGATCAATCACCTGAAACTCTTGAGAAAGAAATATGGGATGGCGTTAAGCAGCGAATTACCTAAACCCTTGCGCCATAGCCGCGCCGTTGAAGTACTTGAGCGATCGCTTTTGCGAGACCGTTTAGGTCACGGTATTTTACTTCATGGCGAAAATCTATCTAGCTTAGAGACCATCGTAAGAGCAATCGCAACAGATCGGCTCAAAACAAAAAATGATCCTTACTTACATCCAGATTGCTTCACACTTCGACCAAGCGGCAAAGCACGCAAGATTCGCATTGGCTCAAAAGCAGATGAATCAAACTCCATGCGTAAATTGGTCATTGATGTTCAAAAGACTGCAAATCAAGGAGGCCGTAAAGTAGGCATTATTTTCGAAGCAGACCGTATGAATGTTCAGTCTGCGAATGCTTTTTTAAAGACACTTGAAGAACCCCCCGCTGAAACGACTTTATTTCTTATTACAACTCGTCCTTATGATTTGCTAGATACGATAAGAAGCCGCTGCTTAAATTTCCGCATACCCAGTCAAGCTGAAGAAGTCGAACACAGCAATTGGGAGGATTGGGCTATTGATTATCGTGCCTGGCTTGGGCGATTACTCAAAGACCCTGATAAAGAGAGCGTTCCGCATATTATGCTGGGCGCTTACGGGCTAATGAGTCGTTTTCAATCTATTTTAAGTGAAGTTACTAAGTACGCATGGGCGGAGCAAAAAAAAGAGCTAGCCGAACACGTAAGTAATGACGAAAAAGAAGCTATGGAAGTAGGACTTAGCAGAGGCTACCGTAAACAATTCTATGGCGAAATTGAGTCATTGACAGCTGGGTTTTGCCGAGATGTTGAAGTTCTAAATCCTGGACGACTCCCTGTAAATGCACAGATTCGAGTAATTCAAGCCTTGGAAAATAGCGCTGGACTACTTGAATTAAATCTAAATGAAGCTGCGGCGTTAGAACTATTTTTCCTTAAGTCATTACGCCTGTGGACTGCGAAATAAACCCTTAATCAAATACCAATGTGTGGTCGATACACCTTACATACTAAGTCTCAAAAACTCGCTAGCTCTATTGCAAAATTATTGCCAGAGCAATACGAGCCAAGCTACAATATAAGTCCGGGAACTAATATTTTAACTCAAACAAAAGAGTCTTTAACTTGCATGCAATGGGGACTAAGAACTCCTCAGAACTTTCACATAAATGCACGTCTTGAGAGCGCAGATACTACGCCGCGTTTTCGTGAGAGTTGGGAGGCTTATCGATGCCTAATTCCAGCAAATGGATTCTACGAGTGGCTCAGTGATGGCATACGAAAACAACCCTATTATATTTATCCTGCGCATGCCGAGTTAGTCTATTTTGCCGGATTGTGGATGCCTGCAACAAAACTTGAGGAGGTGCCTCAATGTGTAATTCTCACAACCTGTGCACAAGAGCGAATAAAGCGAATACACGACCGTATGCCGGTGTTACTGCCTGAATCAGCCCACCAGAAATGGTTAGACAATTACCTCACAAAATCAGAGGCAAATGCTTACTCGCAAAAGATAGAAATTACTGATCACCCAGTCAGTAATCGTGTTAATAGTACACATAATAACGACAATAAATTGATCCTTCCGACCACACTACTTACTGATGATCAGTTACAATTGTTTTAAGTACTGGAGAGTTTTTTAGATACTAGCTATCAGAGCGACGGAATAAATAGACTTCTTCGCAACCATGTGGTCGACTTTCGTAGTGCTTACTAGGAGTAAATGAATTTAATTGGACAAATCCTTCCGCAAACAGTGTTTGGATTTCATCCGAAGTAATAGGATGCGGTGGACCGCTTCCATCATACGCTTGAACCTCTCGAAAAAAAATAGCTAAAAGATGACCTCCTACTTTAATAGCTAAACGGGCAGATTGCACATAGTTAGCACGTTGATCTGGGTCTATTGCACACAGACAAGTATGTTCTACGAGCCAATCAAATTTATTTTTTAAATCATCTGATAAATGAAGGAAATCACCAATGCGGTAATTCGCATTTTCAAAGTTCTTAAAACTTATTGCAGCGCTATGAGCACGTGGCGATATGTCTAGACCCAAAACATCTGCTCCTTGCGCAGCAATAAGGCGAACATCATGACCAGTACCGGATCCAGGAACTAAAACCCGACCACTAATTGTATGCCTTAATAAGAACTCTACCAATGGTGGCGCGGCTTTTCCTTTATCCCATGGAGTCCGTCCCTCTTTATATGCTGCATCCCAATCCTTCATAATTTTAGTAAAATAGTGCTCGAACAGATAGTGACAACCTCCTGATCGTATAAAATGATGAATAGTTGAACAATGACTGCCATCCTTGGTATTGCGCAATACAGGAAAAATAGTTGTGGTAGGTGCATGCCATCCCAATCACTTAGACGCGAATTACGCCAAGAAATTGTCCTCGCCCGTCAACGTATCTACGCAGTAGGTAAGCGCACCCCACTCGATTCAATCCAACTTGAGGATACCACTATCTATGTGAAGAGAGAAGACTTGTCGCCAATACATGCATATAAATGGCGAGGTGCTTATAACTCGATGGCGCAACTTTCGCCTAAACAATTAGCCCGTGGAGTCGTGACTGCATCCGCGGGCAACCATGCACAAGGAGTCGCTCTAGCCGCAAAAAAACTTGGCACGACGGCAACCATTTACATGCCCCTTGCAACACCTCAAATGAAACAAGTTGCGGTTAAAAAACATGGCGGTGATTTAGTTGAGATATTACTGTTAGGGGACACCTACGACGCTGCTTGTAAAGCCGCCCTCGTAGATGCAAAAAAATACAAAAAGACGTATATCCATGCTTACGACTCGATTGATGTCATGGCAGGACAAGGCACACTAGCAGACGAGATAGTACTTTCAGAAAAGGGACCATTCGATGTTGCCTTCTTACAAGTAGGAGGTGGCGGACTTGCAGCAGCAGCTGCAACATGGCTAAAACTCAACTATCCTAATATGCATATAGTAGGCGTTGAAGGAGAAGGACAGGCATCCATGGCAGCAGCGATGCAAGCTGGACAACCAGTAACACTAGCGAAAGTTGATATTTTCTGTGATGGTACTGCTGTGCGCCGAGTCGGCGATCGCACATATTCAATCTGTAAGGAAGTAATCGACGAATGGATGACTGTGAGTAACGACGAAGTCTGTGCTGCAATCCAATTTTCATGGGAACAGTTGCGCTGTATTCCTGAGCCATCGGGAGCTATGGGAATAGCGGCAATATTGCAGCGGCAGAACCAATTAAAAAACAAGCGCGCTTTATCGATATTGTGCGGCGCAAATATCGACTTTGAACAACTTGCAAGTGTCGCCCGGCGAGCAGCTGTCGGCGCTTCTAGGCGGCGCTACTTGCGCATCTCTATTGCAGAACAAGCTGGTGCGATGCACACACTGTTAGAGTCGTTACCAGAATCTGTAAACATCGTCGATTTTCAGTATGGTAAAACCGACAATGAGCAGGCGCATCCTGTAATTGGCTTTGACGTCAACCCTCAACAATTTGAAGTACTCAGTGAAGCTTTACTAAGTAGCGACTATACATCGATAGAAGTTACTTCAGATAGTGATGTAGGATTTCGCTTAATAAACTATGAAGCCAAACTGCTACAGCATCCAGCTTTTATATCTCTAGAATTTCATGAGCGAGCAGGCGCACTTGCAGAATTTCTACGGGCTGTAAGCCCCCATGCGAATCTATGTTATTTTAATTATGAGTACTCTGGGGAGCGTGTGGGGCGTGCTCTTTTAGGCTTTGAATTTCCAGATAAAGCCTCGCAGAAACAATTTCCTAAAGTACTACAATCTGCCGCGCATGCCTACCGAACGTACGCCCAAGTTAATGATGACGTACTAAAGCGCATCATTTAACCGCAAACAAAGCATTGATTTAGCTATAGCTAGGTAACCACTAAAACGTATCCATAATATGCAAACTACATACATTGTGATACACGCATTACTACCAATTCTTGCGATTATCTGCACCGGTTATCTAGCACGTAGACTTGGATGGATTAATGAAGTTGCCGACCGAAGTATAATGACACTGATCGTCAATATACTTTATCCATGCTTAATTTTTAGCTTTATTCTTAATAATGATGCGCTGCGCCAAGCGACTAATATTTTGGTACCACCTCTATTTGGCTTTATAAGTGTTATAATTGGATTTTCGCTTGCAGGTCTGGTGGCTAAAAAGCTGAACTTAAGTTCGAAACAAGAATGTCGCACTTTTAGTTTCAGCAGTGGAATCTACAACTATGCATACTTCGCGATACCGATTGCTACATTACTATTCGACCGTGAAACTATTGGCGTATTACTCGTTTATAACGTAGGGATCGAAGCTGCGATGTGGATCGTGGGAGTTGGATACATCTTAGGTGGCAAGGAGAATAAACCACTAGCTAAACGTATTTTTAATGGTCCTGTTATGGCTATTTGCATAGCAGTTCCGGCAAATATTTTCGGTATTGGGCAGCTCCTTCCTAGCTTTATAGATTCTTCTCTGCAGCAACTAGGCCAGTGTACGATTCCACTTGGACTCATTTTAATTGGAGCTACCTTTGCGGATCTCGTGGGTAAAAATAGTCTACTCGGTCAGATTCGAATACCTGCAGTTGCCTGTGCGCTGCGATTAGCTATCATTCCAATATTAATGCTCACTGCTGCCTTTCTGTTACCCATCTCGGCAGAGCTCAAAAAAGTCATCATTGTACAAGCAGCAATGCCGTGTGGTGTCTTCCCTATTCTTTTAGCGCGCCATTATAATGGAGTTGCACTGATAGCTATTCAAGTGGCACTGGGCACTACTTTGGTGAGTTGTATAAGTATTCCTATCTGGATTAACTTTGGCTTACAGTTACTTGGCAATTAGTACTAACTCGCACAACATTACACAGTCTAATTTTATACTTGTAAAAAAATTCTTAATACAATGACACTTTCCCAAAAGTTTTTTGATGTTTCTAGTGCAATGCAGGACAAGGTATTCGCGGACAATGCGGAGACCTTAAAAGAGGCAGGTAAAAGAATCGCTAAGTCTATCGCAGCGGATGGAGTACTTCATACTTTTGGTAGCGGGCACTCTCAAATTCTTGCTTCAGAAATCGAACGCCGAGCCGGTGGCCTTGTCCCAGTTAGTAGTATCTATGATCCAGCTGATGGATGGCCAGAGCAGATACTTGGCTATGGCGCACGACTTTTTCAACGTTATGTATACCAATATGAAGTGCAAGCAAGTGATGTAGTCTTGGTCATTTCAAATTCGGGGCGTAACGCCGCTCCAATAGAAGTTGCGATAGAAGCTAAAGCTGCTGGTATGCAAGTGATTGCTATGACTTCACTAGAGATGTCAAAAAAAACTACTTCGCGCCATCCCTCTGGTAAAAAGCTTTATGAACTCGCTGATCTAGTTCTCGATAATGGAGGAATACCTGGAGATGCTGCGATTAAAGCAGCTGGTTTTGATTATAAAGTTGGGCCGACTTCGACAATGAGCGGCGCGCTTTTACTCAATCTTTTATCCATGGAAATTATCGAAAAGCTAATTGAAATGGGAATCACCCCCCCTACTTATGTGAGTCAAAACACTGATGAAGGCGCATCCCACAATGAATCTATCGCACTAAAATACCGAAACCGCATACGCAGGCCTATCTAGCGCGACTGCAAACGGATCTTATTCATACGATTATTTCGGCAGATGTCCATTACCTCAGTAATGTATTTTAGTGCTGCGTCTTCGTCTGCCAAAAGAAGAATTGGTAAATCAGGAGTTGCTTGTCCTGCTAATTGTATCGCGACCTCTAATTGCTTAGGATCAACTTCGCGGTCGTTTAAATACAGTGCACCCTCCGGACTTACCGCTATAACTATTTGTTCTGTAATAGCATTTTCTCCAGCAGATTCAATTTTGGGAGCAGTAATATTTAGAGCACTCACTTGTTTAAATTGCATGGTAACTAGAAAAAAGAATAGCAAAACCGTAAGAACATCAACTAGTGGCACTATATTAATCGCAGGGGAGCGAGGTCTCTGAACAATTAAGCTCATTCTACAGTACTCTGTACGTCTGAATGCTTTAATAAACATTCAAGCGCGACGCTGAGCTGAGCGGCTAAAGCTTCTATTTTACGAAGTAAATAAGCATGTACTGCAAGCGATGGGATCGCTATAGCTATTCCCGCTATTGTCGTATTTAGTGCAAGCGCTATTCCTTGAATAAAAGTACTCGTATCGGGTAAGCCTGTATCCACGGAAAAACCACCAAAAACTTGAGTTAAACCGATGACAGTACCGAGCAGTCCAAGTAAGGGCGCAGCACCAATAACAACCTCAAGGAGAAAAAGACCCCTCTGTAATCGACTCACCTCCAGTCTAGCATAAGCCTTGAGCGCATCTGGTTCAGTTGTGCGCTCCTTATAGAAACTAACAATACGTCCACTAACTGTATCCAAATCCGCGTCCAATTTCTCGATATTGCCGGAAATGAATACATCCAATACGTGCATCGGTAATACCCGAGACTGTCGTAACATCCAAATTCGCTCCAATGTGATTGTTATCGCAACTAACGAGCAAGCTGCGAGCGGATAAAAAAATAGTCCGATATTATTCAGAACTTCGATCATAAAAAAGTATCTAAAAAAGCTTAAGGCTCACTAGTATATAGTCGATTTGGAAGAAAATTTTCTACTCAATCAGTTAGATAATTAAACCTGCATGTAAGGCAATTTATTTGCGACGATAGCCACAGAATCAGCGCCAGAAAGCAGCTCATTGAGAGGGTCAAAATGACCACTTAATAAACTATCGCGGGCATTGGATTTTATTGAACATTCAAATGAAGTATCACCCACTGATATTTTGCATTCTTCAATATTGATCGTCACCTCTACTTGCGGATCCGCTTCGATCTTGTTTGCAATTATCTGACGATCCTGGGCACTAGCAGTTACACAAACGACTCCTAGATTAGTCGAGTTACCAAAAAATATCTCAGCAAAGCTACCAGCAATAATAGCACTATATCCGGCACGTAATATCGCTTGAGGGGCATGCTCACGGGAACTGCCACAACCGAAGTTATTACCGCTCACCATAATATTAGCTCCAGTAAAACGACTATCATTTAAGTTGTGAATCTTATCATCGCCATTTTCATCCTTGCGCACATCGTAAAAGAGATACTCTCCGAGTCCATCAAAGGTGATACACTTCATAAATCGCGCTGGAATAATGCGGTCGGTGTCCACATCATCACCAGGAACAAAAACACCTCGACCTGTTACTTTGATAATCGGATCAGCAGACATAGTTTTGTATCATTGGAAATTATAAAAGTAATAAAATCTAAGCGGTAGCTACTTCTACCTGAACACTGAATATTTCGCGCGCGTCAGTGACCTCACCTTTAATTGCAGCCGCCGCTACCATTAACGGACTCATGAGCATAGTACGACCTGTAGGTGAACCTTGACGACCTTTAAAATTACGATTGGACGAACTTGCGCACAGTTGATCTCCCATAAGTTTGTCTGGATTCATTGCTAAGCACATCGAGCAACCTGCTCCACGCCACTCAAAGCCAGCATCAGTAAATATTGTGTCCAGACCTAATTGCTTCGCAATTTGAGCGACCACTTGAGACCCGGGCACAACGATTGCTTGTACATTGTCAGCCACTCGATGGCCTTTAATGTAGTGAGCGACCTCCTTTAGATCTGAAAGACGGCCGTTAGTACAAGAACCAATAAAAGCAACATCAATCTTTTTACCTCTCAATGCAGAGCCACCTTCGAATTTCATGTACTCAAGAGCCTCTTCAATGGATTCACGTTCCGACTCCGTTGCGCCCTCATTGATAGCTGGAATCATTTCATTGATACCAACTCCCTGGCTCGGTGTTATCCCCCAAGTAACCGTTGGCTCAATATCATCGGTAGAAATAGTAACAACATCATCATAGGAGCAATCCGGATCGGAAGCATATGATTGCCAATCTGCAACTGCCGCTTCCCATGCTTTACCAGTAGGTGAATAGGGGCGCCCTTTTAGATAGTCATAAGTCGTTGCATCTGGATTAACATATCCCACTCGAGCACCGCCCTCAATGGACATATTACATACGGTCATGCGCTCTTCCATGGTCATCGCATCAAAAGTCGAGCCGCCATATTCATACGCAAAACCCGTACCTCCCTGCGTACCTAATAATCGTATGATATGTAGAATTACATCTTTTGCATACACTCCCGGTCGCAGTTTTCCTTCCACGTTAATACGGCGTACTTTTAACTCACCAAGAGCAATGGTTTGGGTAGCTAGCACATCGCGTACTTGGCTTGTTCCTATACCAAAAGCAATCGCTCCAAATGCACCATGTGTAGCAGTGTGAGAATCTCCACATGCTATAGTAGTGCCTGGCTGAGTGATACCCTGCTCGGGACCTACAATATGTACAACACCTTGTTTTCCTGTATTCGTGTCAAAAAAGGTAATATTGTTTTCCGCGCAATTTTTGCGCAGTTCTTCGATCATTCCTTGAGCAAGTGGATCACTGTAAGGTTCTAAAGCTTCATTAGTTGGAACAATGTGGTCCACGGTCGCGTAGGTTCGATGAGGATATTGAACCCTCAACCCCTTGTCACGGAGCATGCCAAAGGCCTGCGGACTCGTCACTTCATGGATCAAGTGCGTGCCAATTAATAGCTGCGTCTGACCGTTCGCTAAAGTGCGAACCGTGTGCGCATCCCATACCTTCTGAAATAAACTTTTGCTCATTATCGTATTCCTAATTGAGTGATGACCAATCTCAAAAGTGTCTCAATAAGAAAAGCTTTGTCCGTTGTGGCAAGTGTGAATCAAAAAATAACTGTGCATCAAACAATTGTAATTTAAGCATAAAAAAGCCCGCAGACAAGCTGCGAGCTTAGTTAGAAAATAGATTTTCAGAAACAATCTGTCCTTTAAAGAACAGCCTTTAGTCCTGCACCTGCTTTAAACTTAACAGCTTTAGAAGCTTGTATTCTGATCTTTTCGCCTGTTTGCGGGTTGATACCATCACGAGCAGCACGGTTAGAAACGGAGAAAGTACCGAAGCCAATTAATTGGACACTGTTCGATCCACCACTGATACCCTTTTTGATGCCTTCAAGTACGGCTTCAAGAGCACGCTCAGCGGCAGCTTTAGATGTATCGGATCCTAGGGATGCTTGCACTTCGGCAACGAGTTCTGCTTTGTTCATAAATGTATTATTTTTATTGTTGAGGTTATGTGACAGATTAGTCGTCCTTATAAGAAGGTCTTGATATTGGAGCGTCAAACATAAATTGCCCACAATCCTCTATTAATTAGGCATTGTAGCCTTATTTATGACTTGCGATCAAGACTCCACTTCTGGAGGCAGACCTTGCCGCGCACGTATTACTTGCCTCAGCAATGAGTCAGTTGACTCTACTAGCGATATTTTTCGCTCTATTGAGAGCTGCTCAGCGCGCTTTAAAAGTTGCTTCGCAAGAACCGAAGCCTGCTCTGTTTGTGCTCCCAACTGCTCAAAAAGAGCAGTTACTTGGACCAAATCTTTTTCACTTGCTTGCATCGATAATATCCCGCAGTGGACGCATGATTTCTAGCGCACCAAGTTGAGTAAAAATTGATGTGTTAGTTTGAAGGTGTAGTAACTTCATAAGCGCGACGCCTTGCCAACCATCGGCTAAATTAAATGCTGAGCGTAGTTCACCAGCTACCTTTCCGGCTTCTGTGCTAAGTACTTGCGGACATTCTGGCGCCTTTCCACTACCCTGCACTCGATATAAGGAACGCCGCGCCTTTCCGAGGTTATGCATGCGAGCAACGACTTCTTGACCTAGATAACACCCCTTCGTCAGTGACACAGCATCCTCAATAAAGCCGCCCTCACCGGGCAAGTCTGCCGTACCAATTTCTTGCGGCACTAGGGGAATTCCTGCTGCTATGCGCTGTTGTTGTATCCAGGAATCCTTGGCAGGGAGCACGCCCTTGGTATTTTGCAAATGTTCCTCAAAAGTATCGAAAGCATTGGTATCTTCGAATACTATCTCGTAACTAGGCACTAATGAGCGGCGCCCGCAAAAAATAATGCAATCCTGCCCACGCACAAAGGTACCATGCTTGGGACTGATCTCGAGCAGCGTAGTTGCATCTACTCCAATTACGCTACAAGCAGGTGCTGACGGACAGACTTCGATACAGACATCATCGGCAATAATGTGCCGCTCTAACTTGTCTTGGAGTGTATTCGCCGAGCAGTGCTCACTGAAGATCCAAAAGCGCTCTATATCTTCGCAAAGAACCCAACTATCCGCAATAACCTTGCCTTTGACGTCTAGCCATAATCCGTACGTGCATTGACCGGTCTCAAAATTGCGTAGATCTTGGCTGAACTGGCTCTGTAAAAAATCGGACGCATCTTCTCCTGTCACGAGCAAGCGAGCACCTAAAGAGTAGTAATATGCCTGTACTGTATGCATAATGTAAGCTTTGTAGTTGTTTAGAAAAGTTTCAACTAGGGAGTGGAGCTTTTATATTGTGATTAATTCTAGCTTGTTACGTGGGCAAAGGTTCGCTATCACTGCCCGCTCGTGAAAAAAGTT
>JAKVCN010000139.1 GCA_022448585.1 Puniceicoccaceae bacterium | reverse complement strand
AAGCTCTAGCTACATTACGCAAGCTACCTAATTCGCCTGTTGCTAAAATCGCCTTCATATGAGCCCCTTGGCAGGCAGCGCGAAAGGCCTGAACCTCATCATATAAGGATTTCCAATCCTGCGAAAGTACATGCCGGCGAGAAATGACAATATCGATCTCTCTTGCCCCCGCTTTAACCGACTCAGTAATTTCAGCCAAACGCAATGAATATGGCGAAAGCCCAGCCGGAAAACCTGTAGAAACTGCTGCCACAGGAATGCCAGTTCCACTTAGCGCTTCCACTGCTGCGGGAACCATTTCATGATAAACGCATATGGCTGCGGTACGGACTATATTAGGATCAATATCTAGACGATCTAATAATTCATGGCGCACTGGCATACTTGCTTTTCTGCACAAGCGCCTGACACGTGCTTGTGTATCATCGCCAGAAAGAGTGGTTAAGTCGATACAGCTTAGAGCTTTGACTAACCATGCAACTTGATGATTTTTCTTGATAGAGCGCCTACCTGGTAGAGTCTTACAGCGACGCTCGATTGCCGAGGTATTCGCTTGTACCGACAGAACCCAATCAAGATCCAGCGGGTGTCCAGCATTACGCTTTAATGAATTCATAGTAGTAATCACAATACAATAAGACGAGTAGATTGATATCTTTACTTTGACTTGCAAGACCTGAACTAAGTTCTGATTGCTTGACAGAGAGGATCAAAAAACCACACTGCGCGATTTTCTAAAAGCTTCGGTCTCGTATCGGAACTAAATCATGGCTAAGGATCTCAAAAATACACTTAATTTGCCACAAACTCGCTTCCCTATGAGGGGAGATTTAGTGAAGCGCGAACCTGCGCGCATGCAGCATTGGGAAGATAGTGATCTTTACTCAAAAATTGAGCAAAAAAATAATGCTGGTCCGAGCTTCATCTTGCACGATGGACCCCCATTTACCAATGGTGATCTTCATCTTGGACATGCTCTGAACAAAACACTAAAAGATACAATCCTTCGTTATAAACGAATGCAGGGATTCCATGCACCTTATGTGCCTGGGTGGGATAGCCATGGCTTACCAATTGAGCATAAAGTTTCAAGAGAGCTACAAAAAAAAGGACGAACTGATTATACTCCAGTTGAGGTACGTGAAGCTTGCGCTGAATTTGCAGATAAGTATCGGCAAATTCAAACAGAACAATTTCAGCGCTTAGGCGTTCTAGCTGATTGGAAAAACGAATACTGGACCATCCACCCACAGTACGAAGCCACCGAACTAGAAACCTTTGCTAGTTTTGTTGAGCAAGATTTAGTATATAGATCCAAAAAACCAGTCTATTGGTCTATACCATGTGCTACCGCACTAGCTGAAGCGGAAATTGAATATCGAGAGCACACTAGTATTTCAGTCTTTGTTAAGCTTCCCTTGAGCGATTTCGGATGCCAAAAGCTACATCTAAGTAAAGCAGGTAGCTCGATATTAATTTGGACAACAACTCCATGGACATTGCCCGCCAACCTCGCAGTAGCGGTCAACCCTACTGTTGAATACACGGCGATCGATAGCTCTAAGGGTAATCTGATTATTGCTACCGCGCTACTTGAAGAGGTCACTAAAGAATGTCAATTAGAAGAGGTCCAAATAATCGCTAATTTCTCTGGAGAGCAACTCGTTGGCTTAAATGCACAGCATCCTTTCATCGATAGGATATCACCAATTTTAAGTGCAGAGTACGTAACGACTGAGAGCGGCACTGGATGCGTCCATACAGCTCCGGGGCATGGATTAGATGATTACATTACTGGGATTAATAACGGATTAGAAGTTTAT
>JAKVCN010000138.1 GCA_022448585.1 Puniceicoccaceae bacterium | reverse complement strand
ATACTCTTCTGCCACGCTAGGGTAGCGCTCGACTAATTTAGCCGCTAATTTTCCTAAATTTTCTGCATCCAACCGGTTGATAGGAACAAGCTCTACATTTTCAAATAGAATACTGATCGAGTTTTCCGCTTCAGACATTGATTCTAAGTACAAATTTAAGCGGGCGTAGTAAGTCAACCGATCGGTTGCAAGCGCAGCTAATTTTTCTTCGGCTATCCATGCTCTTAGGTCTGCTTGACGCTGACTGCGACTAGATCTGACGATGCGTTTCTCAACGCGGCTAAGTGCGTCTAATATATTTAAAATTTCAGCTGCAGCAGGATCATCACCATAGCGCTTTAATGCCTGCATAAATACATCGCGCGCTGCCGCAGGGCTACCTTCTTCAATGTATGTCCAGCCAATCCAATACAAGGCCTCACTCATCCTTCCTTTCCTTTGTAGTGGAATATCATCACGTGCAATGTAGTGCTCGAAGTGTTCACGATGACTTTTAAGGACGCTTACACGCGATTCTATGCGATCCTCTGCTCCTGCTAGGGAGCGCAATATTTTACCTGTTTGAAAGAGTGCATAAGTAAACAGGTGTCCTGCTTGCGGGCTAATAGAAGCAAAGATTTTGCGAGCTACACTTAGCTCGCCACGACCCATTTGTATATCGCCAAGCAAGACGCGTCCTTCTTCGTGCCTACTGTGCAATGGGTAATTCTTCAGATAATTCTGTATAGCTAGAAGTGCGCTCGTGTAATCTTTTTTTGCATAAAGCGTTGCAGCCTGTCGGTATGCGACTTCAGGTTCTAAGCGGTGGCCATTCACACGGCCTTTGAGCAGGTCCAGCGCCTCTAATGTTTTTGGATAATTTCTCTCCGTAAAAAATGTTAGCGATCGCCAAAAATACGCATCTAAAATTAGTCCGTGCTGCGGAAAATCGGCTATGAATTGATCCATGTCAGCGCGCGCGAGAGTAGGTTCGTTAAGTAAATTATAATTATAGCCGCGAAGAAATAGTACCCGCGCAGTAAGAGGGTGGGTGTTGTGCGCAACTAGAAAATGATCCAATACTTCTACGGCGTCACGGTACTGGTGAGCTTCTTGGTAGGCTGTGGCTAAAAGGTAGAGCGCATCAGGTACTAGCGGAGAATCGGGAAAGCGCAGACCAAAGCCTTTAGCAATGCGAAAAGCATCTTCCCAGACACCGGTTTCGATAGCGGATAATATCCAGCGGTAGTGCGCTTCCGATTGGATAGACTCTGCTAGGCTTGAATCGCGCGCTAAGGTTTCAAATAAAACCCACGCTTCCTGTGGTCTGCCTGCAAGTAAGTAAGCCTGACCATAGGATAAGTACATAGATGCAGTATAGTCTTCGGCTTGCTCTAGCGCACTTACTTGCTGCTTTAAGCGAACAATTAATTTTTGGTAGAATTGTGTCCAAAATTGTCCTCCAGCATACAAGCCCACGCTCGATTTTTTGGATTCAAAGCGTGCTTGGGTTGTTAGCAGTCGCTCCTTTTGTGCTTTAATTAAACTTTCATAGGGCGGGACCAAGCGTAGACAAGCAATTGCCTTTTCTGGGTCCTCTGCGGCTAATTGCGCTTGGCCTATCCTTAGGGCATTGATTGCCAGAATTGCGAGTTCTGGCATTTCTGAGATTTGCCAAGACTCCTCCAGTAGTAAATCGCGTGCCAGCTGTTCTTTTTCCAGTTCAATTGCTTTTTCAAGAGCTGTTAGGCGGGCCTTGCTACGAATCAATCCTGGTGGTTGCCGCTCTTGCAGCGCGCGAAGTGCAGAAAAGGCTTCATCGAATAGTCCGGATTCAAACATTAAATCAGCGGCAGCTAGACTAGCAAG
>JAKVCN010000137.1 GCA_022448585.1 Puniceicoccaceae bacterium | reverse complement strand
AAAAACATAAATAAGGCGGTCAAGCCAAGCGGAAACATGGCCCATCCGCCTTGTTGTAATAATCCTAACAAAGAGGTGGATTCAGTTTCCTGTGCTTGGACTTGCGTGGCGCTAAACATCATCAAGGAGATTGGCGCGAATACGCTAGTAGTGAGTGTTTGTACTTTCATAAGTGTTTGTAGTTTTTTAAGGTTTAGAAGTGTTGGATTGTAAGCGAGTCGGCAATGCAATTTCAGAGTCAATTGGGGAGGGCGTTTGGATAGGGTCTGCCAGAGCAGTTCGTGCAGTTGCTTCTTCTGCAAAGCCAGAGGAATCTTTGTTAAGAGGGTTGTATTTAGCTAGGATGGTTAGCTTACTAGGCCAATCTAAGCCCCTAGCTTGCATCTCCTTAGTTAGGCGTTCCACGATCGCTTCATGGCGAGTTTCGGTTGCCGCACTGATAGCAAGTGCGTAACAAGCACCCAAGTGCTCTATGGGCAAATTATTAGCAAATGCGATGGGGTTTAGAGCTGTCCACATAGCATCTTCATGGGCTGCGCGCAAAAACTGAAGCTGCGCTAGTATCTGCCATCCAAGCGCACTGGAACGATCATAGCCAGCCGATTTGATCCATAGGCGAGCCTGCGCTTCGGCTTCCTCATAAAGCTCTCCTAAAAAGAAGCCCATCAGTGTGGCTTCATCGAGCGAGCGAACAAGGGCATCGTCTTTTATATAGGGGCGAATGACTTCGATTACTGCAACCGCGCGAAGTGGTTTTTCGTGGGTGAGGCAGAAGCGCGCATAACGCACAAAAATACCTAGTTCACCATCATCCATATATCGCAAGTAGCGCCCACGCTGCTGGTAAAATGCCTCAAATAATGCGAAGGCCTCATTGCTCCGACTTGGATTTTTTTCGAGCTCATAAAGCATAGGTAAGTATTCGCTTCCAGTAAAACCGATGTCACGAATCGCATCGGCAGCAAAATTCATTGAAGCACTACCGCCAGCAATATCGATGCGAAGGCTTAATGTTTCTCCGTCCCAGGCATTAATTACGCCAGAGCGTTGCTGGCCGTTTTCTAAAAGTAGTACGATTGGTTGCGATAAGCGACTTCTGACTTCTCGCAAGTTAATCGATTGTCCATATAAAGTGCAAAAAGTGGTCGCAGTAAGTGCAGCTATTCCTGCAATAAACTTAAAAAAGTAAGCTATATATCTCATAAAGGTAAGGTCTCCGGCTGTAGTTCGGATTCATTTTCTATTGTATCGCTTATTGGTAATATAGCCCGCAAACTCTCTTGCTTTTCCCTGGCCTTACTAGCAATGGCTAAACCTGCAATTTCTTGATTTTCAAGCATCTCATTTAGGGTCACATACGCAGCTCGTGTGTCACCGAGCGCTTCAAACTGTAAGGCACTCATCCAGTAAGCATCTGCTGCAAGCTCTGGATAGGCCCTATAGACATTATATACTCTTTGTGCATAAGGAACCGCTCGCTCCGTATTGCCAGCAGCTTGTTCATTACGACTTAAAGCAAGCAGTGCCTGCGCATGCGGTCGCCCTTTGGCTTGCTTAAGGCGCAGCAATGCGTCGAGCGCATCGCGAGCTTCGTCAAAGCGTTGCGTTTGCGTAGCGCACTCTGCAAAACATAGAGCTACCCTTGTCGCCAGCGGATGCATCGGAAACTCTGATCGAAAACGGTTTAATGGCGCGCGCGCTGCTTCATAGTTTTGTGCATTCATTAGCAGCACGGCGCGGGTATAGTAGCCAAAGCTTCGTTGTATGCTATCAGGAAATTTTTCTTCTAACTGCTCTAAATACTCTTCTGCCACGCTAGGGTAGCGCTCGACTAATTTAGCCGCTAATTTTCCTAAATTTTCTGCATCCAACCGGT
>JAKVCN010000136.1 GCA_022448585.1 Puniceicoccaceae bacterium | reverse complement strand
TCACTATCTTGCCCAACATTCATTTCACGTGTAACAAAGTAGCGAAATGCATCTGCTCCATATTGCTCAATTAAATCGAGCGGATTAACCACTTCACCTGTGCTCTTAGACATCTTTGCTCCTGAACTAAGCCACCAGCCGTGCACCAATAAGTGCTTCGGTAAATCAATTTCTAGTGCCTTCAACATAATCGGCCAATAGACCGCGTGTGGAGGAACTAAAATGTCTTTTCCAATAACATGATAATCTGCAGGCCAATTTTGGGCAAAAGTTTCAGTGCCGTAACCTGCTGCTGTAATATAATTAGTCAGTGCATCAAACCAAACATAGGTCACAAAATCAGAGTCAAAAGGTAATTCAATGCCCCATTCTAATCGTTCCTTAGGGCGTGAAATACACAGATCATTTAAAGGCTCCTTTAAAAATTGAAGTACATCAGCAGTACGAAATCGTGGGTAGATCCAGTCCTCATTATTATTTATAAAATCTATCAACCATTCCTGAAACTGCGCTAGCTTAAAGAAATAATTGGTTTCAATAACTTCTTCAACTTCACCATAAATCTCTGGCCAATGACCATCCACTTTTTCTTTCTCCGTAACAAACTGCTCTTGTCGGGAGCTATAGTATCCAAAGTACTGCGCCTTATAAATAAGGTCCTTATCATGCAGCTTTTGGAGAACTTCACGAACCACAGACTTATGACGATCCTGGGTTGTGCGGATATAATCATCATTTGATATCGCAAGCTTTTCACAAACCGATTGAAACTCCTCTGCCATGCGATCACAAATCTGAATTGGTTCCAATCCAGCTTTTTGAGCTGACATTTGCACCTTTTGACCATGTTCATCCAGTCCAGTCAAAAACTTAACCTTTTGACCACTTAAACGTCGATAGCGAGCGATGATATCGGTCAGCACCTTTTCATAAGCATGGCCCAAGTGAGGGGATCCATTCGCATAGTCAATTGCTGTGGTAATATAGAAATTTTTACTCATCAAACAAGCAAAGTTGGTGCAAACCCATATCTAGTGCAAGCTTAGCAATTATAAGATAGCATCTATAAGCAGCTGTTTACGCCCGCGATAAATATTAAGCCTAATGGCTAGCTTCACCTCACCATCATTATTCTCTAAGTAGGATTGTAGCCCAGAAGGCTCCATTAATTCACGCTCTACTGCATATGCTGACCAAAGGACGCCCCCTACCCTTATCATCAATGGATTCATTTGTACAATTGTAGCCTCGACCTGGTACATTCGACCAACATAATCACCATAATCATCCTCACTTAAATTACTCAGAAAAGCCCCGTCTTTTAGGGAATCAACAGCAGGATGTCCCACTACAGAATGTTGAATTTCTACAGATGGAGTATGCTCTCCAAGGCTAAATTCCGATGTAGAAGCAAAAGCTCTTGTAGAAAAATGTGCAAAAACTGGGAAATGATCAGAAGTTCCTCCTCCTTGTGTACCAGCAAAGTTCCATTCAAGTGGTCGACCAATAATATCCGCATTAATTTCAGGTAATATCAGGTGATTAAATGACCCGTCTATATAGCTAATACCCTGATTATCGTACAGTCCCCGAGAGGAAATTAAATGCATGAGACTACCACGACGACCCCGCCACACTTCAGAGTAACGAAGCTCACTGGGCAACTCATACCAAAAGTTATACCACTGGGAACTCTGGAAGGTCTCATCACCATCGGCTCCTAGGACATCATTGATGCCAGTTTTTAAATCTGTAAAGAGCAATGAGTGATTATAGTGCGAATTTAAGTCACCTCCAATGATAATATCTGCTTGCGGATTCTTGCTCAGTTGTGCCTGCACCAAGCGATGTAAAACTTGTGCATTTTGAACCCTAATA
>JAKVCN010000135.1 GCA_022448585.1 Puniceicoccaceae bacterium | reverse complement strand
ATTCGTCATCTATTAGAGCATCCTAATTTTGAGCTCATGCGCCATGATGTAATTGATCCATTTAAGATAGAAGTTGATCAGATCTACAATTTAGCCTGTCCAGCATCACCAATACATTACCAGTTTAACGCGATAAAAACCATTAAGACTTCCGTGATGGGTGCAATTAATTGTCTCGGGTTAGCAAAGCGCACTAAGGCGCGTGTCTTTCAGGCATCTACTTCCGAGTGCTATGGAGATCCTTCTGTTCATCCACAACCCGAGGAATATTGGGGAAACGTTAATCCTATTGGTATAAGATCGTGCTATGATGAGGGAAAGCGATGCGCGGAAACTTTATTTATGGATTATCATCGGCAGAATGATGTCGATATACGTATTGTTAGAATTTTTAATACTTATGGACCTCGAATGTGTTTAGATGATGGTCGAGTAGTCTCCAACTTTATCGTGCAAGCCTTACGTGGCGATGCGATTACCGTCTATGGTGAGGGACAGCAAACGCGCTCATTTTGTTACTGTGATGATTTAATTAGTGGATTTATGAAACTAATGAATCAAGAAGAGATAATTGGTCCGGTTAATATGGGTAATCCTGGAGAATTTACGATTTTGGAACTTGCGCAAAAAGTCATTGCTCAAACGGGAAGCTCCTCAAAAATTATTTACAAGCCTCTGCCGCAAGATGATCCGAAGCAGCGACAACCAGACATACAATTAGCCCGTGAAAAGTTAAATTGGGCGCCGACCCTAAACCTTGAAGAGGGGCTTAAGCCCACAATTGAATACTTTGACCAGTTACTTTCTGAGTCATAACAGTTCAGTCTCTATTTTTTGAGTCGTTGATTATTGCGAGCGCATTCAAATAATATAATCGCGGAGGCAATTAGTCCCATTCCTACGATTGCTACAATTTTAGGCGTTGATTGTGCTAATATCCAATATCCGATGAAAGGAGCTAGGGTCCCACGAAGTCCAGTAAGAGCCATGTGAATACTCATGTAGGCAGAGGCGGATTCTCTGGGTGCTATTTTAGTCACCCAGAGTCCCCAGAATATCTTGCCACCACCCATTGCAATGCCTTGGAATGCCATAGCAACTCCAAGTACGACAACATTTTTACTAAAGAAAAATAATCCTACACTTAGCAAAAAGAATATATTTAGCAGGTTCCGTGTGGTTACGAAGTGAAGTTTGTCGAAAAAGTGCCCCCAGATATGTGTACTTAATAAGCGAGCAATCGCAGGAATCATGATCATTAAGACTGCGATCGTTTTGTTACTTGCATGTATGCCAAATTCTTTAGATGCCAGATATTCCACACGTATGGGAAGAGCAATTAAATTTCCCACACCTAAGAGCATCCAACTTCCTAGCAAATAGCCGAATAGCTTATCTTTCCAAATAAGGCTGAGATTGCTCCATGGATTGCCTGTGTTTTCTTTCGATAGTGGTGTACATGGTATTGGTTTTAGTGCCCACGCGCAAACTAAGGCAGCAAATAGCATTACAACGAAGACATAACGAAAATTGTGAATATTTTTATCAAGGTATTCACCTCCAATCCAAGCAAAGATGATGGTACTACATGCAATTAAGACTAAAGGAGTAGTGACTCGCTGGCCTCTTTCATTTATGGAATAGTTATTTGCATACACTTGAAGCATCAAAGGACCGTGCTGAACAGACGCCATCTGACTTCCAATAATGCAGATGGTAAAGGTTATTAAATTTTGTCCTACACTAGCTCCAGCAATTAGAAGCGCCGTACAAACAAACATTGAAGCGCATGCTTTAGCGGGAGCTATTCCAATACGCGTTATTATGTAAAGTGTTAGTGGAGTAAGTAAAAATCCGATTGGCCCCGCGCCAGCTATAAATGCTTTAATAGATTCTGGGGCATTGTAATA
>JAKVCN010000134.1 GCA_022448585.1 Puniceicoccaceae bacterium | reverse complement strand
GTCGCCAAGCAGTTTAACGCCTTCGTCATTGTCGCGAATTAAACCTGCTTTAACAAGTGAATCACGATCCACTTCGGCACCGTCGAGCTTGCTAAGTTCACCGACATTGACTGTCTGAAAACTAGTGCGAAAATTAAAATTGTTAAAACCGCGACGTGGTAGTTTACGATAAAGCGGCATTTGTCCGCCTTCGAAACCAATTCGAATACCTCCTCCGGAACGAGCTTTTTGGCCCTTGTGCCCCTTACCTGAGGTTTTACCATGCCCACTGCCTTCTCCACGACCAAGACGTTTAGTCGCATGAGTGGCGCCTTTAATTGTTGGGATTTTTTCTAGATTCATGATTTTAATTTCCTATGCTTGTGCAGTTACCTTTTCACCAAAGCGAAGCTTTTTGATTTCTTCATTAGATCGTAGCTGCTGAAGAGCAGCCATCGTCGCATTGACCATCGCAAGGTGATTATTAGAGCCAAGCGATTTTGATAATACATTGTGTATGCCAACCGCTTCTAGTACGGCGCGAACTCCACCACCAGCAATTACGCCAGTACCATCGGTTGCCGGCCGAAGTAGCACTTCGCCACCATCGGATAAGCCTCGGACTGCATGAGGGATAGTGTCTCCTCGCAGATTTATTTTAACTAAATTCTTCTTCGCTTGTTCAGTGCCCTTACGAATACATTCAGGTACCTCTTTGGCTTTGCCGTAACCAACGCCAACTTCACCTTTTTGATTACCAACTACAACAAGTGCGGCAAAGCTGAAGCGACGGCCACCCTTGACGACTTTAGCGCAACGGTTGATGTGAACTACCTTTTCGGAGAATTCGGGCGCCTCTTCAGGCTCACTTTTTGGAGAGAACGATTTTTTCTGTTTACTCATATGCTAAATCCTTAAAATTTAAGCCCGCCCTCGCGAGCTGCTTCTGCGAATGTTTTGACACAGCCGTGGTAACGGCGTCCGGCACGATCGAATACAACAGTTTCGATACCAGCAGCTACGGCTTTTTCTGCGATGGTTTTACCAAGCACGGCAGCACCCTCAATATTGGCCTTGGCTTCAGAACCCTTAGCAACCGATGATACAGAAGCTAGTGTGTGCCCTTGAATATCATCAATGCATTGGGCATAAATGTGTTTGTTAGAAAAGTGAACGGCTAGACGCGGACGCGCAGCAGTACCATTAACTTTTTTGCGAATGCGCCAGCGACGCTTTTGTAATAGAGATTTTTTCTTGTCGAGTTTCATATATGTGATCCTCCTAAAGGTTAAGCGGACTTCTTGCCTTCCTTGCGACGAACGTACTTGCCTATAATGTGTACTCCCTTGCCTTTATACGGCTCGGCAGGGTAAAATGCAAAAATCGAAGCAGTGACTTCACCGACTACTTGCTTGTCGGCACCTTCCACACTGATTTTCGTGTTTTCTTTAACTGTTATAGTAATTCCCTCAGGTATGTCTAGTAAGCAAGGATGCGAGTAACCCAACGCTAAATCCAAAACCTTACCTTTAAGGGCACAGCGAAAACCAACTCCTTTAAGCATAAGGTCTTTTTTATATCCATTAACAACGCCATTAACCATGTTGTTAACAATGGAGCGAGCGGTGCCATACATTGCTCGTGCATGGCGGGACTTATCAGCTGGGGAAATACGCACTTCGTTATCGCTTAGCTCAATTTTCACTGAGCGATCGAATGTTTTTTCAAGTTTACCCTTAGGTCCCTCAATACGTACAGTTTGACCATCGATTTCAACCTTAGCTGTATCGAGGACGGGAATAGGAAGTTTACCAATTCTACTCATATTAATTACCTTTCAGTTACCAAACTTTGCACACTAACTCGCCGCCAACACCGTTTTCACGAGCATCGCGAGCGCGCATGACGCCTTTGGAAGTAGTGAGAATTGCAACACCAA
>JAKVCN010000133.1 GCA_022448585.1 Puniceicoccaceae bacterium | reverse complement strand
AGACTAAATTTCGACTGTAGGCTTATTGATGCGAAACATACAGGTATGCGTGATACTCTCCATCACTATCGCCAGCGGCAAACCATGCATTAGCTCCTTCAAGTCCACCAGTAGCACCAATTCCTGAGCCAGCAATGGAAGCATTGATGAAGTCAGTATCAGCTACTGCATCACTTTCGAAAGGTCCGTTCACCTTAGTTGCTAATGCAGCCGCCTCTTGTGTGGTCAAGTTAGGCATTACGTAATAGACAATACGTGTGCCAGTACCCGCTGATTTAAAGCGCATTGTAGTGCTTGTTCCGCCATAAGTAGCGCCGCCGATAAGGCCTTCTCCAACTGTGACGCAGCCAATAGCATGAATTAAGGAGTCTGTTGACCTACCTATTGGGGTTTTCTCTTGTTCGAGTAGTTGTGATTGATAAACAAGAATATCACCAAAGTCTACGTTACCTACATCAGGAGTGTAAGCGATAGGACTAGTTGGATCTTCTTTATAATTCAACACGCCTGTGGTGGCTGTTTCGGAGTCAAGAGGGAAATTATCATAGCGCTGATAATAATTGATTGCTGCAGTTTTGGCTGCATTGACTGAAGCGATAGCAGAAGTGACCTTCGCATCACGAATTGATTCGATGACACGTGGAGCGACCACTGCGGCTAGAATACCGATAATAGCAAGAACGCCAATCATTTCGATTAACGTGAATCCTTTTTGTGTATTTTTATTATTCATAATTAGATTTTTGTTTAGGCGTTTTTCTTATCTGCCTGATATAAATACATCCAATGAGACGCAATATGTAAAATAATTATATGTAAAAAAAGTATTAATAAAATGCATACTTTTTGGTACATTCTTACATATTACCACCTTTTCCTTCCTTTGAAAATGGTATCAATTTTAACAGCGTGCGTAGTAGCTTATCTTTAGCTGCTGTTGAAATACATTGTCTTCAATACACGGACTCGCTCTAGTCTTCTATGTAATGATTGATCCTTCCAGAACAGTGGCCCTTGTTGGTCGCCCCAATGTAGGCAAAAGCCGATTATTTAATCGTTTGTGCGGCAAGCGTATGTCGATTGTACATGACCTTCCGGGTGTAACACGTGATTTAATTTCTACTGAAATAAAGGATGATTATGTATTATTAGATACCGGAGGTGTAGGCATGGAGCTAGAGATGACACCGAAGGCAATCGCAGCAGCAGCTGAAGATCAAGTTGAGTTTGCTCTGCAAGCCTCAAGGGTCGTTCTCTTTGTAGTGGATGTACGCAGCGGAGTCACCACCTTGGATGAAATGGTCGCTGATAAATTACGTCGCTATGGCAAGCAAGTGCTCTTGATTGCGAATAAAGTCGACAGCGACGTGGAGGAATCGGCAGCAGAAGATTTTGCACGGCTAGGATTAGGAGATCCTATTCGCGTCTCCGCGGAACATGGGCGTGGAATTCAATCCTTAGAAGCTGCGCTAACGGATAGCTTAGGCCCTAAGCCCGAAGGTTCGGCAGGCGATAAGGAGAAACGAATCCGAATTTCTTTGGTCGGTCGACCAAATGTAGGCAAGTCTTCGCTTGGTAATGCATTGCTTAATTCTACGCGTCTAATTGTTTCCGATGTACCAGGAACTACGCGCGATTCAGTAGAGCTAGATTTAGACTATGCTAAGGATGGAGAATCGATTAAGTTCCGCTTGGCGGATACTGCAGGCATACGCTCGAAGCGTAAAGTCGGGGATCCAGTCGAGTATTTTTCCAACGTACGCACACAGCATTCACTCGAGCGCTCCGATGTCGTCTTCTTAGTTATAGATGCTGCTGATGGAGTCACAAAGCAGGATCAAGCGCTTGCCGGAGACATCATGGATGCAGGTAAGGCCATCATCATCGTGGTGAATAAGTATGATAAGATTAAAGAGCGCTGGGATGAAGAGCCTGTGAATGGATTTAAAAATTTGAAACATTT
>JAKVCN010000132.1 GCA_022448585.1 Puniceicoccaceae bacterium | reverse complement strand
TTGCCGGACTAAAAGAACTGGATTGGCCTGAATCCACAAAGCGTTTACAGGAAAACTGGATTGGACGCTCGGAGGGAGCTGAAATTAGTTTTTCGATCGAAGGACATACAACTAAACTGGAAGTCTTTACTACCCGCCCTGACACTTTACATGGAGCTACTTATATGGTGATTGCGCCTGAGCATCCACTCGTATCTTCGATTACAAGCTCGCAACAAAGAGAAGAGGTGCAAGCATATGCTGATAAAGCCAAGCGTAAGTCTGATTTGGAGCGAGCAGAATTAAGTAAGGAGAAATCTGGCGTTTGGACAGGTGCGATGGCAATCAATCCAATTAACCAGAAACTAATCCCTATTTGGGTCGCCGATTACGTGCTCATAACGTACGGAACGGGCGCTATTATGGCAGTGCCTGCACACGATACACGGGACTTTGAATTTGCTAGAACTTTTGACTTAGAAGTTATACAAGTCATCGATGATGGCGGTTCTGCCAAAAAGAATAAGGATGGAGCGTTACTTGAAGCTTACACCGGCCCAGGCAAGCTCATTCATTGCGATAAGTTAAGTGGTCAAGAATCTAATGATGCAGTGCAAGCTGTAATTGATAAGCTTTCGAAAGAAGGTCGCGGTAAGAGAAGTGTTAATTACAAGCTTCGCGATTGGCTCTTCTCTCGTCAGCGTTATTGGGGCGAACCTTTCCCAATCTTGTGGGTAAGCGAACCCGATTATGTTAAAGTTGACACTGCTTTAAAACCAGCTGGTAAGGCGGTCTCGTGTAAGATAAATGGCCTCACTCGCTTCGCACTTGCTCTGAAGGTAGATCAATTGCCGCTGGAATTACCTAGTGTTGAAAGCTATACTCCTTCAGCGGATGGACAAAGTCCACTATCAAAGGCGCAAGACTGGCTTAAAGTATACATTGATCCTCGCACTGGAGGGCTTTCGAAATCCCCTAAAAAAGGCTTCATTGAGGGATTACGAGAAACTAATACGATGCCGCAATGGGCAGGTTCTTGCTGGTATTATCTTCGCTACATCGATCCACAAAATACAAATGCTCTTATTGATCCTGAAAAAGAGAAATATTGGGGAACACCTGATCTCTATATTGGCGGAGCCGAGCATGCCGTTCTACATTTACTCTATGCCCGCTTTTGGCATCACGTGCTATTTGACCTTGGCGTAGTCAGCCATCCAGAACCATTCAAAAAACTTTTCCACCAAGGTATAATATTGGGAGAGGATGGAGAAAAAATGTCTAAAAGTCGTGGTAATGTGGTTAACCCTGAGTCCATAATAGAAAATTACGGCGCAGATACACTTCGGCTTTATCTAATGTTTTTAGGTCCCCTTGAAGCGATGAAGCCATGGAACACCAAAGGAATAGAAGGAATCGCACGGTTCCTAAGAAAAGTATGGCGACTAGTCTTAAAAGATGATCCTACAGTTTTTTCTGCACAAACGGATACCGAGACAGAGCGAATTTTAAATGTTACTATCAAAAAGGTCACAGAGGATTATGATAATCTTGCTTACAATACAGCTATCTCTCAAATGATGATTTGTGCGAACCAACTACATAAAGCGGAAAAAGTAACAACTTACTGCGTAGAAACTATCCTACAGTTACTAGCACCGTTGGCGCCACACATGTGCGAGGAGTTATGGCATAGGATGGGCCATAGCACGAGTATAGTGAAAGCAGGATGGCCAAAGTACGATGAAAGTAAGTTGCTACAAAAAACTAGTAAAATAGTCTTTCAAGTGAACGGTAAGTACCGGGGGGATGCAGAACTACCCAATGGCATCGATAAAGCTGGTGCAATAGCGAGTGCAATGTCTCACCCTAGGGTTATAAGTTTTATTGATGGTAAAAGTATTATGAAGGAAATATATATACCTGGAAAGATTGTAAATATTGTCGCTGTTTAATGCTACACTACTCCCAAATCAAAAAATCCTACTTCTGGCTACTGACCCTAGTT
>JAKVCN010000131.1 GCA_022448585.1 Puniceicoccaceae bacterium | reverse complement strand
CACATTCCAGACCTAGCGCTCGAAGGCGATTAAAGTGCTGCTACATAGTGTCCAAATCCACCAGTATTTCGCGTGGGCTAGAGCCATTCTCGGGACCAACAATACCACGATCTTCAAGCTCTTCCATTAGCCGAGCCGCCCGATTATAACCAATACGTAGACGACGCTGCAGCATCGAAGTCGATGCGCGCTTCGTCGCGCGCAGTACATCAATTGCCTGTGGAAGTAATTCATCGCCATCCGACTCTCCTGTGCCTGCTGTCGGAGCATTATCATCACCGCCAGCATCAATTTGCTGTTGCACCGATTCAGCAAAGACAGGTGGCTCATTGTGCTCTTTTAGATACTCAACAATACCATTAATCTCGTCATCGGAAACGAAGGCTCCTTGTGCGCGCACTAAAGTAGATGTTCCTGGCGGGATGAACAGCATATCGCCCTTGCCGATCAACGCCTCCGCACCACCACCATCTAAAATCGTCCGACTGTCCACCTTAGAGGCTACTTTAAAAGAAATGCGGCTCGGTAAATTCGCTTTTATAACTCCAGTAATCACATTTACCGATGGTCGCTGTGTTGCGAGAATTAAGTGTATGCCAGCGGCTCGTGCTAACTGCGCTAAGCGCGCGATACCCGTTTCGATGTCTGCTGGCGCAACCATCATTAAGTCCGCTAGTTCATCAATAACGCAGACAATGTATGGGAGCTTCTTACGCGGAATTTCAAAGGCATCATCATTTCGTGGAACTTCCACTTGTGTGACTGCTGCGCGCTCTTCAGCGGTCATCTCGGCATCCATTGCCGCGGCTTTTTCTTTCTCTTCCTTGGTTTTGGCAATCTTTGCGTTAAAGCCGGCTATGTTACGTACATTTTCTGCAGCAAAAATCTGATAGCGACGCTCCATCTCTGCAAGTAACCATTTCAATGCACCCGGTACTTTTTTTGGTTCGGTCACAACGGGAATTAACATATGTGGTAGCGCATTGTACATTTGCATTTCGACCACCTTAGGGTCGACCATGATGAAACGTAAATCCTCCGGGCCAGAGTGATACAATAAAGATGCTATAATTGCATTTATGCATACGGTCTTACCAGAACCAGTAGAACCAGCAATTAGGACGTGTGGCATCTTGGTTAAGTCTGTGACCATTGGCTTACCTGTTACATCCTTACCGAGTACAATCGGAATTTCTGCCTTCGCTTCCGCCCATGATTTCGACTCTACAATATCACGCATACATACTGCCTGTGCGATACGATTTGGAACCTCTATACCGACTGTACCTTTGCCAGGAACTGGGGCAAGAATACGAACTGATTCAGCCTTCAGGCCTAAAGCTATATTCTTATCAAGATTGACAATTTTTTCCACACGTACGCCTGCCGCTGGAGTTACTTCATATCTAGTAATGACTGGGCCGGTATGAATTTCGCCTGGGTTTACCTTTACGCCAAATTCCTCAAGTGTACGAACCAATGCCTCCATAGTGCCCGCGTGATCTTGCGGTGAGCGGTCGTCTGCATTTGGTGCTTCTGCCAGTAGATTAATTGGCGGGAAAGTATAATCACCGCGGCGCTCTGGTATAGTAGCTACAGCTTTTTCGGTCTTTTCTTCAGAGACCACCTTAATCATTGATGGGTCAAATTTCGGCTTCTTCACCTCTACTGGTTCACTTTGAGAAACCGTCTGCTCTAGTTCGGCTACAGGCTTCTTCGGCTTGACTGAAGCAGATTCAATACGCCCAGCGCTCGGCTCTAGATTGCCCGATATAGGAACATCCAATAGCGAAGTGTTTTCTTCCGCTAAAGTAGGTTCAAGCCTAGCCTCTTCAGCCTCCTTTTTCTCTAGCGCAAGCGCTGCTTTAGCTTCTTCACGCAAACGATACTTTTCTAACTTAGTCTCACGTCTTGACTTGGCTTTTTCCGCGTACACTTGCTTGAGCGACTCGAAGTACTCTCGTATCCTAACAAATAGAGCACGGTTG
>JAKVCN010000130.1 GCA_022448585.1 Puniceicoccaceae bacterium | reverse complement strand
TGATTCCTTGTAGTCGGCTTTTAAGGGATTGTGAAATTCCAAGCGCTGAACAGCTAAATTTGAAAACAGATGTGTCTTTTCCTCTCAAAACGGTTGGAGGTGAAACGCAAGCATATGCGCTATTAGAGAGTTTTATTGGTAATCGATCTCAGCGCTATCATCGAGAAATGAGCAGTCCGGTTACGGCATACTTAAGTTGCTCGCGACTTAGTGCTTACATAGCTTGGGGCTGTATCTCAATGCGCACGGTCGTTCAAAGCGTGCGCGCTGCTTGTGAGTCTGGCGATATTTCTAAGTCAGCTGCGCGCGCATTTCTTTCTCGATGTCACTGGCACTGCCACTTTATGCAAAAGCTAGAGTCGGAGCCGGCCATTCAGTTTCATGCTTTTAATCGCGCTTGTGACGATCTACGAAATGACGCTCACAACGCTGAATATTTGAAGGCTTGGCAATCAGGGCTTACCGGTTACCCATTTGTGGATGCGTGCATGCGTGCATTAAAAGCCCATGGATGGATCAATTTTCGGATGCGTGCTATGCTTGTATCATTTGCAAGTTATCACCTCTGGCTCGATTGGCGCAGCTTTAAGGATTGGCTTGCTTGTCAGTTTATTGATTACGAGCCAGGTATTCATATTTCTCAAATTCAAATGCAAAGTGGGCTTACTGGCATAAATACGCTGCGTATTTATAACCCTATCAAACAGGGTCAAGATCATGACCCTGCAGGTGACTTTATTCGCGAATGGGTGCCTGAATTACGAGCTTTATCAACTACAGACATCCATGAGCCGTGGAAATTGCCTGAATTACTCCAAATTGAAGCTGGATGTGTCATTGGGCGAGATTATCCCGCTCCAATTGTGGATCACTTAACAGCTGTGCGACATGCTCGTGCCAAGTTTAAGTCGCTCCGAGCGCGTGAGGAATATTGGAAGGCTTCGCAAAAGGTTATGGAAATGCACGGTAGTAGAAAGCGACGATTACAACGTAAGGCATCATAATAATCAGCATTTTTAGAAAAATACTAGAGTATTCATTAGTCCCTAAGTTTTATGCATCATACTAAACTTTCTACAGAGCAAATTAACGCTATTATTCGTATGGCCTGGGAAGACCGCACTAGTTTTGAAGAGATTCTTTCGCGCACAGGCCTAAGTGAAGCAGAAGTGATAAGAATTATGCGAAGAGAGCTCAAGCCTAGTTCCTTTAGGCTTTGGCGTAAACGTGTAAGCGGCCGTGTCACCAAGCATCGTAAACGCTTTGAGCGGCGCATGGATTAATTGAATCTCTCAAATATTACTACTGCGCAGTGGCAGGGTGGTAGCCTTTTTTCTTGAGTTTAATTTTGTAGAGTCCAAAGGCTCCCATTCGTCCTCTTTTCTTACCTTCAACAGCAGCAGTTATATAAAGAGTGGATGCATCTTCTCCTATACCAAACTGGCAGTTAGTTACCGCTCCAATTTTCGACATTGATAGGAGTGCTAAATGTTCTCCGGTTGGTGAAAAAATATAAATACCTGCATCTTTGCCTACTCCTGCAGCTGCATAGATATTTCCCTCTGTGTCGATAGCCATACCGTCTGCGCCTCGCCTATCGCCAAAGTCAAAAAGTACTTCTTTATCACCAAATGATCCATCACTACGAATGCTAAACTTTACTAATTGCCTCTTCTTGGTTTGCATCGATTCAAAGCAGGCAAGGTATGCAGTCTTTGTATCGATGGAGATTAAAATACCATTGGGTTTATCAATTTCATCTGTGGCTAGCTTCACTGTTCCATCAGTATCTATAAAATAAATTCCTTCTACGTCGATTTCTCTAGGCTCGTGTCCTCTATAGCGTGGATCTGTAAAATAAATCCTTCCGTTGGGAAGAATACTCAAATCGTTTGGGCTATTAAAGCGCTTTCCTTCAAATCTTTCAGCTAAGCTAATAATAGAACCGTCTTTTTTTGTTATAGATACTCTTCTACCGCCATAGTCCGCGCCTTCGCATGCGACTAATAGGCCCTCGCGGTCGAACATTAAGCCATTTGATTTTCCGCTATTGTTACGATAT
>JAKVCN010000013.1 GCA_022448585.1 Puniceicoccaceae bacterium | reverse complement strand
ATTAAGCAGCACGGTGAAGATGCAAGAGTAGTCAATGCAGTTGCAGCGCATCATAAAGAAGTCGAAGCCGAGAGTGCTTATGCAGGCTTAGTAATGGTAGCAGATTCTCTATCTGCTGTACGACCGGGCGCACGCGCTTCGTCAATAGATGGGTTAATTCAAAGGGTTCGCAGTATTGAAGAGATTGCACTAAAGCAGCATGGAGTTAGCGATGCCTATGCGATACAAGCCGGCCGTGAAGTACGAGTAATTGTTGAACCTGAAGTGATCGGTGATGAGGAGGCTAGGCAGATTGCACGTAAAATTCGTGCAAGCATTGAGGATGAGTTAAATTATCCAGGTAGTATTGAAATAACTGTTATTCGCGAACAGCGTTTCAGTGAGACTGCCGAGTGACGTTTTTTTGATAACAGTTTATCAAAATTTCGTACGATAACGATTTATTCGTTTACAGTAATAGTAAGATTCTTTCAGGTGCTTAATAATTTGAAGATAAGAGCTTATAATTATTTAGCACATCAATTTATACGTCGCGAATTCTGCCCTCGTCTGTTCCGTCTAGTTAGCGTCGGTTGTCTTTGTTATGGTGTGACTTTTTTAAATGCAGCGCCGCAAAGGTTTACATTGTCATCTGGTGAGCAGTTGATCGGTGAGGAGCTCCCCGATTCAGATGAGCAGATGCTCTTTATAAGGTCAAAAACGCTGGGCGATTTAAAGCTGCTGCGCTCCTTGGTAGTGTCGACTCAAGCAATTGAATTAAAAGATAAAGAAGTAGTTGCAAACGCGCCAACTCCTAAGCAAGCGACAGAGCCTAAAATTTATACTGCCAAGGACCATCATATGTGGCATAAAGGTAAAGCTGTTATAGGGCAGATTAGATCGATGAAGACTCCGGATTATTGGAAAGGCATGCTTCGCTTAGGTTTAAACTATAGCACTGGTGAAAAAAAATGGAGCGAAAACTTCATGCGTGGACAGCTCGAGATTCGACAAAAAGGAAGTCCTAATTTTTACCGCTACAGTGGCTCGTATAGCTTTCGTCAGAATGAGCGTAGTAGCGGAGAGAAGTATGTCTCCACCGATCGCTTTGATGTAAACATTATCTACCGGCGCGCGATAGCAACAGACTGGTTTATTCAAAACTCGCTTGGTTATCGCTCGGACGGAGTCAAAGCAATCAAACGAGAGGTGAAAGAGACGGTTGGTCTGGGTTATAAATATAAGTTGTCTCCTACGATTGAATTAGTGCTAGGCGGTGGTGTTGGTGTTGAAGACTTTCAAACAGAAAGCGGTGGCAATCAAGATGGCTTTAGTGGTGATTTAAATATTTTTCAGGAGCTTAAATGGAGCCCAAATAAGCGCACTACATTTTCGCAGAAGTTTAATTATTATTCAGACATGGAAGATCCGAATCAGTATAGCTATGTTTTAACCGGCGCCTTTCTTATACGGCTGACTGATTTATTCGGACTCGAGTTTTCCTATGACCAAAATTACGATGGTAATTTAGCTAGCGGATTACTAAAAGATGATATTCGTTGGCGTAATGCCCTAGTCGTCTACTTTTAGGCCTGCCTTTTGAGGGCCTGCAGGCTTTCGTTAAGACCGCCTGTACGGCTGCTTTGTAGCCATATAGATTTAAATCGATCTAGGAGACGATTGTAATCTTTTGTGATCAGTTGCCTTCCTAAGCAGCGCTCTACAGCAGCCAAGCTAAGCTCGATGCTTAATTGTATCTCAGCATCTAGCGCCTCTGCTTCTATCTCTTTTAGCACTGTAAAAACTTGTTCTAATCTTTGCGTTGTTGTCCGTTTTAATAGCAATTCTAATTCCGAATCATTTGCAAAGTACGCGCTGTGCAAGAAACTATTGGGCAGGGCTGGTTGCGGTAGCATGGCATCGATTGCTCCAAGCTTGCAGAGTGCTGCGCCATTACTAGATGCGGATTCGCTATCCTTATAGAAAACTGCGTCAATTGCACCTTCGAGTTCAAATGTAGAGATTTCAGTACCCCAGCATGCAGCAGTCGCTAGGATGAGAGCCGGATATAAAGTGGCATATGGTGGATGATGACCATTGTCTCCCCATGCAGTAAGCAGTAGACCACTAGCTCCATGCGCATATCCGGACTGAGCTGCATTTCTTATGTTTGCTTCAGCGACATTCAGACGACCACTAAAGGTGTTCCAGTTGCCTGCACCTGGAGCGACGTAGAATTGGCCACGGAAGCCACCATTAGCAATAGCAAGGCAGTGCAAATCAAAGGGGAAATCACTATCGTATCCCCAAATTACAGGGGTCACCTGTTTGGTTAACTGCTTAATCAGGCTAGGGTTTTCGAGTATAATATCTGCCCAAAACTGCGCGCTACACCCTTGCTGTTTTGCGAGGTCAAAAACAGACTGCATAAAGTCTAGGTAGACTGCGTGCTTACCATCATTATTGACTGCTTTTTGACTACGACCTTTCCCCAGTTCCCACGGTTCATCACCACCAACATGAATCTTTTTTGATCTAAAATTAGGGAGTAGCTCGCGGTACAGAGAATGTATAAAATCAAGACTCTCTTTGTTTGGATACAAGGTGCTTGGGTCTTTATGCTTTCCAGAGACAGGGTGGATGAATCCCTCTGGACATTCGGCGAGCGCACGGTAGCGATCATGTTTTAGCCAGCGCTCTAGATGACCAAATGAATTTTGATTGGCGACAAGTTCAATACCGCGACCGGTGCAGTAGTCATCGATCAAGCAAACCTCTGCAGCAGTCATGGGCGAGGCATTATTCCAGACAGTAGAATGTTCTTTGTAGGCAAAAGTATGCTCCGCATAAAGTTGTAATTCGTTAAATCGAAGCACTTCGAGCGCATCGATAAAACGATACAGCCATTCCATCTTTGGCACCCTGTTACGGCTAATGTCGAGTAAGAGGCCACGCCTTTTAAACCGCGGACTATGGCTGCTTCCAAAGAGTTTTTTTACAAGAGTGCTTTGCATTTTTTTGATAGCTTTGTCATATGATAGCCGATTACTAACCTACAAATCTAGTGTATAGAATTGGTCGGGCCGACAGGATTTGAACCTGCGACCCCTTCACCCCCAGCGAAGTGCGCTACCAAACTGCGCCACGGCCCGACTGTCTAAGAATCGCAGTTAATCGATCGAGCGATTACTGCGTCAAGACTTTATACCAGTAAGAAGAATGCTAGTAGCTAACATCAACGCGCATGTAAGCTTCATCCGCATCCTCAAGAGCAAGTGTGCGCCGAAATGTTACCGATTCGGTGCCATCCCCATTAGCGCTGACAATTGGAGGGTTTACGCCATTCGAATTGTTAGGCCAGCTATCCAGATCGGGCGTCGTACGCGCCGAATAAGTTATGCCCGATATATTTTGCGGCCGGTTGAAAGTAATCTCTAAGTAACGATTGCCGCTGATTTCGGTGATTTGCTCAACAGGTAGTAAATTTTGCTCTGCTTGGTTAGGATCGCCACCCAATGCAAATTCTAGAAGTTGTGTAACGCCGTCATAGTCGGTATCAGCAGTATCTTCTGCATCGCTATTATAGAGGCTATGATCGATTAGCCATTCGGAGTAGACAGAAAGATCAGGTATCGCAGCCTCTATTTGACTCGCATAAGAGCGAATACGGACAAAGTAATTTTCGTAGTTGATCGAATTGTTAGTCGCAAAACTAAAAATAGAGGAGCCACCTGCTTGAACCAAAGTAGCAAGTCCTGCTAACTTCCAAGTACCAGAATCTTCGATGAATAAACCGGATCCAGAATCATAGTAGCTCACTGCTGCTTCATTTGCGCCATTATTGCTTCCAAGCTTAGTTTGCAGTCCTTGGTAAGTATAATTAGTGCCTCCTAGGCTGTAGTTCATGGATTCTGTGTCTTCGATACGGTTGGTGCCCCACCTTTTTGCGATAGTTGAATCATCTCCCCAGTTCCAAGTTGGCCCGCTCGGATCTGAGGGATCTCTTCCACGTCCCCATCCAATTAGTGTACCAGTCGCGTATTGCCATCCTCCTTGCCAGTATCGAATGTCGCGAGTCCCAGTGTACAGTTCGATCTCAGGCAATCCGGGATCCTTAATTAACTTAATTAGCTTCATATCGACAGATCCGAAGCTTACTGGAGTGAATGAAGGATCTCTTTGGTAAATAGATCCATTTAGTAAAAAGTATGCGATGCCGCCTACATGATTTGCGGTGAGTATATACTTGCCGCGGATGTGAACGGCAGTTCCGTTGGAACTTGTTCCGGTTGCATTTGTGACACGCGCAACTGCATTATAAATAGCCGTTCTGGCTGCATCTGGAGCAGATTGGTTCGCACTGTTGTCGCCGCTATAAAGAATTACTGCATTAGCACTTGTACAAAGCGCCATGAATAGAGGGAACAGTTTTATTTTGCCACATAGATTAGTGTTAATCATGCACAATTGATAGAATATAATAACTTTCTATTCTTCTACCTATAACTTAGTTAATTAATTGTAAATCGTTATACTGGTTTGGCTAAAGACTGACTTTGAAGTGTCAAACTTTCAACTTAGCGCCTCGAAGCAAGTAGATATAATAACCAGCCAAGGCTAGAAACAAATGCAGCTACATAAGTGTAAGCGGCAGCATCTAGGGTTTTATTCACACCTTTGAGCTCATCTTCTGCTACGATTCCAAGTCCTACTAACTGCGCCTTTGCGCGGTTACTTGCATCAAACTCAACAGGAAGAGTTACCAATTGAAATACTGTCAAAACAAGATATACACCAATGCCAATGTTGAGAAGCAAAGGTCCAAAGCCTCCAAAGAAAAAGCCTCCGAACATAACCATTGGTAGTAACTGTGAAGCAAAACTTGTGATTGGAACCAGTGCCATTCGCATGTTGAGCGGCGCATATTTTTGTTTGTGCTGAATTGCATGTCCCGCTTCATGAGCTGCCACACCGAGCGCAGCTAAACTGGTACCTCGGTAATTATCGTGACTTAGAGCTAGGCGTCGGCGGTTCGGGTCGTAATGATCCGTAAGCGTGCCTTGACACTCGACGATCTCCACATCGTGAATACCAGCGCTTTGCATGACAGCTTGCGCTGCTTCTACTCCAGTGATGCGACCGCGGGAGGGAACCTTGCTGTATTTTCCATACGCGCTTTTAACTTTCATTTGAGCCCATAGGCCGACGATAAGCGGAACGATAATAAGTATTAAAAAGTTCATAATTTATATATAATATAGTGTCTGTATAGCATTAATAGTTCCAACTCAATTTTGCTACTTAAAAAAATTGCAAATAAAGAAGCTTGGAACAAAATGATAACTTTGAGATACCCATAGTATATACATTATGAAAAAATCAACTTTGTCTCTAACTTTACTAGTTGCTGCAGCGCTTTTCTTTACTGTGTCTCAAACTTTAGTTGGCACAACCGATTCGAACTCAAGCAGCGCACTAAGCGATTACACGCATGGAACTTGGGAGATTAATTTCGAGCAAGCGCTTGCACGAGCAAAGGCTGAAAATAAGCCAATGCTTCTCGATTTTACTGGTTCCGATTGGTGTGGGTGGTGTATTCGTTTAGATAAGGAAGTCTTCAGCCAGCCCGAATTTATGACCTACGCGGCCGACTCTCTGGTGCTTGTAGAGCTTGATTTTCCGAGAAGTAAAAAGCAAAGCGCAGAAATTAAAGCACAAAATAAAGCACTAGCGAAAAAGTACTCTATTCGTGGTTACCCCACCATTGTATTACTTACTGCAGAAGGTGAATTAATTGCGCGTACTGGATACAAGCGAGGTGGCGCGGAAAACTATGTCGCTCACATTAAAGAGATACTCGCGGGAAGTTAATTAAGTTCGTAATGCCAGTCTTTAGATTGACGAAGCTTATTTGGTGTATGACCAGCTTCTCTAAGTTCGCGCAAACTTAAAGATAGATTCCGCTTTGCAAGGCGTCTGCCTTCCGCGTCTATCATAAGGGGAGTATGGTAAAATGTTGGTGGTAAAAGTTGTAAAGCTTCGTAGATTAATAATTGACGAGCAGTAGAGATAAGAAGGTCTTCGCCGCGCACGACTTCCGTAATTTTCATGGCTGCATCATCGATGACAACTGCCAGTTCATAAGCAGGCACTCCATCTTTACGCCAGACTAAAAAATCACCAAAATCTTTTAAGCAGTCAAATTTACAAGGACCGAGACGCCCATCGCTAAAACTTATGGTACGACTGGCTGGTACTCTAAATCGCCAATTTTTTGAGTCAGGATGAGCGGCATCCATACCAGCGCCTATTGGAGGTCGCCAATTTTCTGGGTAGATTGGTTCCAGCATGGCAGCATCCTCTGTATGTGGCGCTTGTCCTGCGTGCGCCACATCCTTTCGCGACTTTTCGCACGGGTAAATAATACCTGCATTTTTTAGTTTCTCCCAAGCGGATAGATATATTTGAGTGCGCTTGCTTTGTGAGTAAGGCCCGAATGCGCCACCTTCGCCTTCACCTTCATCCCAATTAATGCCAAACCAGCGCAGATCCTCTACCGCACTTTTTGAGAACTTCGGCATACAGCGGAGCGTATCAAGATCTTCGTTACGGTAGATAAGCTGCCCACCTGCTTGCTGGGCGCGCTGCATAGCTATCCAAAAGGTACGCGCGTGACCAAGGTGTAGATAACCGGTGGGCGTCGGCGCGATACGACCTCTGTAGGAAGAACTCATTAAAGTACATAATCAAATCACATAGGCCGAAGCAAGCTATGCTTAACAGTTCAGGGGGGGGGTGTAGAGGATATTAAGAGTCGCTCTTTCTCCTTGATTCTCAGCTAAATACGACCACAGTGGGCGACTTCTTATTTGGACCCGGGTAATAAAAAGGCCGGGCTTTTTGATCCTCCTGGCAAATTATGACATTTCAAGAACTAGGCCTTGCGCCTTCCATACTCGAAGCAATTGATGCTTCGGGATACAACGAGCCAACCCCTATTCAAGCGGGCGCGATTCCACATATTCTTAGCGGTCGTGACGTGATCGGTTCTGCGCAAACGGGCACTGGCAAGACAGCAGCCTTCGCGCTACCCGCGTTACATATTTTGGACGGGCATAGAAAAGGGGCAGCGCCACGCTGCCTAGTGCTTGGCCCCACTCGCGAACTTGCTGCGCAAGTCGAAGGACAATTTAAAAAGTATGGACAAAGCTCAGCGCCAAAGTGCTGCCTTATTCATGGTGGCGTAGGCTATGGCAAGCAGCGCGATGAACTCGCGGCAGGTGCAGATGTCGTGATTGCGACTCCGGGTCGCTTGCTCGACCATTTACAGCAAAAGACCATGAGCTTAGACTCCATCGAGCTGTTGATTTTAGACGAAGTCGATCGGATGCTTGACATGGGCTTTATCGATGACGTGAAACGCATTATCCGTAGATGCCGTAATAAGAAGCGCCAGACCCTACTTTTTTCTGCCACTGTATCAGAAGATATTAAGCGACTTATCAAGGGCAGCCTTCGAGACCCTGTTGAGGTAGCTATTACTATCAAAATATCGCCAGCAGAGACTGTGAAGCATGAGGTCTATCCGGTTGGGGCAATGCAAAAGTTTGATCTTTTGATCGCGCTCATCGATCAAATGGAAATTGACAGTATGATTATCTTTTGTCGCATGAAAGTCGGAGCAGACCGTATCACTCGCTGGCTTCAAGAGCGCGGACTAAGCTGCGGAGCGATGCATTCGAATTTGCCGCAAAAAGCGCGCACCAAGGCATTGGAGCAGTTTAAAGACGGCAAAATTAAGATTTTAGTGGCAACGGATATTGCTTCACGCGGCTTGGATATCGCCAACGTCACGCATGTGATAAATTATGATGTTCCTGAGCACCCAGAGGATTATGTTCACCGTATTGGGCGTACAGGGCGTGCACAGCGCGAAGGGGACGCAGCTACAATTGTGGCTCCAGATGAGCAAAGTAAACTAGACGCGATCGAGCGCTTTATTGAGCAGCAAATACCGCAGCGTAAATTAGAGAGCTTTAATTATTTTCATGAGCCAATTATTCGCGCTGCAGAAAATGCTAAGCCGAGGCGCCGCCGCCGCAACTCAGCGAGTAGTAAATTTGGCCGTCGCCGTTAAATTTTAATCGCTTAAGAGGGCGTTATAAGGGTGGTCGCGAAATTGATTAGAAATACGTGTAGGCATTTGTCATGAATTTGATTCTTTTTGAAAAAAAGTTTGATTTAATATGTGTTGAAAAAATCGATACGCGCGCGCGGCACATTCGTAAAGTCCTACGTGCAAAAGTAGGAGCGCTTATTTGTGTGGGATTTGTCAATGGTCCTCGAGGCCAAGCAGAAGTTATGGATTTAGCTGAGGATGGCTCAGTTACCCTTAAGCTTATATCGACGCAGCCTGCGCCAAAGTTACTACCGATTACCTTACTTATTGGTCTACCTAGGCCACACACTGCGAAGCGTATACTTTTTGAGGCGGCCAGTCTCGGGGTCGCTTGCGTGCAGTTTTTTGAGGCGGAAAGCGGGGAGCCTTCGTATGCAAGCAGTCGCTTGTGGCAAGATAATGCGTGGCGCGAGCGGCTGTGGCTTGGAGCGGAGCAGTCTTTCGGTACGCACTTGCCAGAGGTCGTCATGTATCCTGATTTGCAGACCGCGCTAAGCGAGCTTTTTGAAATACCCGCGCGGGTTGCGCTTGATAATTATGAAGCGAGTGGATCACTTGGGGTAAGTTTATCGAAGGATGGGCAGATCGGCCCGGACGCGAAGTCGTGTGCTTTAGCACTCGGAGCAGAGCGAGGATGGTCTCCTAACGAGCGCGATTGCCTGCGCCAAAATGGTTGGCAACTCGCCCATCTTGGCGATCAGGTGTTGCGAGTCGAGACAGCTGTCGTAAGCGCTGTAGCTATTGCCATCGATCGCTTAGGCCTACATTCCAAATAGGCGATTTTGGGCAGTTCCATCGATGCAGGATGAAGATATATGGTCGATTATTTTAACACATAAAAAGGTCGCGAGGTGAATCACCCCGCGACCTAGAAAAACAAACAAGTAATTTATGCTATTACTTAGAAGCTACCGCTGATGGATACTTTCGCGTTTATAGGAGCACCAACAGTAAATTGGTGGCTGCTGTAAGCGTGTGGGTAGTACTCCTCGTCCAAGAGGTTCTCAATAGTTGCTTGTAAACGTAAGTTATCGCTTAGCTTGTAGTAAGCTGCCGCATCGACACGAGTGAAGCTTGGTACTGTTCCTTTTGAGGCACCACCTTTGGGAGTGCTCTCGCCTTGGTAGATGGCACCTAATCCTAGACCCAATTTATCAGATAATTCGAAGCTGTTCCATATAGAAAAAGAGTCTTCTGGTAGTTCAGCAGGTCTTGATCCGCTAGTTGTCTCACCATCCAAGTAAGTGTAGCCTGCGCTAACTGTCCATTGGTCGGAGATTTTTCTTAAAACTTGGGCTTCAAAACCTTCGATTTCACCTTCTATAATTAGTGATCCACCAGCACCATCATCCGATACAATATCTTGATCTATTTTGAAGATGGCTGCGGTTACATTGAAATCATCATCAATATTCCATTTAACACCTGCTTCAAGATTAGAATATTCGTCTGGATCTAGGCCTGCTTTTTTACCCAAGTTTGCGAACTGCTCACCACTTTGCGGTACGAAGGTTTGGCTATAGCTAGCATAAAGAGAAATAGCATCTTTAGGCTTGTAGACAATACCAGCGCGTGGAGTTAGCTCTGTGTCCTCTTGACTACCAACAGTATCTTTCTTATGATCGATAACTTCAATATCGAAATTATCGTAGCGCGCACCAAGCACAACGGTAAAAGCGTCCGTCAATTCAATCTCATCTTGCACATAAATAGAGAATACGGATAATTCTGTAGATGTTTCGTCGTTAAGGTCAGTAAAGGGACCTGTGTCTAGTCCGCCAGCATTGAAGCCAACACCAGGTATGTTACGCTCGCTAATAAGGAAGGCTTGTTGGTCTTCAGTATCATCTGTAGGATCGAAATCAGGATTGAAACGATCGTTTTCCGAGGAACTGTCTATAAACTCAGCGCCATAAAGTACGGTGTGCTTAACGTCGCCTTTTTCAAATTCATGGACGAGATTGCCGCTGAGTACAAAATTTTGACGTTCAGTAGTATCGACATACCCATCTAGAGTAACAGAGTCCGGAGTTGTAGCATCGTAAGATGCTGCATAGAAGTTTTGATAGAGCTTATCATAATCAGTATATGTAACATTTAAAATTCCTTTTAGCGTGTCTGAAAAGGAATGTTGCAACATTGCTCTGAAAGAATCGGATTCGAACTCAGACTTGTTGAGGTCTGGATCGCCGAAGACGATATCGCTAAGTGCGTCAACAGGTGTGCCGTCTGCGCCTTTTGGAATACCTCGATCGATGGAACGATCATAGTCAATTGTTTCATAGGACACATCGAGAGTCGTACTTTCATCAAGTAAGAACTTGAAACTTGGGTTAACCCCGTAACCGCTACCATCAGAGAAGTCGCGGTGATTTTCAAATGTGTCTGAGTATGCGTTTAGGCGAAATGCGCTCGTATTGCTAATAGCAACATTTTTATCAATTTGTGCATTATATGCTCCGAAGGTGTCCACTGATAAAGAATAACCATTAAAGCTTTGGCCAATTTCCGCTTTCTTAGTTACGCGATTGAGGATACCACCTGCCCCGCCACGTCCAAAGAGTAGTGCATTAGGGCCGCGCAGAATTTCTACTTGCTCAACATTGTAGAGTGGGCGGTAGTACTGGACATCGTCACGCACACCATCGACAAAGAAGTCAGCAGTAGAGAGCACGCCACGAAAGACGACCGCATCACGGTGACCCTCACCTTGGTTCATGTTAACCCCAGGGGTGTATTCAACTATGTCACTGACGCTATTAAAGCCACGAAGCGAAATGTCTTCATAGGTCGTGATCGAGAGGCTCTGCGGCACATTAAGAATCGGGGTAGGCGTCTTCAACGCGTTGACCTGATCCATATATAAGACGTTACCAGTTACGACATAGTCATCTAATTCATAGACTTCATCGTCACCGTAAGATAAGACTGGTAGTGCTAAGCTTGATGCTAGTAGTACTGCAGTTAGTTTATTTGTAGTTTGTTGCTTCATGTTGTTTTGTTTTTTAACAATAAGGATGTTAATAGTACTAAAAATGATAGTTTATTTCTGCCCCAAATCGGAGAAAAAAGACTCAATTTGCACCTCTTTCTTGCCCTTATTTCTAAACGTGTAATCTATGTACTTTCACTTCTAGTAATCTTTGAAATTTTTTTTAAACACATGAAAGTAGTCTTCTTTAGTTGCCTCATCTTTACACTTGGGGTGTGCAGTTTCGCAAAAGGAGCTGAATTAACAGTTTATAGTTTTCGGCATTATGAGTCGGACACCCTACTATTTAAGCGCTTTACAGAAGAAACGGGTATAGCCGTCCATCTCGTAAAGAGTAAAGCGGATACCCTTCTAGAACGGCTTAAGGCGGAGGGCTCTAAGACTCGTGCAGATGTCTTAATTACCTCGGATGCGGGTAGGCTCCATAAGGCTCGTGCAGCCGACCTTTTGCAGCCAGTACAGTCTGAACAACTGAACTCTAGAATTCCTGCACACCTCCGAGATCCGGAGGGTTACTGGTATGGTTTTACCTTACGAGCAAGAGTCCTTGTTTACGCAAAGGACAGAGTGTTTCCCGAAGAGCTGCAAAGCTACGAATCATTATCCGATGAGAAATGGCGGGGCCGAGTCTTGGTGCGCTCGTCGTCTAATATATACAATCAATCGTTACTTGCCTCTATTATAGCTAGTAACGGCGAGCAGAGTGCATACGAGTGGGCAAAGTCAGTACGCGGTAATATGGCGCGCTCGCCTCAGGGAAGCGATCGTGACCAAATGAGAGCGGTCGCTGCAGGGTTAGCGGATGTAGCTATCGTCAATACTTATTATTTAGGCTTACTCCAAAATTCGGAAAGTGCGAAGGACCGCGCAGTTGCTGACAAGCTAGCGGTTTTCTTTCCAAATCAAGATGGTCGTGGCACACATGTTAATGTGAGCGGCGCAGGTATCGTTACGCATGCAGACAATGTTGCCGGAGCAACTCAGTTGCTTGAGTTTCTTGCCTCTGATGCGGCTCAAGCCGTATTTCCGGAAGCGACGTATGAGTACCCAGTAGTCAAGAGCGTCGAATGGTCTGCTAGCCAAAAACAGTGGGGTGATTTTAAGTCCGACTCTATTAATTTATCCAAACTCGGTATTTTAAATGCGCTTGCTATCCGTACATTTAATACTGCTAAGTGGGAGTGATGTCTTTATCGTCGCGAACGTATAGTAAGAAAATCAATGTATGGTCGGTTGGTGCGCTCATTGGCTCGCTATTATTGCTGGCGCCGTTTATTGCAGTTTTTGCGGGCATTATGCAGGACAATGCAGAGTGGACGCACATTGCGCAGACCGTACTACCTCAGTATTTAATAAATACATTAATCCTAATTTTTGGCGTCAGTTTACTGAGTCTAGTTTTTGCAGTTCCTACTGCATGGCTGGTTGCTAATTATCAGTTTCCATTAAGAAATTTACTTAATTGGGCACTGGTACTGCCGCTAGCTGTGCCAACCTTTGCCGCAGCATTTGTCTATTATGACTTACTAGATTGGTTGATACCCTTACTTCTATTTATACGTGAATATGCAGGCTTGGAGGCTTCATTATTAGCGGAGTCAATCCTGCGCTATGGTGCCCTTATCGTTCTTCTAAGCAGCGTCCTTTACCCGTACGTGTTTATAAGTTTAAGGACAGCATTCTCTCGGGATCAGCGAGTCTACTCGGAGGCTGCCCAGATGCTCTGCCGTTCGCCAAAAGAAATATTTTGGGGCATATCACTGCCGCTTGCTCGTCCGATGCTCGTTGGTGGACTGAGCTTAGTGATCATGGAAGTGATCAATGATTATGGCGCTGTAAACTTTTTCGGGGTGCCAACTCTTACAGAGGGAATTTTTCGTACTTGGTTTGGCTTAGAAGATCGTAGCTCTGGATTATTATTAGCTATTATTATGCTTATTATGGTATACCAATTATTAGCTTTCGAATTTTGGCTGCGTAAGCGCCGCCGCTTCACTGAAGGCTCTCAAGCAAATGCACCGAAGCAACTGCTCACACTCAGTAAGTGGGCCGGGCGGTACGCGACCTTACTATGTATGATACCATTATTAGTGGGATTTATTTTCCCAGTTTTTAGATTTATTTACTGGGCAAGTCTCTCCGCTGCATCGTATCAACCAGCAGAGTTTTTCACCCAAGCATTTACTAGTTCCTCGCTTGCATTAAGCGCTTCAATTTCGATCTGCCTAATGGCGCTTTTTTTAGCTTATAGCATGGAGCTGCACAAAAGTAAAATTATACGACAAATGATACGTGTATCTACTCTGGGTTATGCTGTACCGAGTGTAGTTACTGGAGTCGGTGTAATTGTTTTGTTTGGAGCAATGGATCGAATGGATGCTTGGTGCGGATATTCACTGCCATTTATTCTCAGTGGTAGTCTCTTAGCCATTGGATTTGCGTACATAGTGAGGTTCTTCTCTGTCGCTTATCAGCCACTTCTCGCAAGTATGCAAAGCGTTTGTAAATCCTTCAACGAAGTCTCGTCTTTATTAGGTCGTAGCAAATGGGACGGCTTAAGACTTATCTATTATCCCCTCCTTAAAGTTCACCTACTCGCATGCGTGGCGCTAGTTTTTATCGACATTACTAAGGAATTACCCCTTACGCTAATTTTGAGGCCTAGCGGATTTGAAACTTTAGCAACTTATGCCTATGGTTTTGCGAAAGAGGGATATATCTATGATTGCGCTTTGCCCGCGCTTTTTATTATAGGATTAGGCGTGGTAGGATTATTTTTTATAAATAAATGGATCGAAGAGTCCTTCACTTAAAATGTTTAAAGTAGAGAATATTTCTAAACGATATGCGAACTCCGAACTGTCGGCTGTTACTGAAGTTAGCTTTGAAGTGGGACCAGGGCAACTGCTTTCATTGCTGGGTGAGAGCGGTAGCGGCAAGACTACACTACTGCGACTCATTGCAGGTCTCGAGACACCTGATTGCGGTAGTATCACGAGTAATGGGGTGCGTCTTGTGGGACAAGGCAGTTGGGTCGAGCCAGAAAAGCGTAATGTAGGCTTAGTCTTTCAAGGTGGCGCGCTCTTTCCGCACATGACAGTTGGCAAGAACGTAGCGTATGGACTCAAAGATAAGGCAAAGAGCGAGGTTGAAGCTATTGTAGCCGAACATTTAGAACTTGTTAAATTATCCGATAAAGCAAGCCGTTATCCTCATGAAATTTCTGCTGGAGAGCGTCAGCGAATTGCCCTGATCCGAGCAATCGTGCAAAAGCCAGATATCATTTTATTAGATGAACCTTACAGTAATCTAGATGCAGGTCTAACGATTGATTTACGTGATCAAGTTAAGGCAATCTTATTAGCCAAGGGGATGACTGGAATATTGGTAACACATGACCCGTTGGACGCGCAGCACTTTGCCGATAAGATAGCGATTTTACGTAATGGTAAATTGCTTCAATTTGGCTATCAAAAAGAGGTTTCTGAGTTCCCAAACTGTTCCTATTGCTCGATGCTTATCAATGGAGTTCGAGAGGGACTTTAAGTCAGCAAATCCGATCGTTGAGTGTATATGCAATGAGCCACCTATGGGCTAGCCCATAGGTGGCTACGTTGAACACACTAATGTAAAATCATCAGCTGATGGGCCTTCGTAGTCAGCACTCGCACAAGTGCTAGCTACAGATTGACTTTACGCCTCTATATTACCACATGAGATGACAAGTATTTCTACTCAATAGCGGAGTAAAAATAACCAATATGGAGGGGCTAGTTTTAGTGCTTATTATCAATCCCGCCGTTTTTTTACAAACGGTAGAGGCATTGATACGCTTTTGGGAGTAATTTGTGGCGATTTTTAAAGGCTTTAGCAAAGTGGCTCGCGTTAGAATAGCTGACTTCATTGGCGACTTGTATGACACTTAGCCGGTCTTCGCGAAGAAGTTGAGCTGCGTAATCCATTCGTACTTCCCGTAGATAACTGAATGTTGTTTTACCATGAATGTATTTAAATGCTGATTTTAGTTTATGCTCATTGATTCCTCCGATGCGGCATAAATCATCCATTGTAAATTCTTTACTTGGATTTTGCTCCATTGCGTTAGTAATTTTCTTTATGGCTTCCCTGTCGTTAGCATTAATTCCTGCTACAGCAACTTGATTAGCATCTGCTGATTGGCTTAGTATTTCAGCAATCCATATTAGTGCGTTAGCCTCAAGTTGTAAGCGTTCCTTTATACTGCCGGAGCTCGATTTAGCAATTAATTGTGAGAGCGAAAGAGCCGTTGATTTCATCATTCCACTAGAAAAGGTATCTATTGTGTCTGATATTTCTTTATTACTGAATTCATCGAGAGCTTTCAGTCCATGATCTTGCTCAAGCTCACCGAGAGTTTTGGCGAATTGCCCAGAGCATAGAAATATCTCCAAGGCGACACCTTTATTTGAAGTCCTATCAAAATGTAGTCCATTCGAGCTCAATTGATACCATTGACCGCTTTCTAGTTTCTCAACGTTGTCTGCAGTATGGTGTAATTTAGCCCAACCTGAAATAACAAAACCGAGCACAAGCGTACGTTCTAAAAACTCAAACTGTACTGGCAGAGGGCCATCTATCTTAAGGTTTAGGCTTAAATGATCGAGCCCAATTTTGAGTGGTATACGTCTCGCATCAAGCTGCACTGCATCTTCCTGCCAGTTCAGAGCTTGAGGCTGGTGGAATGGGCACCTCATGTCCATATCATCAGTGGGCAGCATTTGGACGCCTGTCTTGGTACGTTTCACAATCGGTTTTTTATTGAGACTGAGTATCAACTTATGTCTTAAGCAAGATAAATAGGAATATTCAATCGAACTAAAGGCAAAAGGTGTAGTACTACGGCAAAAAAGTTTTTAGTAAGTAGTTTGCCCATAATCTGTTTAATCTTCTTCAATCTTTATCAACTGCGCCATGTCTTTCTTTTTTAATAAAAATCAGTCTTTTAGTGAAGAAACTAAAATACCTCATGTGGTTATATTAGGAGGTGGGTTTGCTGGTTTAGCTGCAGGCAAGGCGCTAGCGAAGTATCCAGTGAAGATTACTTTAGTGGATAAAGAAAACCATCATCTTTTCCAGCCACTACTGTATCAAGTTGCGACTGCTGGGCTCTCTGCTGCCGATATCGCGCAGCCACTGCGACATATTTTCTGTGGCCAGTCTAATTTGACTACATTGATGGATGAAGTGGTTGATTTTGACTTGGATGCTTCAAAAGTTCACCTGCGTTCGCAGAGCCTCAGTTATGACTACATGGTAATCGCGCTCGGTGTCACGACTGGATATTTTGGTAATCATCAGTGGGCCCGCTTCGCGCCAGGCCTCAAAACCCTTGATGAGGCTACTGAACTACGCCGTAGGGTTCTCTCAGCTTTTGAGCGTGCAGAATTAGCGATTGATTCAGATGAAGCGTCTTTGTGGCTAACATTCGTTGTCGTTGGCGGTGGCCCAACTGGAGTCGAGTTAGCTGGAGCAATTGCTGAGCTTGCCCAACATGTAATGGCAAAAGATTTTCGACATATTGATTCTACAAAAGCAAAAGTACACTTAATCGAAGCGGGTCCTCGATTACTTAGTGCATTTCCTGAAGGTCAGTCCAGTTATGCACATAAGCGCTTAAAGCATATGGGTGTGAAAGTTCATTTAAATGAGCCAGTTACCAGTGTCTCTACGGATGAAGTTACTCTCTCCCAATCATCAATTCATTCAGGAACAATACTTTGGGCTGCTGGAGTGGAGGCAAATTCTGTTGCCAGCAAACTTGGACAGGCTCCAAGGGATCGAGCAGGTCGTCTAGAGGTAGGTGCAGATTTAATGCTGCCAAATTATGATAATGTTTTTATTGCTGGCGACTTAGCTCGATTGTCCGATTTTAAAGGGAAGCAAGTACCCTGTCTTGCCCCTGCAGCTACGCAAATGGGTCGACATGCAGCAAAGCAAATAGTACAACACTTAGCGGGTAAACCCAGCCGACCTTTTGTCTATTTTGATAAGGGCAATATGGCAACCATAGGGCGTAGTAGCGCAGTGGCTAATTACCGTAAAATTTCAATAAATGGATACTTTGCTTGGGTCGCATGGCTTGGCGTACACCTTGTATTCCTCATGGGTATGCGCAATCGTATCAGTGTTTTTCTTAACTGGGTTTGGTCCTACTTGGCGTGGCGCCAAGGCGCTCGTATTATAACCAAGAAACTACCTGGTAGGAGCGAAAGCTCCATCTCCACTAGCTCTGCTTAAGAAGTTTGGCTAAAAATAAGCATATTTGGTTTGCCCTTACCTGTTTTGCCAATTCGCCGCAGAGGCCTCCAACCCTCAATTTGAAGTTCTAAACCGGCGGGAACCTCTAGAACTGCACGTGAAGTTTTTACGCTACAATTATTAATTATTGTGGAAAATATTCGGTCAATATTTTTAGCAATACTGGCGTAAGGAGGGTCAATAAAAAGCAAGTCATATTTTTGCAGATTTGCTTGGGTATTATAAACGTCCTGCGCGACAATTCTCGTCACTTCTTTTTCTAGGCCACAAGAGCGAGTAACAGCCAAACTATTTCTTTGCAGGCAATTTATCGCAGCATAATTGTTTTCTACAAAGCACACGCTTGCTGCGCCCCTGCTAAGTGCCTCAAGGCCGTAGCTGCCAGTTCCTGCAAAAAGGTCAAGAACCTTGCAGTTGTGCACACTTGTTCCGAGGCTTGAGAAAACAGCTTCTCGCATACGGTCTGTTGCCGGTCTTGTGACTAGCTCAGTCGGGACTTTGAGCCTTATCCCACGGGCGCGCCCTCCAGTGATACGCATAATGTGCTAGCTATCGGTTTGTTGAATATATAAAATATGCTAGCACTTGTTTAACGTACTGCATGCCATACTTTTAGCAGGCTTTCAACAAGCTTGGGAAGTTCAGAAACTGGAACTTGACTGGCGGCATCCGAAATTGCACTGCTTGGCTCTGGGTGAGTTTCTATAAAAACTCCATTAGCACCTGCTGCGATTGCTGCGCGCGCAATAGCTGGTACGTGCACGCGTTCACCGCCACTTTTTCCATTGGCTGCGCCAGGAAGTTGGACACTATGAGTTGCATCAATCACAGTAGGGTGACCATTTGCATTCATTGTATTAAAACTGCGCATATCAACAACTAGATTTTGGTATCCAAAAGTACTGCCGCGTTCGGTTTGCCAAATTTCTTGTGCGCCTGAATCTTCAAGTTTCTGTACAACAAATTGCATTTCTTTAGGGGACAAAAATTGCCCCTTCTTAACATTGATTGCACAATCTGTAGCAGCAGCGCTCACAAGTAGGTCCGTTTGTCGGCAAAGAAAAGCAGGAATTTGTAGTGCATCCAGAACAGTTCCAAGCACTGCGCATTGTTCAGGCAAGTGAATGTCTGTAATTGTCCGAAAGCCGTACTCTTCACGAATAGTCTTAAAGATATTTAGGCCTGCATCGATACCTGTGCCCCTCTCGCTTTTAATCGAAGTGCGGTTTGCCTTATCAAAGGATCCTTTAAATAAAATAGTTAAATCGGAGTGCTTTTCTTCCAATTGCTTGAGCGTGTCTGCGACTGTTCGGCAAATGTCTAGGCTTTCAAGTGAGCACGGCCCTACAAGCAATAATAGTTTATTTGGATCATAAATCATATTTCTACATTGTAGCATTTAAGATGTGACGCCAAGCCACAAAGCAAGTGATCTTACTTAAAAAAAACTTTCGAATTTCTTAGTGTTTTGTTAAAGAAATTTAATGTTTAATTCTTACATTAGGCTAGCATGCATTTTACTTCTAACGATTGCCTATTGTTCAGCCAATAGTAAGGCGCAGTTTTTGCCTTATTTAAAGCAGTTTGAAGGACGCTGGGTCGGTCATTATCTGATTCATACTTCAATTAATAAGTACAAGGAAGAGTTTACAGTAGAACAGCAGTACTGGATGCAAGATGGGGAGTTGCACGGAGTATTTGCTGCCATGCGCTCAACGGGACTTGAAAGTGCTAGCTCAAGAACTTTTATTCAAGACGGTAGACTTGTTTTAACAGTTAGCCGGTCAAGTGGGGATGAAACTTATGTTGGAGTGCTCGCGGAAGGTTGGTTGATTTGGCTACCCGAAGATTTAGAGCGCGCTAATACCTACCAGATTCGTGAGAAGATTGTGCGTCACGCGAGTGGCTTACAGCTAATCTCGGAGAGCTTTGAGATATATGAGACAAAAAGTGGACCCGCGGAAATACGAATAAGTGGCTCCTTGATCCAGTCCTCAGATTAAAGGCGTACTCACTAGTGTTGTATGCAATTAAGTTTTTAGAGTTTTCTAGTAAGTAACGAACAATTACTACGCATTTTACTTGTCGGTGTTCTCGACTATTATTTTAGACAAATCGTCACGTAAAGCAGATTCAAATTCATTGGAACTTATCCATTGTTTTGCATCCCTTGGGGCCGCCTTTGCCCAATTACTTAAACTTGCACGGAGCCGTTCCATTCGCTGTTCAGGTTCGCTAATAGTATTGGCCCAGATGGTAGCTGCCTCTGGTTCATAGCGCTCTATGGATTCACTAAATCCAATGATTGCAGTATCACGCTGGTAGCCAGCTTCCTGTTCACTAAGCCACTGAGATGCAGCGATTGAATCAGTCTCTGCCCATACTTGCATAAGACTTCGAGGAGACTGAGTGGAGTACAACGGGTCAGATGGACTGAGACTAGCTAGCCATTGTGCGGTTGCTAGTGGATCTTCTTTTGCGCGCGCTTGCACATGTTTAGAAAGTAATGAAGAGATATCGAAGGATTCTGAAGTACCATTGCTTGGCTGCGCAATATCTCGTAAAAAGAGCTCTGCATCAGTCGAGCTTTCGAGTGTAAATGCTTCTATTGTTGATTCGAGTAGCGGGTAGTTGCCATAAAATTCAGCTTCAGTGAGTGCCCAAACAGCTGCGGCTTGCGGATCTGTCTCTATCCATGTGCTTGCTAGCGCCATCGATACATCATTGCGCAGAGCACCTTGCGGTAATGCCGACACCCAAGCAGCTGCTTGCTCTGGCTGTGATTGCAGCCATGTAATGGCAAGTGATTTAGCTGCAGTAATTTTACTGCCGTCATTAGCCATACCCTCGATCCAAGCTGCAGCTTCTGTGGGGTTACGTTCGGCCCAAAGCTCAACCCCGCTGCTCAAGGTTGCAAGCCGAGCTAGCCCCTGCGCATTCGACTCTAGCCACAGAAGTGTAGCTTCAGAATCTTCAGCTGCCCAAAGCGCTACAACTTCGAGCATACCGCGTAGGCGCTCACTGCCTGAACTTTGGGTCTGCAACCACTGCATTGCCAAAACTGGGTCTTCTTCAGCGCGTCTGCGTGCTTCCAAAATGAAAGGATCGAGTGTTAGTTGCGAGTTTTGCTGCTCGCCTTGTTCTGCAAGCACTGGTTCTAATAGTTTTCGCCTCTGGATAGCTTCTTCCTTTACTGCTGTGGCAGCAGTTGGACTTAGTTTTATATCCTCTAAAAAAGGATCTAAATTCGTTTCTGGTAGGTTATCGCTGCGTAGCATTTGCCATAATTGGTAGACCACGGACGCTTCTTTTTTAAGTTTTGGAAAATAAGGTTTACATAACATTAACGATAAGCCAACGATGACTGCTATTAATAGGACTGTGAATTGCCTGCGCATGTCTAATGAATAGCAAAAAAGCTCCTTGTATTAGCGGTACATTGTGCCGCAAGTGCTTCGGTTGTTAGGTTTAAAATTTGCGCACAGTACTTTGCTGTCGAGAGCATAAACGCTGGCTCATTGGGTTCACCGCGATATGGTTCTGGAGAAAGATAGGGGCAGTCCGTTTCAAGCATAAGTCGATCTATGCCTTGCGTGAGCAAGGCTTCGCGCACGGTAGGTGCATTTTTATAGGTCACGATTCCAGTAAAGGAAGCGCGCCCACCGGCAGCATTAATTTTTGTGATTTCATCGGTTCCGTAGCTAAAGCAGTGAAAAACAACTTTTTTCCAATCGATCCCTGATTCCATTATTATCTTATAGGTGTCATCAAAGGCATCGCGGCTGTGTATGATAACAGGGCAATTGAGTATAGCGGCTAAGTCGAGTTGCTCTCTAAAGGCAGCTTCTTGTAGAAGCAAACACTCACCAGCGGCGATTGGGTCTTTGGGTAAATGATAATAGTCGAGTCCGATCTCGCCTAGTGCTACGGGTACTGATGGAGGCATAAAAAATGCGGAGATCTGACCAACAGCATCCGCCCAATCTTCGTTCACATAGCAAGGATGCAGTCCCACTGTATAGCTAATCGAATGTGGATGAGTTGCACTTAGTTCCCTGTAAGGCACCCAATCTTCAACAGATGTACCCACAGTAATCATGTGTCCAATGCCTGCCTCTGACGCACGCTTCAGTACTGCCTCAAGCTCCTTTTTATTTTGAAAGCCGAGTAGATGGCAGTGGCTATCTATCAAATCCATAGTATATAAATTGTTGAAAAGCAGCTTGGAGGAAAGCGGAAATATTATATATTTTAAAAGTGCTTGAGAATAACAAGCGTGCAGTTACTTTATTTCCATTTATGTGCATTGTACTCTCACTTAACACATTTTCATGGAAGACGTCATCATACTAGGGACTGGTTGTGCAGGACTCACTGCAGCCATTTATACAGGGCGGGCACAGCTCAAACCATTGGTACTGGAGGGCTCTCAGCCTGGTGGGCAATTAACGACAACCTCGGAAGTCGAGAACTTTCCTGGTTTTCCGGAGGGTATTGATGGCTACGCAATGATGGATAATTTACGCAAGCAAGCGGCACGGTTTGGCGCACGCTTTGAGCATGCTAAAGTAGACAAGATTGTAGTTGACGGTGCGATGAAGCAGTTGCACACAGATGCCGCCGTGTACGAAGCGAGGACAGTTATTATTGCAACGGGTGCTCGCCCTAGATTATTAGGTATTCCCGGTGAAAAAGAAATGTTTGGAGGCAAGGGAGTGACTACCTGTGCTACCTGCGATGGGGCTTTTTATAGGGACATGGAAGTAGTAGTTGTAGGCGGTGGCGATTCTGCGTGTGAGGAGGCATTATTTTTAACACGTTTTTGCTCTAAGGTGACACTCATCCACCGCCGCGATAGCTTGCGAGCGTCCCAAATTATGGCAGATCGAGCAGTCAGTCATGATAAAATAGAGATGGCTTGGAATGCTCTGCCTGAAGAAATTTTAGCAGATGACAAAGGGTTTACGCGGGCTATCCGAGTTGCTGACAAAGAGTCTGGTGATACTCGAGAGATCCCATGCAAAGGAGCATTTATTGCGATTGGACACATTCCAAACACCGACTTTTCAGATGGATTGCTTAGCCGTGATGACGATGGCTATATTGTACCGTCTGCAGGAAGTCAGGTGAAAACTTCTATAGAAGGGCTCTTCGCAGCGGGAGATTGCGTGGATCATGTTTATCGTCAAGCGATTACAGCTGCAGGGATGGGTTGTCAGGCAGCAATCGAAGCCGAACGCTGGCTTGCAGAGCAATAATTAGTTATTACTATATACCATACTACTGAACTTACTTTTTATGGACCTCTCTGATCGCAGGGCTGAATATGCCAAAAATACACTCAATAATTGTGACCTGGCTGCAACTCCATTTGAGCAGTTTGAGCATTGGTTTACTGAAGCCGAATCTTGCGCAATTGAAGAACCTAATGCCTTTTGTCTGGCGACTTGTGATCTTCAAGGACAACCCTCTACTCGTATTGTTTTACTCAAAGAATTTTCTAACAAAGGTCTGGTTTTTTACACTAACTACGAGAGCCGTAAAGCAACTGAGTTCAAAAATAATCCCCGAGTCGCAGCTAATTTCCTATGGTTGCCATTACAGCGCCAAGTTAATATTATAGGCCGTCTTGAGCGACTTTCGGAAGCTGATTCGTTACGTTATTTCGCATCGCGTCCACAGTCTAGTCAAATAGGCGCTTGGACTTCCCCTCAGAGTCAAGTGATTGCTTCGCGAGAAGTGCTTGAAGCCAAGGAGCGGCAAATGAAGCTAAAGTTTGCGGATGGTAAAATACCCTTACCAAATAATTGGGGTGGTTGTCGTATTGTGCCTGATAGTTTTGAGTTTTGGCAAGGTCGCCCAAGTCGTTTGCATGATCGGTTTTGCTACAGGAAAAATTCTGAAGGTCACTGGGAAACTGCGCGCTTAGCGCCTTAAAAAGGTTAAAATAGTGAATCTAAGTGTTGATTCTCATATGCATACGCCTTTGTGCGGACATGCAGTCGGCGAACCTCTTGATTATGCCAAAGCTGCTCAAGTCAATGGTATCGACATAATAACGTTCACCTGTCATATACCCATGGATTGGGAGGCTTTTGGTCAGACTGGTACACGAATGCAGTTAGTCGATCTAGAGCACTATATGAATATGGTCAGAGATGCTTCGGTTGAAGCCAAAGATTTTGGAGTCGAGATTTTATGTGGAATTGAAGCAGAGATTTACCCGGATGACTCGCATATGGAGAGTATGGATATTATTTTGTCTAATTACTCTTTTGATTTTGTGCTAGGGTCCTTGCATGCTCATTGCCCGAGCTATTTACAATGGCTAGCGCGAAACAATGTGACAAGTGATCCTGCAAAAATTGATTGTTACTTTAAGCACCTTATTGAAGGAGTTCAATCGGGCCGTTACGACAGTATTTCGCACCCAGATGTGATTCGTACATATGGTGTCGTTCAAAGTTTTGACCCCTCAGCTCATGAGGCAATTATAAGAGAGTTTTTGCAGGCAGTTACCGAGCAGGATATATGTATGGAGATCAACACGAGTGGGCTTAACAAAGGAGACCGCCTAATACACCCAGATCCGCTAATCATTGACTGGGCAGGCGAGCTAGGCGTTAAGCTAACAATGGGATCGGATTCTCATGAACCAAGACGTGTTGGGGAGCATTTTGATGAGATTCAACCATGGCTACGCAGTAAAGGGTTTACAAAATTATACTACTTTCGTAAGCGTCATCGCCAGCGCATCGAAATGCCAGAAGCTAAAGATTAAGCCAGGAAAACTATTAACAATTGAAAACTTTTTAAGTTTCGCATGCCCGTTTCGTTAATTACTTTAGTCTAAATCATATTTATTTTATTACATTACTAATGTTCAGCTTTATTTATCGCTTTGTAATTTTGATACTAGGATCATTGCTCATTTTGCACTCCAAAACTTCTACTAGTGCTTCTGAAGATTCGGTATTGCCTTTATCCAAAGCATTGGATCAAGCGCTCCGTCACAATTTAGCTCTGACTATTTCTCGATACGAACCACAGAAGCAAAAAGATGCTGTATTAATCGAGGCTGCTAGTTTTGATACTGGTGTATTTGCGAATACTCAATATCGCGAAAGGCAAGCTACTACTAGCAGCCTTAGTCAAGGAAGTTTTGTCAATCAATCCCGGGTGAATGTTGGCTTAGATAAACGCCTTAAAAGTGGTGCTAGCGTTCGCCTAGGTACGAGTGCTAGTAGTACGGATACGAAAACTAATGGGCTTTTAGATCCAGTTGCAAGTGGGACGATTTCTTTGTCAGTACGTCAACCACTCTTACTTGGAGCTGGCGCACAAGTGAATCTTGCGCCCTTGGTTCGTGCGTCCGCTAAGCAAGAGCAATCAATTGAGATCCTACGTTCAGAAATCTTAGATTTTATAACGGAAGTGGAGATTGCATATTGGAATGTAGCTTTTTCACAAGCGAACGCATTGCTCGTTCGATCAAACTTAGAATTAGCTAATAGCTTATTAGCCGAAAACTTGGAGCGGGCTCGGCTGGGATTGGTGACGCAATTAGAGGTGATGCAAGCTCGAACAGAATTTCTCAAGCAGCAAGAAAGTACTATAATTGCGGGGCGAGCGGTGCAAGATTCGCAAGATCGATTAATTACCTTAATCGGCATAGACTCCTTGGCTGGGAATGAGCCAAGCCAGATGTTTTCTGTCGAGCCACTTCAACCGACCTCGCAGACTCCATTACCTGAGATGCATCTTGTCGTAGCGACAGCATTACAGGTGGATGCCGACACAAAAATACAACATAAAGAGATTGAAATCGCGCGCTTGAATCAATTGCTGGCAAAGAATTTGACCGTGCCAAAATTGGACTTTACTGCAGGAGTTGATTATCTCGGAAGTGATACGGTCCTCCACCAAGCGTACTCAGAAGCCTACCGCGGAGCAGATGGCCATGATTGGAATGTTGGTTTCGAGCTAAGAGTTCCCTGGGGTTTTCGTGATGCGCGTGCGAGGTATAACCGCGCTAGTCGAACTCTTCAGCAGCAAGAATTACGACTATATGAAATACGTCAAATAAAAGCCCGTCTCGCGCGCAGTGCTTGGCGCGCGGTTCAAGCGGGAACACAAAGAGTCGAAGTGACCCAAACAGCAATCGCCCTTAATGAGGAATCTTTTGAACAAGAGCGTGCTCGCTATGGCGCAGGTCTCACAGCATATAGGCAAGTTTTGGAGGCGCAGCGAGATTTAGATAGGGCTCGGCGAAGCCATTTGCAGGCATTGATTGACCAGCGGCGCGCAACGGTACAACTTGCACGAATCGACGGTACAATTTTAGATCGTAATGGCTATACTTGGGTGGATGCGGATGCTTTATTAAGCCCCCCAAATGTTGAAGATCATCCATTAATAGATAAAAATTAGATCCTAAATTAGGTGAATTTATGAAAAAAAAGAGAATTATTTTTTTAATTATAGTCGCTTGTTTGGCCTTACTTATAGCCCTTAGTGGCATATTTAGTGGTGATGAAGGCAAGGGTAATAATCGTATTCCTACAGATATTGCTAAGCGCAGGAGCCTTGAGGCAATTGTTAGCGCGACTGGTGAGGTTTTGCCGATTATGAGTAGTTTTGTTAAATCAGAGGTGAGTGGGCGCATCACAGAGATTTTTATTGATGAAGGCGACTCGGTAACGAAGGGAATGCATCTTCTACAGCTTGATCGAACCAATCTTGAAGCAAAAGTTAAAGAGAGTGCTCGTAGTCTTGAGGCTCAGCGACTACGCTTGGAAAAATCGGAGCGAAACTACAAAAGACTTGAGCAGCTCTTCGCTCAAGCATTTGTAGGCGAGAAAGATTTTTTAGACGCCAAGACAGATCTTGAACTTGCAAAATTAAATTTAGAGATTGCGCAAGCTCGCTTAGAAGATGTTGAAGAAGATCTATCTAAGACAACTATTGTAGCTCCGCACGATGGCATTGTAACAAAACTAAATGTGGTAGAAGGGGGTGTTATATCAGGGGCAACGTCGGTATCGAATGGAACTAATATACTGACAGTGGCACAGATGGAAGAATTATATATGGAGGCATCCGTGAATGAGGTCGATGTTGAGCAATTAGCACTTGGTCAAACAGCTCGGCTTAAATTTGCAGCTATGCCAAATCTCGCATTGCCTGGCACTATTGACCGTATCGCTGTTTCTGCGCGTAAGGTTGGCAATATTCGTGTCTTCCCCATCGAAGTTGTTTTTGAAGCGAAAGATGAGCGAGTGCGTTCAGGAGTCAGCGCCACTGTTGAGATACCAATTGCGCGAGCTGAGAATGTTATTTCCGTACTTCTTTCGGCAGTTTTCCACGAAAACGATAAGCGCTATGTATTTATACAGGATAGATCTGGGTGGCGCCGCCAGGAGGTAGAGCTTGGAATTAATAATTTACAGCATGTTGAAATAGTTACTGGTGTTCAAGTGGATGCCGTGCTTGGACTCAGTCGACCACCTGAATTTCGGCGTGGAAATTATGACTGAAGAAGAGACTATTTATCGCCTCGCTGCGATTCGCCGTACTTATCTAGTCGGTGATGAAGCTGTGCATGCTCTAAATGGAGTGGATCTAACTATTAGTGAGCGCGAGTTTATTGCAGTTGTCGGCAGTTCAGGATCTGGCAAGTCGACGCTCATGCATGTACTAGGATTTATGGACAGCCCAACCGATGGTCGCATGTGGTTTGAGGGTGAGGAGGTATCGAATATTTCTCGCGTTCATCGCGCGCATTTGCGCGCTACACGAATAGGATTTATTTTTCAGGCCTTTAATTTATTGCCCAAAATCAGCGTTTTACAAAATGTTGTTTTACCTTTAAGCTACGGACGCAAAAGGGTTGCTGATACAAATGAATTAGGCATGCAGGTCCTTAGAAGAGTGGGCATGGAGCATCGTCATATGCATCGGCCCGGGCAACTTTCAGGCGGTGAGCGTCAGCGAGTCGCTATCGCGCGCGCTTTAATTAATAATCCGCGCCTTATTTTAGCAGACGAACCCACAGGAAATCTCGACAGTAAGAACCGTGACCGTATCATGGAACTTTTTACTTCTCTGCTGGATGAAGGAATTACGCTTGCTGTGGTCACGCATGATACGCAGGTAGCTGCTTACGCACAGCGTCATATTAACATGCAAGATGGCTGTATCGTGGAGGATTTTCGGCAATGAGCTTGGCAGCAGATTTATACATGGGCTCTATGAATGGATTGCGAGAGGTCTGGTCGAATAAAGTTCGCTCATTATTGTCCATGAGCGGCATCATCTTGGGAGTGGCAGCTTTGGTTGCTATGGTTGGAATTTTGCAGGGAATGCTCGGTAATATGCGTGCGTCTTTTGAGCTGCGTGGGGGTATTTTAAAAATGGAAGTGCGGTCTGCGGAAGCGCCAGAGTGGCAACAACACATTGTTGGCATCTCCCCAGGACTTACCTGGCAGGATGTACTTGCGTTTGAAAAAGCGATTCCACTGATCGCTTACGTCTCTCCTATTGTCGACTTAAGATGGGCGCGTTTTACAGCCGCAGGAAAACGCACGCGTGCTATGCTTCAAGGAGTCAGCCCAGACTTTTTTGGGATTGAGACAAGGCAGATTGCTCATGGGCGAACAATTTCGGACGCGGATATTGATTCTAGTAGCCCAGTTGTAGTTATTGGCACTTATGCTGCAGAGCGCCTGTTTCCAGATCGTGATAATATTGTGGGAGAGCAAGTGCGTTTAGATGGAAAGGTTTTCACTGTGATTGGGCAGCTTGAGCATTTGGAGGTAATGGTTGCAGGTCGCAATACCCTGCGATGGGAAAATCGTAGGAATTATATTCCTGCCACGACTGCTATGACTCGGTTCAATGGCAATGAAAAGGTTTCATCAATCGCGGTATTAGGAGATTCTGTGGAGCGACTCGAAGATTTACAGGAGCAAATGAACAATACGTTAGCACTTACTCACCGAGGAATAGAAGATTTTGAGGTACGCACACAGCATGAGCGACTTGAAGAGATGCAAAAACTAGAGAGATCATTCTTGTATTCGATGGGTGGAATTGCTGCTATATCACTTTTGGTTGGAGGAATCGGTATTATGAATGTAATGCTTGCTTCTGTAAGTGAGCGCATCCGTGAAATTGGGGTACGTAAAGCGCTAGGTGCGCGTAGCCATGACATTTTTTTGCAGTTTCTTGCCGAGGCTGTGGTAATCAGTATATTGGGTGGTTTAATTGGTTTGGTATTAAGTACGGGGTTTTTAACACTAGCTCGAAACCTAATTCCCGATGGAGCAGCGATCGACCTACTACCCACTGCTGCGATGTTTTTAGGCTTTCTTTTTAGTAGTTTGATCGGTCTTGTTTCAGGTATATATCCAGCGCTACGTGCGGGGCGCTTAGATCCAATCGAAGCTTTACGCTACGATTAGTAAAATAGTTCGCCCCATTATGCGAATTTTAAATCGATGTGCTCTACTGGCGCCGAGGTAATGCTATTGAGTACCGCTTTTGCCATACTGCTTTGAGAATGATTGGCGAAAGTGACTTGAGCGCAGACGCAGGAGTTAATTTCGACCTCACGACTAGCCGATAGATTGCGCTGGTTGAGTGCACTTGTGACGGCTAGTACAGTCGGATTAAAAGCGGCGCTTTCTGCGGCGCGTCCCTCGTATATTCCGCCATTTACATCTTCTAGTATGAAACCCTGTTTATTTTTAGTGTGTGGGGTGTAGCTTTGCTCAGCAGCATTAAGCGCTCGACGGGACAGATCTTTGTCAAGTACTTGAATACTTTTTAACCTCTGCTTGGGACTATCTAGCAATCCCTCGCCTGCTTCACGTGGAGCGCCAAAGCGATGCGGAATTAAATCAGTTAGCAAGTACTTCTTATTAGCTACAGCAATTGGTAGCGTATGTGCGTTGGAGAGCTCCAGTAGAAATTGCCTGCAGTGACCGCAGGGTAATTCGGACACGTGAAGCCCTTGAATACCGTCCTCCCCATGTAGCCAAGCATTCATTACAGCTGACTGCTCAGCATGAATACTTGCGCTAAGCGGAACTCCTACAAATTCCATATTAGCGCCAAAATAAAAATTACCGGAATCACCAACTGCGATGGCACCTACATGAAAGTTAGAGATTGGTGCAACAGAAAATTGCTTCGCTATTTCTAGAAGTGGCTTTAAAGATTTTGCATCTTCAAGTGTTATTGTTTTTGAAGCTTTTAGGTAACCGTTAAAGTTTGCATCACCGAGTGAATTGCCGACCACTTCATATAAAGATGAAGGCATCTTATTTAGAATTGTATTTAGGCGTTTCTGATTAAATGGCATGGGCAAGTTGTTCAGCTTTGAGCTTGGCGCATTAACGAATAAATCGAATCGTTAGCGGATAACGGTAATGTTGTCCCTCGCTTGCTTTTATAGATGCTATTATCGTAAAGATAGCATGAAAGATGACTACTAACGGTAACAGTAGGATACCAATTTTAGCAAAAATTAAAACTGCAGACAAAGTAAAGTAGAGGCTAATCGTAGTCTGAAAATTAATAGCTTCCTTGCCGCAAACATCTACAAAAGGATCTTCCGCGCGTTTGAGTAGCCAAAGAACTAGGGGGGCGATAATATTCCCAAACGGAATGCCTAGATACGAAGTAAGACCAAGTAAGTGACAGAATACTCCAGTTGTATATCTTGGAGCCTGCCGCTTGGAAGGCGTTTCAATCGATGTTTCCATTTTTAGGTTGATAGTGCTAATTTATACTGAAATCAATAGGTGAATTTCTGTTTGTAGTTCTTACACATGACGCTTGCCTGTCAGCATGTAGATTATTTGCTTAAAGTATGGCACATTTAGCACAGCCTAGATTTCTCGATGAACCGACTGCTCGTAGCATAGCCGACCAGTTTGGCTCGCCAGTGTATGTTTACGATCAAGCGATTTTGTTAGCGAACGCTACTGCAGCCTTAAATTTCCCTAATGCGTATGGATTGACCGTGCGCTACGCTATGAAGGCAGCACCAAGCGCAGCTATTCTACAGTTATTTAATAACGCCGGGCTTCACATTGATGCGAGTTCAGGCTACGAGGTACGCCGCGCGATCGCTGCTGGCTATGCTCCAAGTGCTATAAGCCTGAGCGCGCAGGAACTACCTAGTGACTTTGCCAAACTCTATGAGCTGGGAATATCTATTAATGCATGTTCTTTAAATCAATTAGAGCGCTTTGGTAGAGCTTTCCCTGGACGCTCGATTGGTTTACGCTTCAATCCTGGCTCTGGATCGGGTGGCAATAATCGCACGAATGTAGGTGGTCCTGCATCCAGCTTTGGTATTTGGCATGAGTGGATTGATCAGGCTCAAGCCTTGGTAGACCGGTATCAGCTGACGGTGTCACGCATTCATACACATATTGGCTCTGGAAGTGATCCCGCAGTATGGCAGAAAATTTCTGTCATGAGCCTCGACTTAGTTCGTCAGTTTCCGACTGTGAATACATTAAATTTAGGCGGTGGTTATAAAGTAGCGCGCATGCCCAATGAGATCGCTACGGACCTGCAAGCATGCGGAGAACCAGTAGCTGAGAAATTCCGCGAGTTTGCCGCAGAGACTGGACGAGAGATACATCTTGAAATCGAGCCAGGCACTTATTTGCTCGCAAATGCAGGTGCGCTTTTATCCGTTGTTCAAGATATTGTTTCAACGGGCGCAAATGGTTATAAGTTTTTAAAGCTCAACACTGGCATGACTGAATTACTGCGCCCCTCGATCTATGGCTCTCAGCATCCAATTTATATACTGCAAAGCGAAGCAACTTCGGAAATTTGCGACTACATGATCGCTGGACATTGCTGTGAGTCGGGTGATATTTTGACGCCCGCCAACGGTGACCCAGAACTACTCGCGCCGCGTCAGTTACCACGTACACAGATAGGGGATTTATGTGTTATTGATGGAGCTGGCGCTTATTGCGCAGCGATGACTACAAAACACTATAATTCGTATCCAGAGGCGGCGGAGGTACTACTCGATTTAAATAAGAAGCCACATTTGATTCGTAAGCGTCAGGATGCTGAGGAATTGTGGGCAAACGAATTACCTCTGCCTTCGTAGTCTTTGCGTCCAATTATTTTGGGCGCTTGTTGGGATTATAGGCTAGCGAATCAGGAAGCATATAATTAGGTATGGAGAATTAAGTAAGTACTTTATTGCAAACACGCATGCTCTGTTATTACTTATGATAAGCTGCCTTGCACACAATTTCTGCATAGCAGAATTATTGCCCCTAAAATGTTTCTTTTACCCCAAAAGTCAGTTAAAAACCAAAAAGGTTTCGCCTTGGTTATTAGCCTATCTTTAATGGCTTTTATGCTCTTACTTGTGCTGAGTTTATCAACGCTGGTGCAGGTCGAAAGTCGCAGTGCTTCGATCAGTCGGGATCATTTAGTCGCTCGCCTCAATTCACAGCTTGGTGCCATGATTGCGCTCGGAGATTTGCAGCGCTATACCGGTCCCGATCAGCGGGTAACTGCACGCGCGGATATATTACTCAATCCTATTACAGGCCAGAGAGGCCCTGCTGGACAGGAACGCTGGACTGGAGTATGGTCTTCCAAAGCATCGATGAGTGATCCTTTTGATGTAGCAGATGGTTTAAGTGAACGTAAGCCAAAATGGCTGGTAAGTGGACAAGATCCAGATGCATATACGAAGCAAGCCGGCACAGTTGTACTAGCTAGCATTGGCGGTAGCGTGATTGATAAGAGTGCGATTCAGAAAGACGATACGGTGACTGCGGCAAATGTAGAGATCCGCGGGGCGGATGATGGACTTAAAGGGCACTACGCATACTGGGTGAGTGACGAGGGGGTCAAAGCCCGAGTTAACATAGAGGACCGTCATTTGGGCAGTAGCGACCGAGATGTGGATTATTACCGCACTGCGATGGCACAGCAGGCAGATCCGACTGCAGTAAGTAATATAGAGGGTAAGCAACTGCTCGCAGAAGAAGATTCTCCTTGGAAGAAGGCAAGTTTGGATCCAAGTAAAATTATCAGCGTCAAAAATGTTCCGATGTTTCTAAAAGATGCTTTACCCTCTACAGATTTGGATAATTGGGACCGTGAGTTCTTTCATGACTTTACCGCGCACTCTCGTGGGGTGCTAGCTAACACTAAGAATGGTGGCTTAAAGCGCGATTTGTCGACTGCGCTCTTAACTCTACCAGACGATCTTAAAGGGCCAATATTTGAGCCTTTCGGTTCTTCTCCATCGACTGGAGATCCTGGTGGTCCTAAATGGGAACAATTGTCTGACTATTATCAATTTGCCCTCTCGGCAACTAATTCAACTGCGCTTGAACTTCGCATTCCCACCACTGAACAGGTTGGAATTGCGCCCGTTGTCACTCGTTGGAATTTACCTTTTTTTGGTTTCGCTGACTACAATGGTACGGGAGATGAGTGGACGACCGGGGCCTACGATTATAGCATAGGGTTATTTCCGCTCATTACCTTGTGGAATCCATACAACAAGGACTTGGCACTTCCAGAAATTGGCGTCGAGTTTGACTTTATAGCTAGTATGGATGTTTGGTCGATAAGTTTTCGAAACATGAAAGAGTTTGGTCACATTCGTGAACTATTGGCGACGATTAAGGTTGCCCAATGGCGTGGAGGATCGACCTCACGCAATGTTATTATGTTCAGAATTAAGCCTGTTACTATTCCTGCAGGGCAGGCCTACAACTTCTCCCCACCTAATAACTCTATATTTGATCACAGGCAATCTCAAGAGGGAAAAAATAATGTACTCGTTCCTGGTGGGTGGTCTGGAATTGAAGGTAATATGAATGGGTTTTTTACTGAACCAATCTCTCCTAGTTTAGGTGTAGGATCTGGAGAATTCTTGGAAAATGCAATCGCGTTGAAAGCAGATGGTGGAAGATTAGCTTGGCCTCACAAGTTTCGCCCAGCTTTCCCTCACATAAGTCGCGGACAAGGAGGGAACATGTGGCGCCCCGTGCTGAACTTGTATGATTTAAGCGTAGATAATACATTTAATACAGATGGATCCAACCGTTTTAAATCACTTACGGTACAGGGTTTAGGACAAGAAGTTGGGGCTGGCGAAACTCAGAGTACTTACAGCGGAGGCGCTTATAATCCTAGAGTTATCCGCTTAAATCGTATCAACAAATTGGATTCCCAATTTAGCGACAGTCCACGATTCAATACTTTCTTGCAACCGCTTGGTTCATCTGTCCAGACAAGTTATTTAGATCCTGGAAACAACATAGCAGTTAATCTCTATGAAACGAATGATCATAGATTAGCTCAAATGCAAATGGGTATTTCTTCAGCGCTTAAATTTCCAGATATGCCGTATGATGATGAAGAGGAAATACCCATTCACTTGTATCGTAACTTTAGTCCAACGGCTCCTGTTGTTCAATGGCCAATCAATGCAGAAATGGACTATGATGTTTCAAATAAGGCCACTATGTACACTCGTGGCGCAGAGGATGATTTTTATCGTCCTACTATCGACAATTACACTCCCGGCACGGATGGGCTAAATGCAAAGCTAGGATCTATGGCTGGCATTAATTCGACTAGTGGCTCCAATGAAGCATCACTCTACGACATATCCACACCACTCAGCATCGGGCACTTAATGCATGCAAATTTGTTTAATTACTACGGATCGAGTAATAACTTAGAGATTTCTAACGGTATTTTGAAAGATAACTATAAGCAACATACGAACGTAAACCAAGCACTGTACTCCATCCCTGCCTATGCCATCGGCAATTCATTTCCTGATTTACATATACCGCTGAATAAATCAAAAATTGATCCATTAGAAAATAATTACACGTCTCAATCAAATGTCTCAGTTCGTTGGTGTCACTACGATTATTCCTATGAGCTAAATTCAGCATTGTGGGATGGATACTTTTTTTCAGGCATTGATCCTTCAAGCGATATTGATTTCCCATTGCCAGATGCGCGTCTAGTCGATTCTGGTTACACGGGTGGGGCAAGTCTAAGGAATGAAAAGCAAGCTGCCGCAAGGCTCATGCAGGACGGGGCTTTTAATGCTAATTCAACTTCTGTTGCCGCATGGGAGTCAGTTTTAGGAGCCATGCGTGAAATTGAAAATAGTTCAGGAGGAAAGGCTAGTTCGTCTGATCAACTACATAACTTTTCTCGCTTCTCCCAGCCAATCAAGAATTCTACTAGTACTCTGCCCAGTTTAAGTGGAGACGTAGATTCGATCTCTGCAGGATTTCGCAGCCTTAGTGATTCTCAAATTACTGACTTAGCAGAGGCGATTGTTACGGAGATTCGATTGCGCTCCTCAACGGCAGATATGAATGATAAGATGCACCCTTACACAAGCGTATCTGATTTTATCAATCGTTCTTTAGATATAAGCACTCCTTCGTTTGCTTACAGTGGTGTGTTACAAGCAGCTATCGATAAGTCCGGAATAAACGGTCGCGCAAGTAATGGCGCTGGGGATCGTGGTTCTGGGCTATGGGTCGAGGAAAATCTAGATTATTACCCACTTTATGCAGAAAGCAATCTCGCTGCTGAAAGACGCCCGCGCACGGATGGAATGCCAGGCTCGCTGACACAGGCAGATCTGCTCAATAAGATTGGGCACATACTACAGGTGCGTAGTGATACATTTGTTATACGCTCAAGAGGTGATGTAGTTAGTTCCATTAGTAATGGTATGAACCAGCCCTCTTCGCAGGCGTATTATGAGATTGTTGTACAGCGTACGCCTGAGCATATTGACTCCACAGAGCTAGCGTATGATTCCGCCACCTCTGACAAGAATAAGCGATTTGGACGCAAGTATCGTATCGTTTCGGAGAGTTGGCTTTCAGCGGAAGATATTTAGGCGAATTGATTTTGTAAGTATGAGATCTATTTTTTTACACACTGCAGTTGTGATAAGCTTAATTGGTGGACAGTTATTTTCACAAAGCAGTATTCAAGCTAGTATTGGGCGATATTCTTTGAGTGTATTTTTTATTAATTATCAAGAAGCAGTAAGCGCAGGTACAAACAGCAGCGGGATCAACCTAAGCTATTTATCCAGAGGAAAAGTCACGCGCGTTAGAGCAAAAGAGAGTGCGCTTACACGCGATTTAAACTATGTTGGGCCAAGTAAATTTTCTTTTGTAAAGGAGATTACAAAACCGGATGGTACGGTCACTTATGCTCCTTTAGTCAGCGCTAATTTAGGGGCGAAGGGTCGTAAATGTATAGTACTTATTCGTGATCCTAATGGGCGCTTGGTTTCCAAGGTGTTTGATATAAGCGGAGCTGAATTCGCAGAAAACACTGTGCGGTGCATAAACCTATCACGTAATTCTATTCGCGCCAAGGTTGGTAGTCGCATTAACGATTTATCCTCAATGGATGCTATTGACTTTGAAGTAAGTGGAGAGAGTCAAAAATTTCTTGTGCCTTTTATTTTGGCGACCGTGAACCAAGGAGCAAAGCCAGTCATTATTGAAAACGGCCGATTAACCATTCGGCAGGGAGGGCGTATCCTTGTTTTATTATACCATGATCCTAAAGATTTAAGCAATGTCCGTTATAGACGTATCGCTTTGACGAAGCAGCTGCAGTTTGAAGAGACGGCGGTTGACTTAGATGCTGTACGAAATGCGGAAAAGTCTTTAGGCCTGTAGCTCTCTTTCAAATATCTAGAACCGATTTTTTTAGCGATCCTCTTAATTTAAGACTCAGAAAGCAGTATTGCGCTATCTTTCAGTTATGCTATAAACACTTATGATCTATTCACGCTTTAAACTCTGCTGCTTGCTCGGCATAACGCTACTATGGCAAACAGTTTGCGCTAACGTGCCAAATCTGCTTCAAGGAACGCGCCCTAATATCGTATTTTTCCTAGCGGATGATCAAAGCCGTCCAGATCATGCAGTCTACGGCAATACAAAGGTGCCGACGCCCACGACACTAGCATTTTCGAAGCAGGCGCTGGTTTTTGACCGTGCTTACACCGGTCAAGCCGTGTGTGCTCCAAGTCGCTCCATGCTCTACTCTGGGCTATATCCGATCCGTAATGGCTGTTTTCTAAACCACTATGCAATTCGCTCAGGTGTGAAGACGCTTGCAGCCTACTTGCGAGAGCTTGACTACCAAGTGATTCTTGCTGGCAAGTCGCATGTCAAGCCAGCTGCCCAATTCCCATGGACGGAGCACATGAACCCTATGCGCGAGCCAGGATTACCCCGCCCAGTGATACCGCTGGACAAGATGGATCGGTTTATGGCGAAATCAGGCGATCAGCCCTTTTGTATTATCGTTGCCAGCGAATATCCGCATGGTCCCTATATCAAAAATACCTCTTTTAAGCCCGAGGATATTCAAATGCCGCCTTATTTACCATCGACGCAGTGGAATATGAAGCGCGCCACTGAGTATTACGCGAGTATCGCGCAAAAAGAGAAGGAATTTGCCGCGGTGCTGCAACTTTTAGAAAAGCACGACCTAGAGTCCGATACCCTAGTATTATACGCCGATGATCATGGCGCCGATATGGGAAAGTTCACAGTTTCGGATCGTGGCTTGCGGGTCGCCTTCATGGCACGCTGGCCAGAAAAAATTATTACTGGGCGCACCCAAGCGCTCGTGAGCTTTGCTGATTTTGTGCCGACTGCTATTGCTCTAGCTGGTGGTACCCCGCCTGCAGACTTAGACGGTAAGAGCCTACTTCCTGTGCTTACGGGCGTCAGTAACACGCACCATGACTATGTGTATGGGGTATCACATAACCAAGGCATTCAGCGCCGCAGTGTCTTCCCGCAGCGATCTATTCATGATGGTCGCTACCATTACGTACATAATTTTAACAGCACTGAGCGCATCGAACGCGAACGCGCCGCTGGAAAAGCAATTAATTACTTTTTAGAGCGCGGCGCGAAGGAGCATGGTCACCCCGAAGAGCAACTGTTTGATACGCAGCTTGATCCTTTCGAATTTAAAAACCGTGCACAAGACCCAGAGCTTGCCGAAGTCAAGGTGCGACTGAAGGCTCAGCTCTTCAAATGGATGGCAAGCCAGCACGACCACTTAACGGAAAGCAGCCCAGTAACTCTATTTGCTGTTAAAAAGCACCACCTAAACCAGTCAGAGCCACAATATAAGTACATTGTGCCAGCTGAGTACTCTGGACAAGTCATGGGACTCGTGGATCCGCATCTTATTACAAGCCAGACGAATAAATAGTCAGGTACAGAGACAAGTTCATCAAGTTTACAGTAAAAGCTAGCAAAATAGCTATTTTTAAAAACTTAAGTAACTCAATAATAAGTACTTAAATAATATATATAACCTTTAAGCTAAAAATAAGTAAAAAGTACTAAATTAGCAGTTGACTTAAGACACTACATACTAATATTTTGCCTAGTTCAGTAATTTGTAACATTACAAAATTGCTTTTAAACCCTAATAATTATGACTACATTTATAAAAAATTTAATAACTTCACTTATTGTTGTAGGATTCACTACTTCTGCAGTTAATGCTGTAGATTTTTACTACCGAACAGACGTTTCAAGTACAGACCCTACTGTCTTAGCTAACTGGGCTGCGCAAAATGGCGATGCTCAGGCTGGGCTACCTTCCGCTGCTGATCACGTACACATTCAAGCAGGGGCAACCGTTGATATTGCCACAACTGTATCTACCAACCAGTTTCGTGCTGGTATGATGTATAACGGTTCTGGAAGCGGTTTTGGTCCAGAGCCAACTGGTGAAACTAATGTTAATATTAAGAGTGGAGGTACACTTAGCACTGCTGCAAATTTATTTGCAGGTATGACATGGAATCGTGACGCGGGTCCTGGTCAGGCAAAGGTAACTATTGAAACGGGTGGTGCTGTCAGCGTCGGTTCAAATGTAATTATTGGCAACCTCTACAATCAAAATAATAGCAGTACAGTTACTGGAGAGATTGTTTTGGATGGCGGTGCTTTGACAGGTAATGCTGTTAACATCGGTCATAAAAATAATCAAAACAGCACTGGCGTATCCACTGGTATATTAACTATGAACAGTGGTACAGCAGATTTCACAGGAGCTGTAACCATGGGGCATTCTGATGATAGTGTTGGAACCCTAAATATGAATGGTGGTAAAATTACTGCCCAAGGTCTAACATTTGGTGCCAAAGACCTAACTGGTACTAATGCTCATGAATATACCAACCAAACAGCTAATCTTAACCTTCTCGGTGGGGAATTTCATCTTATCCAAGCTGGTTGGGTTAATTGGCAGGAAGAAGTAACTACTTCAAGAAACCTAGTTGTAGGTGCTGGTATTCTCACAGCTGCTAACCAACTAACATCTGGAGGTACTTACAACGCTAAGCTTGGAACCATAAGAAATTTAATTAATTACCTAATAGATAATACTAACGGTAACCAATCTATTTCAATAGCAGCTACTGCAAAAACTGCTGAAGAGCATTCTGCACTGCTAGCTACGTATTCAAGCGGTAACAACAGCGGGTCTACAGAAGAATTTGTAATCGATGGGCAAGGTACCATTTATCTGGGGTCTGATGGCAATTTAACAGAATCGGGACAAACTGCATTATGGGCAGTTGCGGTTCCTGAGCCTAGTTCATATGCTTTAATCGCTGGTTGCTTAGCAATGACTGCAATTATGCTTCGTCGCCGCCTCTAAAGTAAGCGATTAATTTAAGGGTTTAAATTTGGGTGTACGCTTAACGGCGTACACCCTTTTTTTGTGAATTTTTCAGGCTAATAGTAACTACAATTCGACTACCATACGGCGTAACGCTCTTACTTGAGTTATTTAAAAATTATTCAGGTTGCCAGCGAGCCCAAGCGCCGCTGGGTACAGGTAGTACTTTTTCAGCCACCGTTAGCAACATTTCGCCGCTTTTAATCGCACCAGTACTGAAATATTTGCGAAGCAAATTATTCAGCACGATCGGCGTAAAGCCAGGAGTATGACTAGTTAAGTAAACAAAGACAGGATTTTCACTAAGTACAGCTTCGACTAGACTTAAGGTCTCTATGAGTGTTTGCTCAATCTTGTATAATTCGCCCTTCTTGCCACGTCCAAAAGAAGGAGGATCTAAGAGAATTGCATCATATTGATTGCCGCGACGTTGTTCGCGCTGTAAGAATTTATTTACATCATCAACGATCCAGCGGATCGGGTGCTGGTTTAAGTCATTGAGCTCTGCATTTTCGCGAGCCCACTGTACCATGCCCTTTGAGGCATCGACGTGGCAGCAATGTGCTCCACCCTGAGCAGCCGCTAATGTTGCACCTCCAGAGTAGGCAAAAAGGTTAAGAAAATGGATCGGATTGCTGTGCTTTTCATTCGCAAGTTTTATGCTATTTCTAATTTGGTCCCATATTGTTCTGGTCTCTGGAAATACTCCCAAGTGACCGAAATTAGTTGTCGCAAGCTTCATACGAACTCCATGAATCGTTACCTTCCATGAACTTGGAAGATTATCCCTACCTTGCCACTTGAGTCCATCCTTGCGAGAAAAGGATGCATCTGCGCAGTCCCATTCTGACAGTCTAGAAGGGCTCCAAACTGCCTGAGCGCATGGTCGATCCAAAATAAAACTACCGAAGCGTTCTAGCTTGCGGCCATTGCCACTGTCAATGAGTTCATAGTCATCCATTTACTGTATAGATTCACTGCGAACGAATCTTAAAGCAATTGCTAAAGATATACTGGTCGACTTCGTGCTTAAGTAATTTTGTATTGTTTAATTTAGTTTGTTGGCTCAACCAAACCTGCGGTGCATGGCACTTAACGGAAAGTTTTTCCCAGGGCATACGGTCTGCTCACCCTTAAGTTCTCGGTGGCCGGCAAAATCCACTTTTTGTTTGAGTACCGCTTCTTGCAGCCAATTCATCAGTTGGACAAAAGAATCAAGTTGTTTTTGGCTTGGGCGCGATTCTTCAAAGTTTCCAACTAGGCATATACCAATAGAGCTCAAATTTAATGTATAGCTTTTTAAGTGGCCACCAAGAAGTTGCTTTTTCCAACGTGGACCTACCTCTATTACTCCATCTCCAGAGTCAATGCCGTTACCGATAACAAAGTGATAGGCGAGTCCATTTTTCATTCCTCTGCGCCGATGCGTAGCATCGTAGGTCGAAGCATTGCCATATTTAATAGCGCTGTGATGCACAACTATTCTTTGCCACTGACTCTTGCGTACTTTAATTCCAGCGCATTGCTGTCTTAAGGAGTGCAAGCGATCCACTGTAGTATACACTCTTGGGTCTGGCAGGGTTATTTTTTGCCCAATTCGTATTAAGTCACTAGTCAGATTGTTTGCGCGTTTAATTGCTGCCACAGTTGTCTGGTGGCGTCGCGCAATATGACTTAAAGTATCGCCTTTGCGTACGGTGTAGGATCTGCCTCTGGATTGAGCCAACAGAGGTATCCCTAAACTAGTGCAAGACAGGCTTGCTAGAAGGGTATTACGTGTAAAATGACGTCGTGAGTATCTCATTAATTACTTTTTAAATAGACATAGTATGGGCGCCGTGTAAAGACGTGCCCGCTCTTGTCTCGCTATCTAGTAAAAAATAACTTTTTTAGTTCTATACAGGTCTATGAACTCACTTAAACACTATCCACTTGGCGCGAGCGTATCGAATAGTCCACATTCGGTCACGACTTGCTTGCCAACTTTGGATGATGTGATCGGATATGAAGAAAAAAAGCCAAGGGTGATGCAGGCAATGTGCTCTGGTTATCCACGGTTCCTGCGTCATCGCTGGATTGAAGAAATTTTGAACTTTTATTTGGATCGTGAGGGATTGGCTAGCCAATTTGCAGTTTTAATTCCGAGTCGACGAGCAAGTCAGGAATTAGTCGCTCATTTCGGTGGGCAAGCTCGAATGCTCGCAGTTGAGGACAGCCTTTACATTATCTATCTTAGTGATGAATACGACTCCGATCCAAACGAACTGTATCGGTATGTTCAACATGTGGGCTGTGGTATTTCTTCGCGTCAGGCCGAAGACCTATTGCATAAATATGAGTTGCTCGAATCAATTTACAATGAAAGTAGTGCTTCTGGAAACGTAGAGCAACAGGTCGAAACAAAACTAGCTGCATTAATAAACTGCCGTAAAGAAGATGTCTTGCTGTGTGCGTCTGGAATGAACGCTTTTTATGCTGGCTTCAAAGCTGTGCAAGCTTCTCAGCGGCGACGGGGACGAAACCGATGGTTGCAGTTAGGATGGCTCTATGTGGATTCTGGGATTATTTTGAGGGAGTACTTGGGCTCAGAAGAAAGTCTAGATATCGAATATGATATATCCGACATGCCGAAGCTCGAGCAAAAGATCCAGTCCTATGGGGACCAATTAGCGGCTGTTGTTGTAGAATGCCCTTCGAATCCATTGATTCAGATATGTGACTTGCCGCGTCTTGCAGCCGTAGTGCGCTCTGCTGGAGCAATATTAATAGTCGATCCATCGGTCGCATCTATTTTGTCAATAAATGTGTTACCCTATGCCGATGTAATTGTCTCAAGCTTGACTAAGTATTCAGCATACGAAGCAGATGTAATGGCAGGCGCACTAGTTGTGAACCGCGATTCGCCATTTTATGGGGATCTTATTGTTGGTGTTTCTGCTGCGCATACTCCTCCATACTTTCGTGATTTAGCGCGACTTGCCAATCAACTACAGCAGGCCCCTAGTGTTGTTAATCGTATGTATGAAAATGCAGATCGATTGCGTCAGTACTTAGAGAAGCATGAGGCAGTTAAGCGAGTTCACTTTGCAGATAGCTTGCTATGGGCTCAGAAAGGTAGCATTACTAAGTATGCTCCAAGTGCGTTAATTACAATTGAACTGAAAGGCTCGCTACGAGCTTTCTATGATGCTGCACGTTGCATGAAAGGACCAAGTTTTGGCACACGATTTACTTTGCTTAGTCCATTTATGTATCTCGCTCATTATGATTTAGTCACCAGCCCTAAAGGATGTGATCAGTTACGACAGATAGGTATCGACCCTGATCTGATTCGTATTTCAGTTGGAGAGGAGCCATATTCTGATATTGAATCGGTAATTGGGGAAGCCCTTGCTTGTAGCGCAATTTCTTAATGCATTTATAAACACTCTTCTATATGATACCGGTAACTATTATCCGACACGTCAAAGAGCGCCGTAGTAAGTGTAGCTTGACTCCCTTAGAGGGGCGTGAAGATGTTAGTTTTCTTAGAGCTCGCCCTGGATGGACCTTTGATGCGACTGGATTTACTGTTTTAGGATTGGATGCACCAATAATTTCCAGTGCAGACGTGAGTCGCCCTTTATTATTGTTAGATAGTACATGGCGCCTCTTGCCCCAACTAGAATCTTGCTTAGTCGGTACTGTTATTCGTCGCTCTCTGCCATCTATTCAGACTGCTTATCCTAGAGTTAGTAAGATTGCGCATGATCCACACGGTGGCTTAGCTTCTATAGAGGCATTATATCTTGCTCAATATTTACTAGGAACTGCGGATGTTTCGATACTGGAAGAGTATCACTGGCGAGAAAGGTTTATTGGAGCAATCCGAGAAAGCGACTGCTGTGTACCATAAGCCTTTTGGACTGGCTTCGTATAAAGGTAAACGCACCTGATAAAGCAGGGTTAGTGCACACATTTTACCGCTTAATGTACAACAATTTTAATCGTAAGCTACTACTATGCAATTACTTAAAAATTATCACTTAATATAATTATTTTTTTAATAAAAAAGACTTGATCGCTTAGTTATGTCCTGCATTGTCCTCGGCTCTCTTCATTAGTGCTTAGCGGCATATTTTTGGGAGCTTGTTCTAGATGCGTATACGCATAAATACTGATTTTAAATAATTTTAAAAAGCACTTGACGGTCATTCAGCCAATCGGCTTTATGACCAGCTTTCGTCTCTACAAAGAGCGTTCTTTGAAAGTTTACTTTATGTGATTGTCGGTTTTACCGTCAATTTCTTATATGCAAATTACATTCTATGTAGTTTGCGCACTTTAAATAGTAGTAGTTCATATAAAATCCAGATTTAGGATTATTGAACTCCTCTGAATCTTAACAAATTCGATTCGGAGAGTTTGATCCTGGCTCAGAGTGAACGCTGGCGGCGTGGTTAAGACATGCAAGTCGAACGAGACTGTTTAATTTGACGCTTCGGTTGAAAATTAAACATGAAAGTGGCAAACGGGTGCGTAACACGTAAGCAACCTGCCCTAAAGTTTGGGATAGCTCGAGGAAACTCGAATTAATACCGGATGTGGCACAGTAACTCATGTTACCAGTGCTAAAGCTTGAAATGGCGCTTTGGGAGGGGCTTGCGGCCTATCA